>CANHTA010000003.1 GCA_947463135.1 Gemmatimonadota bacterium
AGACGCCCCCGATGTAGTGTCCAAACGTTCCCTCACGGCTCGCCAGCCATGCGCGCACGACGTCGTCGCCCTCAGGCGCGGGTCCGTATGACATCGTCTCGAAGATTTCGCGGACGGAACCGCCGGGTGGAGTTGCTTTGCGAGCCATCGGGGTCACACCATGGGTTGGCGATGAGCCGCGGCGTAGCGGCCCGTCACGAAATGTTCGAGCTGGCGTTCGACGTCGGTGAGCAGCCCGCTGGCTCCAAAACGGAAGAGGTGCGGGCGCAACCAACGATCCCCGAGCTCCTCCTTCATGAGGATGAGCCAATCGAGCGCCTGCTTGGCGGTACGAATGCCACCTGCCGGCTTAAACCCCACTTCAGCACCCGTACGCGATCCGAAGTCGCGGATCATACGCGTCATCACCAGTCCCACGGGCAGGGTGGCGTTGGTGGGTTCCTTCCCCGTGCTGGTCTTGATGAAATCGGCACCAGCCATCATGGCAACCTGACTGGCGCGCGCCACGTTCGTGAGCGTCGCGAGCTCGCCCACGCCCAGAATGGCCTTGAGATGCGCCGCGCCACAGGCTTCACGAAAGGCGCGCACTTCGTCGTACAGGGCCTGCCAGTTTCCGGTGAGGACGTGTGCGCGTGTAATGACGATGTCAATTTCCGTGGCGCCCGCGGCCACCGACGCGTGAATCTCTGCCACCCGCTGCTCAAATGGTGACAGGCCGGCGGGGAAGCCGGTAGAGACCGCGGCCACGGGAACGCCCGACCCCTCAAGCGCTTGCACCGCGAGGGCGACGTATTGGTGATACACACACACCGCGCCAACCGTGACCCCGAGATCGCGCACACCAAGCGCCTCCACGAGGTCTTGCCGCAGGGGATGCCGGGCTTTCGCACACAGACGGCGCACATTTCCGGGGGTATCATCACCGGCAAGCGTGGTTAAGTCCATGCAGGAGATCGCGCGCAGCAACCACGCGGCTTGCCATTCCTTTTTTACCGTCCGCCGGCCGCCAAGCGCGGCCACCCGGCGTTCCACCGCACTGCGATTCACCCGCGTGGCCCGCACCAGCGCGAGGTCGAGGGCCGTGCCCGGATTCCGTGCCGGCGGCACGTCGGGCGCGAGTCCGGTAGGCCACTGTCCCCTCTGGGGCGGCTCGGTGTCCGATACACGGATCGAGCGGGGGGCATGTAAAGGCGTCACAGTCATAACCCATCCAATCTAGACGATAGTCCAGCACGGCGCGCCACCAGTACCGGGGAAAGTGGCCCTCAAGTTTGCGGGCGCCCGTTCCGACACTACAGCATGGCAGTAAGCACCCCGACCATACGAGACCATGCCTTCACCACGTCCCACCCATCTGCTCGCCGTGCTCTTTACGGCAGTCCCCACCCTGCTGGCGTTTCCCGGTTGTACCAAAACCGTGGAACCCCCGACGGCGTCACGCCTGTCCATTGTTCAGGGGCACTTCCAGACGGCGGCAGCAGGCACGCAGCTTCTCACGCCCGTGGTGCTCCGGGTGCTTGGCACCGACGGTGCCCCCATCGCCAAGATTCCGGTGAGCTTTAATGTGCTCGCCGGCGGGGGCTCCGTTGACCCGGGTACGGTGGTCAGCGACGCCAACGGCGAAGTCAAGGCACGGTGGACACTCGGTCCGGCGGCGCAGATTCAAACGCTGACGGGTGTGGCGCCCGGCGTGGAACCTGTGACGCTGAGTGCAAACGGCGTCGTGGCCAGTGAACTGACGGTGGTGCAAGGCAACAACCAAACCGCCAAGGCAGGCACCGCACTCACCGTCCAGATCGTCTTGCGGGTCACGGGTGGCGCCAACGTCCCGATTCCCGGCCAAACCATCGGTCTCGCCATTACGGGCGGCGGCGGCAGCCTCTCGCCGGTATCGGCTGTTACGAACGCGTTGGGAGAGGTGACCGTTCGCTGGACGCTGGGGCCGCAGCTTGGCCTCCAGACGGCCACCGCCACCGCCGGAGCACTCGGCCCCCTCGCCATCACGGCCATCGCGAATTAACCGGCCCGCCACCTGCGGCCCCAAGGCCCCGTCGTCGGTTCGCACTCTCTGCGAACTCGCGACGGGGTTGTTTCGTTGTTCTCAGGTCGCCGTCGCCGCGACGCGACCTGACCCTGACACTGCCATAGTGAACAGCGCATCCACATCCCCTCTTGCGGGAAAGACCGTTATCGTGACCGGTGCCAGCGATGGTATCGGGAAGGCCGCCGTTCGCGCCTACGCCGCCGCTGGTGCGTCGGTGGTGATGGTGGGCCGCAACGAGGCAAAAACCGCCGCCGCTGCGCGGGCGATTATGAGCGATCTCCGGATGGTCGCCGGCACGGGCTCCACCGAACGGGGGATTACGTGGGAGATTGCCGACCTCGCGCAGCAGGACGCGGTACGCGATCTGGCCGACCGCCTTCGCGCGCGCCTGCCACGCATTGATGTGCTGGCCAATAATGCCGGCGCGATGTTTCTGGAGCGCGACGTCACCGCGGACGGATTCGAGCGGACCTTTGCCTTGAACCATCTGAGTTATGTCACCCTCACGACCTATCTGCTGGCACCGCTGATCGCGGCCTCGCGTCCGGGCGCCCCGGCGCGAATTGTGAACGTGTCCAGTCGCGCCCATCAGCAGGCGCACCCCCGGCTGGACGACCTCCAGCTGGCGCGCCATTACGGGGGATGGCGACAATACGCGAACTCGAAACTGTACAACATCTGGTTTACCCGTGCGTTGGCGCGCAGACTCGATCCATCGCGGGTGGTAACCCATGCCATGCACCCCGGCGTTGTGCGCACGCGCTTTGCCACCAACAACGGACGCATGGGGCGAGTGCTGCGCCGTGTAATGGACCTCGTGTCCATCACACCGGCCCAGGGCGCAGATACGCTGGTGTGGCTCTCGCACGCTCCCGAGGCCGGAACCGGATCCGGCGACTATTGGGTGAACCGCCGCCGCGTGACCCCATCGCGCACGGCTCGTGACGACGAGCGCGCCGAGAGGCTCTGGGAGGCGACGTGCCGCTTGACGGGGCTGAACATGGACCAGGCCATCTCCGACGCGATGACCCATGCCGTGGCGTGACCTTCCGCGGCTGGTCGCGATTCTGTGGCGACTGGTGCCCATGGTGGTGTCCTTCCTCCGGGATCGGCGGCGCTGGATTCGACGGGGTGGGCCGATTGAGCGGTCTCCCGCTTTCCACGAGCGTCGGGCACGCCGCGTGGTACGCGACCTCGCCGCGCTGGGACCAGCCTTTGTGAAGCTTGCGCAGATCTTTGCGAGCCGCGCAGACCTGGTGCCTGAACCGTATTTGGCCGCCCTTGGAACGCTGACCGACCGGGTCCCACCGGTTCCCTGGGCACAGCTCCGCGCCGAGCTGCAGCAGGCGTGGCAGGCCGATCCGGACCACATCGTGGATCAGCTCGACCCATCACCGCTCGCGGCGGGGTCACTTGGTCAGGTACATCGTGCGCGCTATCAAGGGCGGGATGTGGTGGTGAAGATTCTGCGCCCACGCGTAGAGGCTGTCGTGGTGCGCGACGTGCGGTTGGCACGCGCCATCGTGAACGCGGTGTACGCGCGTTTCCCGCACCATCACGTGCTGGGATTCCGGGTCGTGCTGGACGAGTTTGCGCGACACGTTGGCGAAGAGATGGACTTCGAGCGCGAAGCCATGCAATGCATGAAGATGCGCGAACGTTTTCTGGATGAACCACGCCTGCGTATTCCGAGGGTGGAAACAGCGCTGACACGCCGCAATGTGCTTGTGCTGGAGTTCATGGAGGGGACGCGGATTGATGCCCTCGATGCGCAGATTGCGCGCGGTGACGTCTCCCCGCGCGCGCTGGTGGAAACGCTGATTGAAAGCTACGCGCGCATGATGCTGCGGGACGGTGTGTTTCATGCGGATCCGCACGCCGGCAATTTGCTGGTGGATGCCGAAGGCCGCATCGTGTTGCTCGATTTCGGCATGGTCATCGATGTGGACATTCCGGTTCGGAAGGCGCTGTTCGAAACCATTCTGGCCGCGATCCGGCGTGATGCGGACGCCACAGCGGCTGGGTTCTTCGCACTGGGCATGGTGGCGCCAGGCACAACGCCGGACGCGATGAGCAACCTCGTGCGCGTGCTCCTCGACATCGCGTATCAGGACACCGCGATGGAGGATCGGGCGCGGGCGATTGCGGATCGAGTCATGCGCGAACTCTTCAACTGGCCGATCGTCCTGCCCGGCGAGTTGGTGTACTTCGCCCGCACGGCGGCGCTGATTGAAGGCGTTGGTGGGCGGTATGACCGCCACTTCAACAGCATCAAGGTGGCCTCGCCGGTGGTGCTCAAACTCCGTCGCGAGATCCTCACCGTGCTCCTCGGCGACGAGGGAACGCGCGAACCGATCATTACCTTCGCCGCCACGCTCGGCGCCTTAGCCGGCGGCGCCACGGCGGTCCTCAGTCGCACATGGCGACGGTGGCAACGCACCCCCGCCCCGTTCTAGAAGATCCACTCGCGGAAGAGATCAAACCCGAACTGGAGCCGTGGGAAACCATTGGTGCCGAGCTGGGTGCACGGAGCAGAGCCCGGATCCATACCGATCTGGCCGGTGAGGTTGCGACTCAGTCGATATTCGGCGGCCAGTCCGATCCAGAGCGACGAGCGCGTGGACGACGCACTCCCCCGACAGACACCGGTGTTGGCGCGAAGGAAGGTGCGCTCACCGAGCTGTTTCCCGGCACTGATGCTGAGGTTGTCCAACAGGGAGAGGGCCGAGAGATCCTGCCGCGACTGCCCACCGGCGGTGGTAACCTGAATCGTGTTGATGCCCGGTAGGAACCGCTGAAGCACACCTTCCATGGCGCCACCAACTGACGGCAGCAGCACCCCCGTGACCGCGCGAACGGTGCTTTGACTTGCCCCGTCCAGCGCAAAGGTGGGTGCACCGAAAATCAGCAGCGAGATGATCTCCGACTCTGGCGCATTGGCATAGAGTGGATCCGAGCTGGAGAGCGTGAGCACCGGCACGTCGTAGCTCCCACCGATATGCACACGAACCGGTATGGCGCTCCCGCCCGCCACGCGGACGGTATTGGTGGCGCTGATATCGAGTGTGGGAGCAATCGCGCTGCTCCCGAAAAAGCGCACGCGACCAGAGTCTACGCTGAAGCTTCGGCTGGAGACGCCAAGATCGAGTCGGTACTGCCCCCGGTTGGCATTGATCTCCCCGTCAAGTGCGAGGCGGTCTCCGCTCATCGCCACGGCCAGTCCACCCGAGATTTTGATGCGCGACTCCGGTGTCTGCACCCACACCTCATTGCCCAGATCCACCCGGGCGTTCTCAACACTCACGAAGGAACCCAACGCCGCGAGTGACCGCGCGGCCGTTTCGGCCACCGGGATATCATCGGCGCCCAGAAACTCGCGCGCCGCTTCCGATGAGAGATCGAGCGCGTTGCGCGCACCGAGCGGGTCGACCACGATGTTCGCTCTGGGCACAAAAATGGCGCCGCTGAGCGTGGGACGACTGAGACGTCCCTTCAGGGACACATTACCGCTGAGATTGAGATCGGTGCCGTCGCGCTGCCTCGACAAGGCGGTGTTGTTGGCCACGACCGTGAGCGCCAGCGTGGTTGGCTCACCGGCATGAAAATGCAGGACCCCTGACGCCCCAATGGTATCGAGCGCTCCACCACTGCGCAGATACAGCTGTTCGAGGATCAGCGAATCTTCCGCCGCCCGCAGCACGACCCGACCGTCAACGGGCTCGATGTTGAGGTCGCGGAGAAACGCGCCAACGTCGCTCGCGGTCATGGAGCCACGCGCCACGGGGCGGTCCATGTTGCCGCTCAACGCCAGCTGCCCGGTGACGCGTCCGCGAAGTCGACGCACACCCTCAATGGCCAGAGGCAGCGCGTCGAGGCGGACCGAGTCGGCGGTAATGAGAGCGTCAACCTGATCGGAGAGCAGCCGCTCATTCACCGACCCGATCGCGAGATCGACCGGAACGCGTGCCTCCGCACGAAGTGCCCCACCGAGCGAATCAGTGAGCTCCGCGCTTGCGACGAGCTTGCGGTCGGCGTACTGCCCCACGGACCGGATCGGCGGCAGCTGAATGGCCCCAATACCGAGGGAGTCGTAGCGCACCCCCCAGGTGAGACGTGGCAGGAGGCGCGTTCCGGTGAGTTCGACCGCTCCCGTCATAGTGCCACCAAACGCGGGGGTCCCCGCCACGAGCGCGGCGATTTCACCCACGGGGAACTGATCGAGTCGGATGTCACCGCGAATCGCCTTCGCGGTGGGGAGCGTCGCCGCCGCCGTGAGCACCCCACCGACACTCGAGCGCAGCTCGACGGGCAAAAGCTGTACGCCGGCGGAATCCTGCTGCAACCGCAGGGGCTGCGCATTCCGCCATACCACCTGATCGTAGGAGAGCTGCAGCGAATCAAGGGCCACCGCAGACTGCAGCTGATTGCGCGAGTACATCCCGCGGGCGAGCAGATGCGCGTCGGTTTGTGAACTCACATCCAACACGAGTCGGCCACTGTCCGCGTTCGCCTGCTCCACGCGAAAGCCAATCGCCTGCAGGCGAATGGCACCAATCCCATCGATTTCGTCGGCCGTGGCCGCTCCTTCAAAGGCCGGGCGCGTGAAGACCTGCGTGGCTCTGGCCGATCCCACCACACGACCGATGTGCACCGCACCGATTTGCAGACCGCGTGCACCGAGGGCGGCGGTCGCGCCGGCATCGGTGAGACTGCCGTACAGGTAGCCGGAGAGCGACAGATCGCCCTCAAGGGTATCTGCGGCGAGTTCGCGCAACGAGGTGGCTGCACCGCTATCGACGGGGGCAACCATGGAGGCCAGACGCCCAAGCTGCGCCCGCAGCGCACCGAGCGAGTCGGCTCGCGCCGACAGGGTTAGGGTGTCAGCGTGGAGCGAGTCGCGGGCCAGCGCCCCGCGCGCATCAAAGGTGATCCCGCCAATCTGTGCGGCAACCGAATCGACCAACAGGCGTTCCGCCCCGAGCGACGCGCTGGCACTCACCGTGAACGCGGGTCGGTCGTCCGTTGCGCGTTGCGAGACGTCGATGAGCACCTGCCCTTCGAGCGGCACAGCGCTGGCTCGACCATTTGTGGACGCCGTATCGGACGATGGAGCGCCCTGCGCAGAGAGCGACAGCGATCCATCAATGGCGGTGGACGGCATATCGGTGCGACCCATCCACTGCCGCACATCAAACTGATCGAGCACACCCTTCGCCGTGACCTGCCACATGCGATCGGTGAGCGCGAGCGTACCCTGCATGTCCATCGCAGGAACCACCGGACTCGAGTCGGTAGCGGCGCGCACGTCGCGACCATCGACCGCATCGAGCGCCGCCGTCCAGTGCATGACGTCCGTGGTTCCATCGAGGGTGACTCGCCCGGCAATCGACCCGAGCACGGGCACCGTCGTATCAATCCGTGCGAGTGCGCGGAGCGCCAGCGGCTCGAGCTGAAGCGATGCTTTGACGTACGGAGCGTTCGCAAACGCCCCGCCGTAGCGCGCGAGCACATCACCACGGAGTGCGGACCTGGTGCCAGCGGCGTCGGTCCAAACCAGCGCGACACGCGTCAGATCAACGGCATTCAGGTCCGCGCTGCGAATCACGCCGCGTGCCGAGAGTATGCCATCAATGGCGGGCATGGCCGGAAACAGCGCGGGCGAGAGGGCGCGAACCGAGCGCAGGTCCACGCGCGCAGCGTCGAGGGTCATCCCCCAGGCGCGGGGCTGCTCCCCCATGGAGACCATGCCGCGCAGCGTGACGGAGGACACCGCACCAGGCACGCGCGCATCGGCAAAGCGTGCGTCGAGCCGATCCATCTTGAGCGCTGTCAGTGGCCCGCCGTCGCGGGCAACGAGCTTCCCGGTGAACGAGCCGCGAATAGCAGGCGGCACGGCGTCGTAGCTTAAACGGCGCAGCAGATCGCTGTGCAACGGCACGAAGGCCAGGTCAACCTGCCGCAGCAACAACTGCGCCGGCGTGAGCACGACCGCGATGCCGCCCGTGATGCGCGAGGGACCGCTTTGCACATCAAGCGCCGAGAGCGCGAATTCCACATCATCGGGATCGGCGAGCGTGCGCATCCGTACGGTGGCGGTCCCGCGTCCACTGTCAGGCAAGACATCCCAGATCCACTGCAGATCTTTAAGTCCCGCGTTCACCGCCATCGTCACGTCGTAGCGCAGCGGTCCGGGGTTGTGCCAGTCCACCGTCCCGACGGCCGTGCCGGTAGATGCGGGCAGCTGCACCTCGCTCAGATTGAGTTGCAGCGAGTCCCCCGTCCAACGGATGCCGCCAGCGGCGTGCGCGAGCCGGAGCAGCGGATCAGAGATTGCCCCGCGCACCGTATCGATCTGCATCGAGGCGGGTCCCTGACCGACATCAACAATGATGGCGTTATGGGCGCGAATCCGCTCGAGGTCTACCACCCGGTGCATGAAGTACGTGCCATTCGACGCGCGACGCATATCGTGCAGACTGTTCTGCAGGGCGATCACGCTATCGCGAGCCGCGCCCGTGAAGATCGGGTGCGGTGCCCATGGCGCGACCATCGAGATGCGCCCCCCATCAACCGTGATGGTATCAATGCGGACGTCGTCACCGAAGCCGGGGGTGGAACTCGCCGGCGCCGTGGTTGTATCGCCGGAGATGATGTAGGCAATATTCCACGGTCCTTCTTCCTCGCTCTTGAGATCGAGGCGCAAGCCACGGACCGCCAGACGCGGAAGATGAATCGCGCGCTGCAGCAATCCGACGACGTCGAAGGCGCCATCGATCTGCTGGGCCGTGACCACCGGGATACCGGCGGTGTCGAGGAGCGCCACATCTTCAAGCACGACGTGCGTGGGACCGACGGAGCGCAGCACCCCGACACGCAGCGTCCCCCGTCCACCGAACAATCCGTTGGCACGCGACACCGCCGCACTGAGCAGCCACTGGCGACCGCGCTCCGTGTGAACGGCGAGGACGTAGGTGGTGCCTATGCCACCAAGGGTCCCAAGGAGCATCGCAGCCGTCCACCACAATCGTCGCTGACGCGACGACGGTCGGGGAGCGGCATTGATCGAGGGGTCCGAAGGCGCGGTCATCAGAACGCCTGCCCCAGTCCAAAATGAAACGTTAAACGCGAAAGGATGCTGCTGCCGGTTGCGGGCTGGAACGTGCTGGGACAGTCGAACACATTGATCGCGCGGAGCTTCACGTTGCGCGGACTGGCGCACAGGATTTCACCGGTGGTGCCATTGCTGTCACCTGACGTGAAGAAGAGCGCGCGACCGGCACGTGCCTCGTAGGGCCGGTATCCCACATCCACGCGAAACGGACCCAATGGTGTTGCCACCCGGAGACCGACTCCGGGTGTAGCCCGGAGGTTCCCCCAGAGAAACCCCTCGGACTGCGCTTCCCAGACGTTCCCGGCGTCAAGAAAGGCCGCGAACTGCAATTGCTCGGCAACAAATCGAAACCCGCGGCGCCATTCAATGTTGGCGACCACCATGGCCGTGCCACCGCGCGGGACTGCGCGATCGAAGCGTGCCCCCTCTTTGACCACGACGACACGTTCGCCCGCTACGCCAACCGTGTCGATCACGTTGTCGCCGGAGACGACATAGACAATGGGACCAAGCAGATTCTGCTGGTAGCCGCGCACAGAATTCTGCCCACCGGCGAAGAGGCGTTCCTGTTGCGGAATGAGCGGCGAACCATCCACGAGCTCGGCGCCTGGTGCAAAGGCCCGCGAGACTTGAACGCGCGTCCCCACCGTACCGCCGGCAAACCGGAAATAGGTTGAGGCTTCGCCGGTGCCGCGATAGAAGGTGAGCGACTTGACCAGCGGTGAGGACGTGTTGCCCATCCGGACATCGCCGCGCATGCGCCACCCACGCGACGGATTGACCGCGTCGTTGGTGCGATCATGCGAGGCACTGGTGCTCAGGATACCGACGCTGCGACCAAAGAGCGCCAGCACAAAATCCTCGGGGCGACATTGACCGAATCGCGCGCAGGAGACGGCGGGGTCGGTGACGGTTTTCCCGTTCTCAAACTGGAACCCAGCCGTGCCCGCCGTGCGGGTGGTAAACTGTTGCGAGAGTTCAACCAGCGCCCCGACGGTGGTTTCACGCAAGTAGGCGAAGGGCTCGCCGCGCCGCTCGCTGTATACCGTAAGCACCGGTTGCACGGGCCACCCAAACAAGCCGGTGTTGGAGAACGTTGAGCCGACATAGTAGTTCAGCTTTTCGCTGAACGGATCCAGGCGCAACGCGCCGGAGCAGAGCGCGGGCGCAACATCCGTTGGCGCTCCCACCCCGATTTTCGAGGCACGGGCTGACAGCTCAAGACGGCGACCGACCCCCAGAAAGCCACGATCGGTGATGCGCCCTTGCGTGCGGATGCAATCCTGCGTGGCCCACCCGAGCCCGACACGCGCCGCCCGTGTGCGCGCTTCGGCCACCCCCACCCGCAAGTCCAACATGCTATCGCGCGCGCCGCTCATGGGCGTGAGGGTATCGATCACCACCAGTTGGAACGCCTCGGAGCGATAGAGCGCGCGTTGCGCATCGAGGATCGCCGACTCCCGGAAGCGATCACCCGACTGAATGGACACCAGTCGCGCCACATCAGCCGAATCGAGGCGCGGACGGCCATCGCGCAACGGCTGGATATCAACCTGAATGCGATTGATGGTCATGACAGGACCCGGCTCGAAGGCCAGCGTCAGCGTGGCCTTGGCTGACGCGGTATCAATAGACACCGTACTGCGGGGGCGCGTGGCACGCGCATAACCTGCATCGCGCAGGCGCATGAGGACCCGATCCATCGTGCTGTCCATGCGCGTGCGGTCGAATCGCTTCCCTTCAAGCAGGCGCAGCGGCCCGTCAAAGGGGCGCCGCCCCTGTAGCGGCTCGGGGAGTCCAGTGATGTGGATGGTATCCAGCACGGCCTCGGTGCCCGCCGTAATGAGAAACGAGACCCGGATCCCGTTAGCCCGTCTCTCCAACTGAGGCGCCACGGACGCCTGAAACCACCCCATTTGCCGATGGAGGACGGCCAGCCGCAAGGCATCACGGCGGAGTTCAAGCGAATCGAGACACGGAGCCGCTCCAATGCGGAACCAGCGCACGGCCAGCCCCGGCTCGTGTGTTACGATGCTGGCCGCCATCGTCGTGACGTCGAAGTGCGGACTGCCGACAAACTTGACCGACCGCACCCGTTCAGACGGGTCGCACCGGGCCGTGCGCTGCGCGTCGGCCCGCCCTGGCAGGCACGCGACCGCGAGGCCGAGCACGGCACAGCGTATCCAACGGGTCGGGGAAACGTGAGGGCAGCGCATTCAGGGAAATGTAAGGGGACCGTGGCCTTCGCGTGTTTCTCCCAAGCGGGCTGTTCATGGACGGTTCACACCGCTCCGATAGATTACCAACAGGACGCGTGCTTCCCGAACTCCCATGGAGTAGCTGTATGATCCCGATCACTGATGTCGCGATTGGATTTCTGATGACATGGCAGGCCGCCGTGACGTCCGCGCCGCTGCCGGTATCCATTCCATCAGACTCCATCCCCACACCGCGTGCCGCTACCAGCGTGCAGCCGGTTGGGCTGCTCCGGCTCTCGGCAGATACCATACCGCGAACCCGCCGGAAGGCCATTGTGTACAGCGATGCCTATTCAACCAGACTCCGTATCCACAAAGTGCTGAGCTGGGGCATGCTCCCGCTGTTCGCGGCGTCGTATTTCTCCGGTGACCAGTTGTTGGAGAAGGGCACTGACGCGCCATCGTGGGCGCGCACCATGCACGCCCCTGCCGCCACCGGCAGTGCGATCCTGTTTGGCGCGAATACGGTGACGGGGGGATGGAATCTCTGGGAGGGCCGGAAGGATCCCAACGGACGGAACCGTCGGATACTCCATAGCGTGCTCTTTACCGCGGCCAGCGGTGGCTTTGCGTACGCCGGTACCAAACTCGCCGATGACGCCCAGGAGAACATGAATGCGCGTCGCACCCACCGGAATGTGGCGCTCGGCTCCATGGGCCTCTCAACGGTGAGTTGGCTGATCATGTTGATCGGGAACTGACCTCTCCTTTGCCATCCGACCCTCATGCTTGAAGCGCTGACCACCTTATTTCTGCCTTGGTCGGAGTTCTATGCCGACAGTAGCTGGCTGCCCACCACAGTCCTTGCCGTGCATATGCTGGCGTTGTTCATCGGCGGCGGGATGGCGATTGCGGCCGATCGGCGGATCCTCATGGTTGTGCCAGATGCGCCGAAAGCACTCCAACATGCCGCCGAAGAGTTGCAGACCACGCATGCCATCGTAATCGGGGCGCTCGTGCTGACGGTGCTCAGCGGAGTGGCGCTCGCAACCTCCGACCTCGGAACCTTTGCCGTCTCCACGGTGTTTTGGGCGAAGATGGCCACGCTTGTTGTGCTGCTGTCGAACGGCGTCTACATGCAACGCATGGAGTCACAGGTCCACGCGGCGGCCAGTGATCCGAGTGCGGCACCAACCGGCGCCGCCTTCCTGCCAAGCCTGCAGCGCCCGTGGACGGCGCTGCGGCGTTCCGCAGTGATCAGCGCCACCGCATGGTCCGTGATGGTGGTGCTGGGTGTGGTGCTGTCGAATGTCTGACCCTGCCTTTCCCCCTTTTGTCCCGGGAGGCCATCCCATGCACGATGATGCTTCGCCCTGCTCCGGTTGCGCCGGTCGACGCGACTTTCTGAAAACGTCGTTACAGCGCGTTGCAGCCATTGCGGCCCTCTCAGCCGTGGGCCCGGTACACGCCATCGCGGCGTTGGCACCGCGGGGAGCGAACGGGTCGGTGCGCTACGCCCTGCCCGCCGCAGATGGCGTGTCCATCGACAGCGGGAATGAAGTCATTCTCTGCCGTTCCAACGGTGAGGTGTATGCATTCGCCCTCTCGTGTCCGCACCAGAACACGGCATTGAAAGCCATGCCGAAGAACGCCGGCTTTCAGTGTACACGGCACAAATCCAAGTACCTCCCCAATGGTACCTTTGTGAGTGGCCGCGCCACACGGAACATGGACCGTCTGCACATCACACGAGACGGCGCCCAGATCATCGTCGATCCCGATTTGCCGTACGAGAGCGACTTGGATCCGGCGAAATGGGCGGCCGCCTTTGTCAAAATCTGAAGCGACTGATTCCCTTCCTCTCGAGCACGGAGTTCGCATGTCCGATTGCACCGCCTGCCAGCGCGACGGCGTGAACCGCCGGGAATTCCTGTCGGCCAGTTCGGCCTTGGCCATTACCGCGCTGCTGGCGGCGTGCGGCGATGGGGACAATGGGAACTCGACAGGCCCGATCACCGTGAACACCACGGTGGTGCTGGCCAACTACAGTGCGCTGGGCACCGTGGGAGGCATCGCCGTGATCAGCGGCGCGGGCACACCGCTGGCCGTCGTTCGCTCCACCACGAGCCAGTATCGGGCGTTTTCGCTCATTTGCCCGCATGCCGGTACGACCGTTGCCGTGAACGGGGACGGCTTCCGCTGCCCGAATCATGGCGCCACCTTCACTGCGAGCGGCGCGTGGACTGGAGGCGAGCGGACGAAGGGGCTGACCGAATTCACCGTGGCCGTGAACAGCACCGCCGGCACCCTCACGATTACCTCCTGACAACATGACCCGACCTGTTCCACTTCGCGGCGCCGCCTTTACGCTCCCAGCGTTGGTGTCGTTGCTCACCGTAGCGTTCCTGGTGCCGGCCGAGGGCCGCGCGCAGCAACCCAAGGCCACGGCGAAGGCGTCACCCACCGAGGCAGCACTCGACCGCCTCGCGAAGCAGCCCGCGGTTGCGAAGGCCTTAACCGCGCTGCAGCGCGAGAACGAGTGGACACTCACGGAACAGATTGCGCTCTGTGAGATTCCCGCGCCGCCCTTCAAAGAAGCCGCCCGCGCGATAGCCTTTCGCGATAAGCTGGCCGCCCTTGGCGTGCAGAAGCTGCGCATTGACCGCGAAGGGAACGTGATTGGCGAGATCAAAGGGACGGCCCCCGGTCCGACGTTGGTGCTGAGCGGCCACCTGGATACCGTGTTTCCCGAAGGCACGAACGTGAAGGTGAAGCGCGAGGGGAGCAAACTCAGCGCGCCCGGGATCGGTGACGATTGTCGCGGACTGGCCGCCGTGCTGGCCACCACGCGGCAAATCATTGCCAACAAGATTCCCTTCAACGGACGCGTGCTGGTGGTGGGCACCATGGGTGAGGAGGGGCCGGGCAATCTGCGTGGCGTGCGCGCGTTGTTCAGCGGTGCGCTCAAGGATTCCATCGACATGTTTATTTCCATCGACGGCACCGGATTCGGGATCACCAACGGCGCGGTGGGGAGCAATCGCTATCGCGTTGCCTACAAGGGGCCGGGTGGCCACAGCTATGGGGCCTTCGGCATGCCGAATCCGATTCACGCCATGGGCCGTGCCATCGCCAAGATTGCCGACCTTGAAGCCACGGCGAACCCGAAGGTCACGTTCAACGTGGGGCTGGTTTCCGGCGGTACGTCGGTGAATTCCATTTCCGCTGAAGGGGTCATGGACATCGACCTGCGGAGCGAGTCGGCATCGGCGTTGGCCGATATCGACGCCAAACTCCACGCCGCACTCCGGAAGGCGCTCGCCGAGGAGAAGGCCCGGTGGCCCAAGTCAACGGTCCCGCTGGCACTCGTGATTGACACCACCGGCCTGCGACCAGCCGGCACCACGCCAGACACCACGTTCATCGTGCGCACCTCGCTGGCGGCCGCGCGCACCATGAACGTGTACGCGCCGCTTACCATTTCCAGCACCGATGCCAACATCCCCATCTCCAAGGGGATTGCTGCCGTCACGCTCGATGGTGGCGGTGTGGGACGCGGTGCGCACTCGCTTGACGAGTCGTACGATGACCGTACCGATGGGTACAAGGGTCCGCAGTGGATTCTGCTGGTTGTGATCGGCTTGCTGACGGCACACTAACGCCCAGCAGCAAATAGCGCCGGGAGCTCGTCGATAGTGAGATCGCGAGCTTCCGGCAGCAGCCCTCCACGCCACGCGGCCTCACCCAGCAGTGCCGCCGCGGGCGTGCCGGCCGCCCGACGTTCCCGGATCGACGTGTCGTGGTAGGCCTTGCTCAGCTTCCGGCCGTCGGGATGCATGATGAGCGGATGATGCCACCACGTGATAGGCCGCTCACGACCCAGCAATGCGGCTAGCCGAAGCTGTCGCCCCGTGCTGTCGAGGAGATCGTCACCGCGGATCACGACATCAATGTCGTGTGCCATATCGTCAACGACGACGGCGAATTGATAGGTCCAGTGTCCATGGCGATCGCGTACCAGCACATCGCCACATTGCTCGGCCGGCGTCTGCTGAACCATGCCACGGTAGCGATCTTCGAATATCTCCGTACCGTGCGCCATGCGCACGCGACGCGCACGCGTGGCCGACTCAGGATGATGCGCCTGCCGACAGGTGCCGGGATACCGCGGTTCCGCTCCGGAAGGATGCGGCGCAGCGCGTGCCACATCGCGGCGGGTACAGGTACAGACGTATGTGAGGTCTTGCGCGGTGAGCGCCGCCAGCGCGGCGGTGTAGCGTGCCGCGTTGTCGGACTGGCGATAGGGGCTCGGCGTGTCGTTGTGCGCCGTAATCGCGGGGGGCTGGTAACCAAGGTCCGGCACAAAGCCTAGCCAGTCGAGATCCTCGCGCAGCGCGGTTTCATACTCCCCCCGGCAGCGCGAGCGGTCGTGATCTTCAATACGCAGCAGCACCTCGCCGCCATGGGCCCTCGCAATCCCCCACACGTGGATGGCGTTGAGGACGTGTCCGAGGTGCAGGTATCCCGTGGGCGCGGGGGCGAAGCGGGTGCGCCAGGCCACCCCCTATTTCCAGCTGGTGATGTCCGCGTTCTCGCCGGTCCCGCCGGGCAGCCCATCAGCGCCGTAGGTGAGCAAGTCGTACCGGGTTGGATTCACCGTGCCGGGGGCGACATACACATAGGGGCGCCCCCACGGATCTTCCGGCACCGGCTTACGGAGATAGGGCTCGCTCCAGCTGGCGGGCGGATCGATCGTCGGCTTCTGCCAGAGCGCCAACAGCCCTTGGGCGGTGGTCGGATAGCGTCCGTGGTCGAGCCGGTAACTGTCCAGCGCGGTGCCGAAGCTCTCGATCTGCGCTTTGGCCGTGGCGACGCGGGCGTCGTTCACGTTCCGGAAGAGGCTGGGCGCCACAAAAGAGGCCAGCACGGCAATCACGACGATCACGACCAACACTTCGATGAGCGTGAAGGCGCGGCGAGTACTGTTCACGTTTCGCTTCATATCACAGAAGCTCTCGTCCGTCCATCGCTCTGGCAACCGCATGGCGAGATCCGGCGGATCCCGAGCGTCCGCTCATTCGCTACGGGTGCGCAGCGAATCCGGATCGAAATGACGCGGATCCACCCACCCTGAAATGTCGGGGGACCGCACCTGACGCCACCCAGAGCGCCCTGTGCCCAGCAACGCGCGCGAGGCGGGCTTGATCACGCCAACCACGTCACTATCCCGACTCGCACTGTTGCGGACATTGACCCAGGTCCGAGCCACGACCGCCGTCCAGACGATGCTGTCCGTTTCGATGACCGCGCGTACGGCGCTATCGGATACGACGGGAGCAGCAGGCTCAACGGGAGCCGCCACGGGAGCCGCGACAGGGGCCGAGACGGAAGCCGTGGCCACGGTCGCCGAACCCATCGCCGGCTCGGCGCGGAGGAGCGGCGCCCGTCCCACTCGGAGCGGCGAACCGAAGTTCCACGCGGCGCCCGCGACCGCCACGGTAATCAGCAGCGCCGCCGCCGACCGCCACACCACCGGGGAGGTCCAAGAGGACTTGGGCAGCACGCCACACCAATGGCAAGCGGCATCGTAGCGATGCATGATTCCACACCCTCGGCAACGCGACAATTTCACCCGTTCCCCGCGTGCATTCAGCAGGTGGAACGGGTTTGCACAGCGCGGACACTGCGACGCAGCGACGAGCGCTTTCGAACCGCATGCGGTACAGCGAAGATATGGCATGAGGGCGATCTGCCGATTGAGCCAGCCGAGGAGGGAAACGCACGACCCCCGAGACGGGACACAGGATTGGGCCCCGGAGGTCGACAACCTCGCCAATTGGATATCAAACATCACCAAAAGGGAAGTCAGCAATACAATGAAACAATCATTCCATTTGCGCTACGTGACGGCAAGCAAGGGCCGTAACTCTTTCGCAACGGCCATTCCGTGATCGCATTGGATGGGGGACATGCGCCCGCCAGCTCCCAGCGGCGGCACGCGCCAGAGAGGGCCCACCGTGGAGCTACGCGCGCCCAGCGGCTGAGCTCTGGTCGTCAGGGACCCGAGGGTACACGACGGCGTGATCGTTCCCGAAGAGGGGCACGACACTGTGGGATTGGCGATGCACGGAGACCGGACGCCGAACCCACCAGATGAGTCCGCCAACGAGTGCGGCCACCAGCACCAGCAGGATCACCGAGGTAATGATGAGAGTGTACGTCATGCCGGACTACCTGAGCAAATTCCGTTCCCAGGCGAACGACGTGAGCGCTACAGCAGTGTGGGATTACGACGCCAGACGGAGATGGTGAGCGCGGTGGCGAATGTGACCCACGCGAGGTACGGCACAAAGAGCACACCGGCCAGTACGTCGCGGCGCCAAAAGAGCACGAGGGTGATGGCGATGGAGAGCCAGAGGGCGAGCACTTCAATGGTGGCCCCCACACCCGTGCGCCGCACAAAAAAGAAGTAGCTCCACGCCATGTTCAGCACGAGTTGCACGGCATAGAACGACAGCTCCACTTTGGCACCGCTGAAACCGGCATCGCGCCAGACACGCCATGCGGCGGTGCCCATGAGGATGTACAGCAGGGTCCACGCCGGACCGAAGAGCCAGCCCGGAGGTGCCCAGACAGGCTTCTGGAGCATGCCGTAGAACTCGTTGGCCGACTTGGCCGTGACAGCCCCACCAACGGCGGCCACACTCGTCCCGAGAATCCAGGCGATCAAGCTGGGAATGGATTGAAGCATGAAAGAAACATGGCGGCATCGGGTGCGGGGCGCACCTGGGGCGCACCGTCGCGTCCGTATTGCCGATGGGGGAATCGGGAGGCACTGTTCCCGAGCGTTCTCCCCTTCAGCGGTTTCCCGTACCGGATACATCATGCCATTCCCTCACGCCCGACGTGCACTCGTCCTCGTGACCGCGTTTGCCCTGTCAAACGCATCCACCGTTCAGGCGCAGCAGACGCCGCCGGCGAGTGGGGCGCCCCAACCTCCCAGTGAAGGCGCCGCGAATGCCACGGGCACCCAGGCACGGCGCGGACCACGGCCGTATGCGCAGGTCATTCCGGCGCGAGCCCACACGGAGCGCGGTGGGATTTCGGTGCATCGCGTGGATGACCGCTATTTTTTTGAGGTCCCCGATTCGCTCCTCGGACGTGACTTCCTGATGGTGACGCGCGTGGCCGGCGTCCCGGCGGGCGCCGGTGGGTTCCAGAGTGCCGGCAGTTCCCTCAATGAGCGGATGATCCGATGGACCCGCGTACAGGACCGCGTGCTGCTGACACGCATCAGTCCCGACGCCGTGGCCGATGATTCCTTACCGATTGCGCGTAGCGTGGCGCAAAACAACTATCCCGCAATCATCGGCGCCTTTCCCATTGCCGCGTTCGGTCGTGACAGTGCGTCGTACGTCATTGACGTAACCGATTTCTTTGCGGCCGATAACCCTGCCACGAGCGGGCTCGACGCCGCGCAACGGCGCACGTACGGGGTACGGCGCTATGACGCGGCCCGCAGCTACATCAGCAGCGTTCGCGGGTTTCCGCTCAACATTGAAGTGCGACAGGTCCAGACCTTTGATGCGGCCACGCCGCCCAGTGACCCTGACGGGGCAACCCTGACGATGGAGACGCGACAGTCGCTGGTGCTCCTCCCGAAGACCGCCATGCGGCCGCGCTATGCCGACGCACGCGTGGGGTATTTCTCGGTGGATCGCGTGAATTATGGTCTCGATGTGCAGAAGGCGGAGCGTCAGGAGTTTATCACCCGCTGGCGCCTGGAGCCGAAAGACGCGGCCGCCTACGCGCGCGGGGAACTGGTTGAACCGATCAAGCCCATTGTGTACTACCTCGATCCGGCAACACCGACGCGCTGGAAGCGGTACGTCCGCGAAGGGGTGGAGAACTGGCAGCAGGTGTTTGAAAAGGCAGGCTTCAAGCAGGCCATTCTTGCGAAGGACGCGCCCACGAAGGCCGAGGATCCCGATTTCGATCTCGACGACGCGCGCTACTCTGTGGTGCGCTGGGCCGCCAGCCTTACGCGCAATGCCACCGGCCCCCATACGCATGATCCGCGCTCCGGCGAGATCATCAACAGCGAGATCACGTGGTACCACAACCACATGCGCTCGTATCGCAATTGGCTCATGATGGAAACCGGTGCGGCCAATCCGTCGGCGCGCACGCTGAATATGCCGGACGAGCTCATGGGTGAAACCATGCGCCAAGTGATCACGCATGAGATTGGTCACGCGCTGGGACTGCAGCACAACATGATCGCCTCGGCCTCGTTCCCCGTGGACTCGCTGCGCAGCCCCACCTTCACGCGTCGCTACGGCGTGAGCGCCACCATCATGGATTACGCGCGGCAAAACTACGTGGCGCAGCCCACGGACGGCCTGCAGCCGAAGGACTTCATCCGCCGGGTTGGCCCCTTCGACGATTTCGCCATTCAGTGGGGCTATCGCGTGATTGACGCCCCCACGCCGGAAGCGGAGCGGGCCACACTGCACCGTTGGCTCACCCAGCAGTCCGGCCCGTTCCCGTACCGCTTTGCGTCGCAGCAACTCGCCGCAGGTGATCCGCGGAACCAGACCGAGGATCTGGGCGACGACCCCATCAAGGCGTCGACGTTGTCCACGATGAACTACAAGCGCGTCCTCCCCAATCTCGTGGCGTGGACCTCCACCCCCGGTGAAGACTACACGGAACTGCGGGAGCTCTATGAGGAGACCGTGGCCCGGTGGTTCGGCAACATGAATCACGTGGTCACGATGATCGGCGGCGTTGAAGTGGACCTCAAGACGTCCGAGCAGACGGGTGCCGTGTACCGGGTCGTGCCGAAGGCGCGGCAGCAGGCGGCGTTGGCGTTCCTGTCGTCGAATGTGATGGTAACCCCCGCGTGGCTACAGCCCGCGAGTATCGTGCAGCGCATTGGTCCAAGCACGGCGGTGTCATCGCGGCAGGCGGGCCTCATGGCCTCACTGCTCAGCCCTGCCCGTCTGGGACGTTTGGCGGAATCGGAAACGTACGATGCGAGCAACGCCTACCCGCTGATCGAGTATATGGCAGAGCTGAAGCGGTCCGTGTTCACCAACGGCTCGCCGGACGCGGGGCGTCGCCAGTTGCATCGGGTGTATCTGCAGCGGCTTGACGCGTTGCTGTCCCCGCCGGCGTCACCGGCAGCTGCCGGCGCAGGTGGTGGCGGCGGCGGCGCGGCGCGTTTCGTACCCTTTGTGACTGCGCCCAACGTGGTGCAAAGCGATCTCCCCGCGCTGGCCCGTGCGCAGTTACGTGAGATACAGCGCGACGCCCGCGCGTTTGCGGCAACGGCCTCCCCGGCGGCGCACGCGCACTGGCTTGACGTGGTGGACCGGGTCACGGCGATGCTCGACCCGAAGTAGGGCCGCACGCCGCATTCGCACCGTGGGCCCCGCATGCGCCCGAGCGCTACGTGGGGGTGCTATCTTGCCCGATCGCCGTCGACGCGCCCGCCGGGCGCGTCGGCCGACCTTCTTTACCGGCTCCGCACCGCTCAACGTGCCCACGTTCTACCTTTTCGCCGCGATGTTGCAGGTTACTCAGCCGCTGCCCCCGGTGTGGGGACCACCGGTTGTGACGCAGGGAACGGCCGGCATCGCGGCGGGCCTCTCCACTCCGGCGCCTCATGCCCCAGCGCCATCGCGTGCCGCCGGCGCCGTCTACCACGGTCGCCGAGGACAGCTGACGGTGGCCACCCCGCGACGCGACGGGGCCATCGTTGTGGACGGCCGGCTCGACGAGCCCGAGTGGGCTGAGGCAGCGCTACTCACCGGGTTCTCGCAATACTTCCCCGCAGACGGGGTCGCCGCGCAAGACAGCACCGAGGTGTACGTGTGGTACACGGCGACGGCCCTGCAGGTGGGTATCCGCGCCTTCGCCCCGGCCGGAAGCGTGCGCGCCACGCTCGCCGACCGCGACAAGATTTCGGCCGACGATAACGTGCAGCTCTTCCTCGGCACCTACAGCGACAGCCGGCAGGCGCTGGTGTTTGCGGTGAACCCGTTCGGGATTCAGGGCGATGGCGTGCTGACGGAAACCGGCGCCGTCATTGGCGGAGGCTTCACGAGCACGTCAGCCAAATCGCGCGAGAGTGCAGATCTCGCCCCCGATTATGTGTGGAAGTCCAAGGGGCAACTCACCGAGTTCGGCTATCAGGTGGAGCTGTCCATTCCCTTCAAGAGTTTACGCTATCGCGCTGGCGACGAACAACGGTGGCAGCTGAACGTCGCACGTACCGTGCAAGCCACCGGCCACGAAGAGACGTGGACGCCAGCGCTCCGCGGGGCCGCCAGCTTCCTGGCGCAAGCAGGCGTACTCGCCGGCTTGCGTGATCTGCGGCGCGGACTCACGGTAGACGCCATCCCCACGATTACGTCGAGCGCTGTAGGTTCACGCCAGGCAGGCACGGCGGCGTGGGGCTACGAAAGCGGACGCCCCGATATCGGCGGCAGTGTGCGGTGGGGTGTGACGAGCAACCTCACCATTTCCGGCACGGCGAATCCTGACTTCTCGCAGGTTGAAGCGGACGCCACACAGTTTTCCTACGATCCGCGGCAGGCGGTGTTCTTTCCGGAGCGTCGTCCCTTCTTTCTGGAAAGTCAGGAGCAGTTTACCACACCCAATCGCTTGATCTATACGCGACGCATTGCGCAGCCGATTGCGGCCAGCAAACTCACCGGCAAGTATGGCGGTTTTGACATCGGCGTGTTGTCGGCGGTAGACAATCGCGAGGCGTCGTTCAACCAGCAGCAGTCGCCGCTCTTCAACATTGTCCGCTTGCAACGCGACCTGGGCTCGCAGAGTCGTATTGGCGTGGTGTACACCGACAAAAATGACGGGCCACGTTTCAACCGCGTGCTCGGGGCCGACGCGCGGCTGGTGCGCGGGGTGTACAACCTGCAGGGTCAGTTGGCGAGCAGCTTCACCAGCAGTGACAGTGGGACCCAGACGGCGCCACTCTTTGACCTCAGCGCCTCGCGCAACGGACGCCGCTTCGTGGCGCGCTATGCCCTGAATGGCATCAGCCCCGACTTCGACGCGCAATCGGGCTTCATTGCACGTCCCGGCATCGCGAATGTATCCGCCACCCATCGGTTGAATTTCTACGGCAAACCCAAGGCACTCGTCGAGTTATTCAGCCCCGAGCTGTTTCTCCTCGGCCGGTATCAGTATGCCAGTTTTGTGGATGGCGATGGCTCGCAGGACCGGCAGTTGCACATCCGGACCAATACTCGCCTCAGGGGTGGATGGCAGATCGGGGCGCAGCTGCTGCTGGAGGTGTTTGGCTACGATCCCTCGCTGTACACCAACTACGTCACGCTGCAGCCGCGGAGCGCTGGACGCGTTGATACCGTGCCCTACGTCGGCACGCCAAAAATCGGCAATCGCGACTGGGTGTTTTCCGTTGGCACACCGGAGTTCCGCCGGTTCAGTTACAGCGGCTTCGGGATTGTGGGGTATGACGAGAACTTCCAGGAGTGGAGCTCGGCACGGATCTTCAGCCTGCAGAACACGCTGAACCTGCGACCAACTGAGCAGCTGCGCGTTGCCGCCACGTGGAATTACGACACCTTTGACCGTCGCAGCGATGGCACGCGGGTGCTCACGCGGAACACGCCTCGCCTGCGGGCAGAATACCAGGTCACCCGTCAGTTCTTTGTGCGTGTTATCGGCGAGCATTCCGTGGTGCGTCAGGATTCGCTGCGTGACGATACGCGCACCGAACTCCCGATTTTCCTCCGCAGCGCCAGCGGTGCGCTCACACGGGCCGCCGCCTTTGAGCGCACACGGGTACGCATCGACGTCCTGCTCTCCTACCTGCCCTCCCCCGGCACGGTGGTGTACCTCGGGTACGGGGATCTCCTGGCCGCCAACCAACCTGCCGGCCCCGAGCGACTGCAGCGAACGCGTGATCAATTCTTTATGAAGTTGAGTTACCTCTTCCGCTTGCAGTAACGCGCGGCAACGCGGTACAGGAAAGCCCCGGCCGAGCGATGCTCGACCGGGGCTTCATGGTACAGCGGGCGAACCCGTGACGTTAGCTGCGACGTCCCTGCAAGCGCGACAACAGGCGGAGCAGTTCGAGGTACAACCAAATCAAGGTGACCATGAGCCCGAACGCCGCGAACCACTCGAGCTGCTTCGGTGCCCCGGCCCGCACGCCCTGTTCAATCCGGTCAAAGTCGAGCACGAGATTGAGCGCGGCGACGCCGGCGATGGCCAGGTTAATCCCGATGGCCAATTTGCTCGACGAGGTCAAGAAGCTGATGGACACGCCGAAGAGTGACAGCAGCATCGATCCCAAGTAGAACAGGCCAATGCCGATCATCGCGGCCAGCATCATGCGCCGAAACCCTTCGGTGGCACGCAGAATATTGAAGCGGTACAGCAGAAACACCGAGGCAGCGACCCCAAAGGTGAGGAGCACCGCCTGCTGAGGCAGCCCCGCGAAGCGTAGGTTATACATGGCCGACACCGCGCCAAGAAAGATGCCTTGGAGGGAGGCATAGATCGGAGCGCTCCAAGGCGCCGTTTGTGGCTTGAAGCTGGCGATCATCCCCACCACAAACCCGCCGATTCCGCCGATGAGCATGGCGGGCATCATCATGTCGAGGTTGCCGGTGGCGAATTGCTGCCATGTTACGGCGGCCGAGAACAAGACCACAGTGAGCAGGATGACGGCCTTGCCCGCCACACCCGAGGTGGTCATTGCTCCCGAGGAGGAACCGGCGGCAGTGGCACGTGCCGCATCGGCCAGACGGGACAGAACGGGATTCGTCGTGCGCATAGTCTATCGTGTGCGAGAGAGTGAAAGCAGCGTACCGCGATAAGATACCCCGGAGCAGCCAGTCCGGTCTCCCTTGATATATCAATATTTTCTGATACATTCCAAATATGCCCACGGTATCGCTCGACCTGACCCGCTGCACGCGCCTCTTTCACGCGCTCTCCGACGAGACGCGTCTGGCGGTGGTGCAGCTGTTGGGCGATGGGGAGCGGTGCGTCTGCGACTTGCAGTCGGCGTTGGATGTGGCCCAGTCGCGCCTCTCTTTCCATCTCAGGGTGCTGAAGGACGCGGGGTTGGTGCGCGACCGGAAAGACGGACGATGGTCGTACTACACCTTGGAGTCCGACGCTTTGACCGAGGCGCACGACATCGTGCACGCCTTGGCGGCGCCGCGCGCAGCGGGAACCGACGCGCTCGGAACTGCCGCGGTGCGCCCCAGCGCACTCGGGCGTGCGATGACCGCACTCGGCCGCTGCTGCGGGTAGCGGTTGCTTCATCGTTTTTTTTACCAAACGCATCAAGATTTATTGGTGCAATATCTCCGCTGTTTCATCCACCTCACGAGGCTGTCGACATGAGCTCCCCCATCGGCATCACGTTCCGCGAACCCGCCGAAAACACCACCATCACGGACGTCGTCCGCGACAAGTACGGGGCGGCCGCCCGCCGAGTGCTTGACCTCAACGCGCCGACCTCCTGCTGCGGCCCGACGAGTTCGAGCTGTGGCAGCACCGAGTTCAACGGGTCGGTTGATCCGATCACCTCGAACCTCTACGTGAACGGCGAGACCGATGCGCTGCCAAACGCGGCGGTATTGGCGTCGCTGGGCTGTGGCAACCCCACGGCGCTCGCGCAGCTCGAAGCCGGAGAGGTCGTGCTCGACCTGGGATCGGGTGGCGGCATCGACGTGATTCTCTCAGCCCGACGGGTGGGGCCCACCGGCAAGGCGTATGGCCTGGACATGACCGACGACATGCTCGCGCTGGCCCGTCAGAACGCGGCCGAGGCGGGGATTCCGAACGTCGAGTTCCTGAAGGGACAGATCGAAGCGATCCCGCTCCCCGACGCGAGTGTGGACGTGATCATCTCGAACTGCGTGATCAACCTGTCGGGCGACAAGCGTATGGTGCTGGCCGAAGCGTTCCGGGTGCTGAAGCCAGGCGGACGGTTTGCGGTGAGCGATGTGGTGGTGCGCGGCGACGTGCCGGCGGCCATGCGACGTGGCATGGAGCTGTGGGTGGGCTGCGTGGCGGGGGCGCTGGAAGAAACCGAGTTCACGCGCCTGCTCGCGGACGTCGGCTTCATCGACGCGTCGGTTGAGCCTACCCGCGTCTACCGCGTGGAGGACGCCCGTCAGTTCCTCGAGGAAAGCGGCGTGGCCGCGCAGGTAAATCTCGACGAGATCGACGGCAAGTTCATGGCGGCGTTCGTGCGCGCGGTGAAGCCTCACCCGTCGGAGTGACCGGCGGGCCCACCGTCACCGCAGCCGGCAACGCCGATCCCTTACGGGATCGGCGTGTGGCGTTCCGACAGGTCGTTCGCCACGTAGTGCTGCAACAGCTCCTCGGCGGCCGGGAGATACGCCTCAATCGGCGGTAGTCCGCCGTCGAGGTTTGGGCCGGCATCGCGAAATACGGCGGCAATGCCATGCGCCAACGCATCGACGTCGCGATGCTCGTGCACACAGGCATCGAGCAGCATCACCAGATAACTCGCCAGTACTTCGGGCGAGGGCTCGCGCACCGAGCGCCAGCCGATGCGCTCGAGCCCACGCGTGAGCACGAGCGCCGCGCCACCGCCACCTAAGCCGGTATCGGCGCGAAAGCGGGCGCTCAGTGCCTCGAGACGAATCATGCTGTGCGCACTACTGCGCGACCACGTTGGAACTCAGCGCCTTCGTGAGGCGATACAGGAACTCCTGTCCTTCGTAGTAGCTCTTGATGCCCATGCGCTCATCACGGCCGTGCGCCCGCGCATCCACGGTGGGATCGGAGAACAGTCCCGACACACCGAAGGCGGGCACGCCGAGGGCGCGGAAGAAGCGCGAGTCGGTGGCGCCGGTGCTCATCGTGGGGATGATGGGCATTTCGCCCCACAGCTCCTTGGTAATGCGCGCCACGTTCTGCATCAGCTCCGGCAGCAGCGCCGACGGCGGTGAGGCCGGGCGCTGCGAGCGGATGATCACCTGCACCGTCGTGTCACCAATCGCCTTCGCCAACTCGGCCTGAACCTGCGGGGCCGTCTGCGTGGGATACACGCGGCAGTTGATGTTGGCCTCGGCGAGCTGCGGCAGCGCGTTCGTGGCATGACCGCCCTTGAGCTCGGTCGCCACGCAGGTGGTGCGCAACATGGAGTTGTACTTGGGATCGCCGGTGACGACGGCGATGGCCGCCTTGTCGGCCGGGTTGGCTACCAGCGCCTTCATGGCCTTGCCCATGGCCGGCTCTTCCAACGCGGCCGTCTGGGAGAAGAACGCCCGCGTGACGTCGTTGAGCTGAATCGCGAACTTGTAGCGTCCGACTTTCGCCAGCGCGTCGGAGAGCGACGTGATCGCATTGTCGTCGCGGGGCACCGAGGAGTGCCCGCCCTTGTTCGTCACGCGCAGCGTAAAGTTGGTGGTGATCTTCTCGGTGGCCTGCACACTGTTGAACAACGGCTTGCCGTCGCGCAGTGTCCCGCCGCCCCCTTCGTTGATGACCAGCGCGGCGTCAATCAGTGGCTTGTGGTTCTTGAGCAGCCAGTCCACGCCGTTGGCCGGCCCGCTCTCTTCGTCGGCCGTAAGTGCAATGATGATGTCGCGGTCGGGCACGAACCCTTCGCGCTTCATGCGATACACGTTGGCCACGAAGATCGACGCCATCGCCTTGTCGTCGGCGGTGCCGCGGCCGTAGTAGTAGCCATCGCGCTCCGTGAACACGAAGGGGTCGAGGTCGGGCGACCAATCGGCCTTGAGCGCTTCCACCACATCGATGTGCGCGAGCAGCAGCAGCGGCTTCGGCGCGTTCGGGCCACCTTTGCCACGAATGCGCGCCACCACGTTGTGCTTCTCGGGTCGCGGTCCACCAACAAAAATGTCGGCCTCGGGGATGCCGGCGGCCTTGAAGCGCGCCGCCATCGCGATGGCCGCGGTGGTGATGTTCCCCGTTTCCACCCCCGTGTTGATCTCAACGAGCTCCTTGTAGATCTCGCGTGACAGCTGCTGCTGGGCCGTAAGCGCGGCGGCATTGAAGATCGGGGTGCGCGGTTGCGCCGAGGCGCTGTGCGACGCGACGAGGGTGGCGCTGAGACCAAGCAGGGGAACCAGAAAACGACGCATACGGACTCCGTGTTGAGGACGTGAAAAGGGGGCACGCATTAGCGCGCCCTCGGCTCGCCAAGCTTGGCCGTTGTGCGCACGTACTCCGCCGCCTCGGCGTGCGTGGCCCACCACACCTTCCCTGCCCCCTTCGCCTGAATGTGCGCGATGAGCAGCTCAAGCGCGATGATACGCGAGCGATGGCCGGACACATGCGGATGCAACGTGAGCACGAACATCGTGCCCTCCTCGTACGCCTTGTCGAATTCGTCCATCCACACGCGGGCCACATCGCGCGGATTCATGTAGCGCTCGCCGCGCGGGTCGAAGAGGGGCGCATCGTCGAGAATCCACTGCACCGGCAATTCCACCAGCCCGGTGGGCTGCCCGCGCTGCAGCAGTTCATATGGTGCATCATCCGCCATCAGCGAGCTCTCGTACCG
Organism: Gemmatimonadota bacterium; assembly: GCA_947463135.1. Lineage (GTDB taxonomy): Bacteria > Gemmatimonadota > Gemmatimonadetes > Gemmatimonadales > Gemmatimonadaceae > Gemmatimonas. Next base: position 27,924 of record CANHTA010000003.1, read on the forward strand.
AAAGCCCATGTCGCGGAGAATGGTGAGCGTATTCGGACTGAAGTTCCAGCTCGGGGCGCGATAGCCCGTGGGCTTCTGCCCGGTGAGCGCCGTGAGCTCGGCCACGGCTTTGGTTAACAACGCGCGTTCGGCCGAATCGGGGAGCGTCATGTTGAGCTCGTGAATCCAGCCGTGCACCGCAAACTCGTGCCGGCCGCTCTTCTTTATGAGATCGGCCATGGTGGGCGTGATTGCCAAGCTCACCGACGGAATGAAGAACGATGCCGGAATCTTGTGCTTGTCGAGCAGCCGCATGATTCGCGGCAAGCCCACGCGGGCGCCGTACTGCATCTCCGCCAACGATCCCACCGTGGGTTCGCCGTAGCGGATCGCGATGGTTTCGTTGTCCACATCGAACGACAGCAGTACCGCCACGCGCGAACCGTTCGGCCAGGCGGCGGGCTGCAGCGAGCGGCCGGCGCGGACTTCGTTGACCACGGAGGTCACACTGTCCATGGACCACTTCCACCCCGGCTTGGCGGAGGTGACGGGCACCGGCTGCGCCTGCGCATGGAGCACGGCGGGGCAGAAGGCGAGGAGCAGAGCGCGAGTGAGTCGGCGCATGGTCGGGAGGGAGAAGAGAGAAGGTCGAACTGCATGAGGAAACGAGCACGCCGCCGGACGCGCTAGGCGGGCGCATCAGGCACCGGCCATGGTCCTTCGAGGGCGAGCTCGTACAGCATCGAGGGCGCATTGGGATCATCGACATCGAGCACCACGTACGCTTGGCACTGGTCCGCGCGTCCACAGGCGATCCCCTCCACCTTGAGCGGCAGCAGGACTCCCTGCGCATCGCGCAACAGCGCATAGCGCAGCACCGTGCCCTCGCCGCGGTGGTCGAGATACCCGATCGCACTTCCGGCAACGGCACCGTCACGCCGCGAGTCGGGCGAGCCCTCGGCGGCAGCCGTGTACAGCACTAGCGGACGCGCCGAATGATCGCCCCACGCCAGCGTGGCGTCGGTGAAGCTCAGCCGGACGCCGTCGGCTTCGCCGAGGGCGTACTGACGCAGCCGCGTCGGTGACGGCGGGGCGACGTCATGGGGGGCGGCCAGATATTCGAGCACCGACGGCCAGTGTAGATCGCAGGTAGCGTCGAGCGGGACATGGTGCTTCGTGGCCTCCCCGTTGCCGCGGCCGAAGAGTCGCAGCACCTCGCCGATGAGCACGGCCCCTTCGATGTTCATGTCGCTTCCCGAAAAATCCGACGCCTCGCGCAGCCGCTCGTACATCCCCGGTGCCGCAATGAGTGCCAGCGTTTCGCCGGACTCGCCGGCGCGCCGCACCGTGACGATGCGCTCGCGCTTCTTCGAGGATCCGGAACCGATGGCCAGCAGCATCGCGCCGTCGGGGTGCCCGATGCTGACCAGCGCCTCGAGATCGAACTTCTGTTTCTTGTTGCCACGGCCCGTGTCGAACTGGCGCGCCCCATCGGCTCCGGCCGGCAACACCACCGCCGAGGCCAGCCCGGAGGTTGGATCCACAAGGGCGATGAAGTTGGCGTCATCCTGAACGACGGCCAGCCGATCGCCGACCCACGCCAACCCGGAGCCGGCCCGCACGTGGGCGGGGCGATCGAGGGCGACGTCGGCGCCATCCGCGTACCGCAGCGGCACCTCACGGACAATGCGGACCTCGAGTGCCGGATCGATCTGGGCGTGGATCATGGATCGTGCACTGACCTGGAGGGGAGCGGCGTGCGGAATGGCTGGCCCGGAGCAATCTTCATGCATGCACTCCCCTACGCCACTGATCAACCTGCACGGGTTCGAGGCCGCGGCCGCCGACCTGCTCCCCCGCATGGTCTATGACTACTACGCCGGCGGGGCGAACGACGAACTGCTGTTGCGCACCTCGCGCACGGCATGGAGCGATCGCGCGCTCCGGTACCGGGTCTTGCGCGACGTGGCCGTGCGGTCGCAGCGCACCACCGTGCTCGGGCACGAGGTGGACTGGCCCGTGTTCGTGGCTCCAATGGCCTTTCAGCAGCTCGCCCACGCCGACGGCGAAGTGGCCACCGCGCAGGCGGCGCAGGACACGGGCGCGGGGATGATTCTCTCCACGCTGTCCAACCGCACCATCGAAGCGGTGCGCGCCGGCACCACGGGGCCACTCTGGTTCCAGCTGTACATCTATCGCGATCGCGGCGTGACCGCGGAGCTCGTGCAGCGGGCCGAACGCGCCGGCTGCACCGCGTTGGTGCTCACGGTGGATGCACCGCTCCTTGGCCGGCGCGAGCGCGATCTACTGAATGGCTTCCACCTGCCGCCCGAGGTGAGCGTCCCGAATCTGGGGGGCACCCTGCGCCAAACGCTCGCCGGCGGCCACGAGTCCACCGTACAAGCGGATGCCGCGCCCACGGACACCACCGCGTCGGCGCTGGCGGAGTTCTTCGCGCAACACTGGGACTCGTCCATCTCGTGGCGCGACCTGGCGTGGCTGCAGTCCATCACCACGCTGCCCATTCTGGTGAAGGGCGTGGTGCGCGGCGACGATGCCGTGCTGGCCCTCGAGCATGGTGCCGCCGGCGTGATCGTGTCCAACCACGGCGGCCGTCAACTCGACACCGCCATCCCCACCGCGCGAGCGCTCCCCGAGGTGGCCGCAGCCATGGCCGGCCGCGGCACCCTGCTAGTGGACGGAGGCATTCGCCGTGGCACTGACGTGCTGAAGGCGCTCGCCATGGGGGCGCAGGCGGTCCTGCTGGGGCGCCCTGTGCTGTGGGGGCTGGCCGTGAACGGCCGGAAGGGCGCGCGGCAGGTGCTGCAGTTGCTGAAGGACGAATGCGACCTTGCGCTCGGACTCGCCGGCTGTCGTTCGCTGGCCGAGGTCACCGGCGATCTGCTGGAGTGAGAGCCGCAGGGGCCGACCGCGCGTTTCCCACGCGCGGATTTTGAGCGCAGATTGTTGGGGGCAGCTTCCCCGACACTCAACTGGTGCTCCGATGACCCGTGCGTTCGTATCCTGTACCCTGGCGGCGTTGTGCTTCGCGTCGTCGGCCACCGCCGTCAGCGCGCAGCGTCGCGCTACGCCGGCCGTTCCATCACCCGCCAGTGTGCTCGGCTGGGAACCCGGTGCCGACCGGAAGCTGCCGTCGTGGAAGCAGGTCACCGACTATTTCGCAGCGGTGGACAAGGCGAGTCCGCGGGTGTCGGTGCGCACGCTGGGCCAGACCACACTGGGGCGTCCGTTCATCGTGGCGTTCATCAGCGACTCGGCCACGCTCGCGAATCTGCCCCGCTACCAGAAAATCCAGCAGCAGCTGATGGATCCGCGCCAGCGCACCGCTGCCACGCGCGCCTCGCTAATCGCGCAGGGCAAGAACGTCATCCTGATCACGTCCAGCATTCACTCCACCGAAGTAGGTGGGTTCCTCACGCCCTTCGTGATCACCGACCGACTCGCCCGCGCCGACAGCCCCGAGGCGAAATCGATTCTCGCGAACACCATCATCATGCTGGTGCCAAGCCAAAACCCCGACGGCGTGGACATCGTGGGGGATTGGTATCGCAATACGCTCGATACGCCGGCCGAGGGTACCAATCCACCGGTGTTGTACCATTTCTACACGGGACACGACAATAACCGCGACTGGTACGCCTTCACGCAGAAGGAAACGCGCTACACGGTGGACTCGCTGTACACGCCGTGGGTGCCGCAGATTGTGAATGACGTGCACCAGCAAGGGGCAAACGCGGGACGCATTTTCATTCCGCCGTATATGGACCCGCTGGAGCCGAATATCGATCCGGTACTCACAGCGAGCACCAATGCGCTGGGTATGGCTATGGCGTGGCGGATGACCGCCGATGGTAAAACGGGCATCGCCACCAATGCCTCGTACGACCAGTGGTCACCGGCACGTCAGTATTCACTGAATCACCGCGGCGCCCGCATTCTAACGGAAACGGCCAGCGCCCGACTGGCCACCGCCGTCAACATTCCCTTTGACTTGCTCGGCACAGGCCGCGGGTACGATGCCAAGGTGGCTTCGTGGAACTTTCCGTCGGTGTGGCCCGGCGGACGCTGGGGCATTGGTGACATCGTGTCGTATCAGGTGAGCGCGACGTGGGCGTTGCTGGTGCAGGCCGCGCGTGATCGTGGCGCTTGGCTTGAGAGCTACGCCACGCTTGGGGAACGTGCGCTGGCGGCCGATCACCCGTGGACCACAACCGACGTTCCGGCGATGTACGAGATTCCCAAACAGCAGCGTGATCCTGCCGCGCTCACCCGCCTACTCTGGACGCTGCAGCACGGGCAGGTGGTGGTGCACGAAAGTGTGCCAGCCGGCAGCTATCTGGTACCAACGGCGCAGCCATTTGGCTCGTACGCGAAAGCGCTGCTGGAGCGTCAGGCCTACCCCAATCTGCAGGAGTATCCCGGTGGGCCGCCCAAGCGTCCGTACGACGTTACCGCGCACACCCTGCCCTTGTTGTTTGGCGTTGACGTCCGCGCGGTGCCGCGCACTCCCGGCGACAAGCAGTTGGGTGCGGTGGTGAAGCCGGTTGCTGAGCCCTCCTACGACGTACCGGGCTTGAGTGGTACCAGCCGCAAGCGCATTGCCATTTACCAGAGCTATAGCGCTTCAATGGATGAAGGTTGGACACGTTGGGTGTTTGACGCGAACCGCATTCCCTTCACCACGCTCCATGATGCCGACATCCGTGCCGGCAATCTCCGTGCGAAATTCGACGCCATTCTGTTGCCGGATCAGGCACCGGTGCAACTGCGGCGTGGACTGGCACCACCGTATCCGGATTCCTTGCGCGGAGGATTGGGTGATGCCGGCGCGGCCGCCCTCAAGGCGTTTGTCACCGAGGGTGGCGCGCTACTCGCCTTTAACGAGGCGAGCGAGTACGCCATTGAGGCGCTCTCGCTCCCGGTTACGAATGTGCTGGCGAACGTGCGGAACACCGACTTCTATGCACCGGGGTCAGTCTTTGCGGTTGAGGTGACACCATCCCATCCGGTCGCGGCAACCTACCGCGCGCCAACCCCCGCCGTCTGGTTTGAGGACAGCCCGGCTTTTGCCGTTACCGACACCACCAGTGCGAGCGTGGTGTTGCGCTATCCGTCGGCGGGCGACCCGCTGCTTTCCGGCTGGCTCCTGGGTGGTGCACGCCTGAATGGACATGCCGCGCTCGTAGACGCCAGCGTTGGGAAGGGGCATGTGTATCTCTATGGCTTCCGTCCGCAGTATCGCGCGCAGACTAACGCCACGTGGCCGTTGATCTGGAGCGCGATTCTGCGGTAGCACGGCCGAGCCTATGCACGTGGGGGAGCGCACTTCGGCGCTCGCGACACCGCTAGAAACGCGTTAGAAGCGCGCTAAAAACGCGCGGCGCTCGCGCTCTCCCACGCACGAGACATTCCGGTGGTGCCCGGACTGGTGAGCAGCTGCCCGCTGGTAAGCTGCGGGTAGATGTCGGCGTAGCTGCGAATCTCCATGGCGCTCACCCGCTTCATGATGAGCCATGGTTTGAGATCCTGCGGCCGTTGCAGTCCGGCAGCACCGAGCACTTCGAAAAAGCTCTTTACTGTTTCACGATGATAGCGTGCGACGCGGTGTGATTTATCGCCAACGTGCAGCCCGCCCACCAACGCGGGATCCTGTGTTGCCACACCGGTGGGACATTGATTGCTGTTACAGCGCAGCGCCTGAATGCAGCCAATGGCAAACAGCATCGCGCGGGCCGCATTACAGATATCGGCGCCGAGTGCGACTTTCGTAGCCATGGAGAAACCGGTGTTCACCTTACCTGAGGCGATCACGCGGATACGGTCTCGCAGTTCGGTGGCCACGAGGGCGTTGTGCACGAACGACAGACCTTCGTTGAGTGGCGTGCCCACCGAATCGGAAAACTCCAGCGGCGCGGCACCGGTTCCCCCTTCACCACCATCTACCGTGATGAAATCCGGAGTAATGCCGGTAGTGATCATGGCCTTGATGATGCCAAGGAACTCGTCACGCTTGCCCACACAAAGCTTGAAGCCGATGGGTTTCCCACCCGAGGCATCGCGGAGGCGTTGGATGAAGTGCAGTAATTCGGTGGGCGTGGAGAACGCCGTGTGGGCTGGTGGTGAGATCACGTCGTGTCCCGGTTCAACGCCCCGAATCTCCACAATTTCCGGCGTCAGCTTCGACGCCGGCAGGATGCCACCGTGCCCCGGCTTCGCCCCTTGCGACAACTTGATCTCAACCATCTTGACGTTGGGCAGCGTGGCCCGCTTCGCAAACTCCGTCTCACTGAAACGTCCCTGTTTGTCGCGCGCACTGAAGTAGCCGGTACCGATCTGCCAGATGATGTCACCACCGGGATCGAGGTGGTACGGACTCAGCCCACCCTCTCCGGTATTGTGCGCGAAATTGCCCATCTTCGCGCCAGTATTGAGAGCGAGGACGGCGTTCTTGCTCAGCGATCCGTAGCTCATCCCTGACACGTTAAACACCGAGGCCGAGTAGGGTTGACGGCAATCGGGCCCACCGACGGTGACGCGGGCGTAGGTCTCGTCGGGATGTACGGGCGCAAGCGAATGATTGATCCACTCGTACCCGGTGGCGTACACATCCTTCTGCGTGCCAAAGGGGAGTGTGTCCAATTCGCCTTTGGCGCGCTGGTAAATGAGCGAGCGGTCGTTGCGGCTGTAGGGCTTCCCGTCGCTGTTGGACTCAATGAAGTACTGATTGATCTCAGGACGGATCATTTCCAGGAGATACCGCGCATGTCCGATTAACGGAAAGTTGCGTTTAACGGCCTGCTTGGTTTGCAGCATGTCCGCCACCCCCCGACCGACCAGGGGCAACACCAGAAACAGCAGCAGCCAGGCGTGGGGCCAGAACATGGAGGCCGCCGCCACGGCCACCAACGCCGCAATAGACGCGATAATGAAGTAGGTACGCATGCAGGCAAGTATCGTCTGGGGGAGGGCGGATAGTGAGGGGCACTACTGCCCCAAGGCCCGCCACGGCCGTTCGGTGCTGGTCCTGTTGCCGGCATCGGCAGCCGAGTAGGCTTCGGCTTCGCCTTTTTTCCGGAGCCACATGCATCGTTCGGCCGTTGTTACCGCAGTCGCCCATGGGCGGGGCCGCACGCGACAGGTCACCATTCGCAATGTGGGCGACGAGGTGGCGTTGGCGTTTGGGGTGCAACTGATGGCCGGTGCCGAGGATCGTACGGACTGGCTGCGGGGGACTCGTCCGCGTGTACTGCCGCCGGGTCAGGAGATTGTGTTGGACGTGTCGCAGAGCACGGGACCGATGGACTGTCGGCTGATCGTGTCGTGGACCGATAGCCGTGGCCACGTGAGCCGATGGATCGGCGCCATCAATCGACGATAACCGTGGAATCCACCGCGGCCGCAAGCTCCAGACAGGCCGCACTGGCAGCGACCGTTGCCAGCGTGTTCTTCGGCGCGTCCGTGGTGGCCACGCGGTTTGTGGTACCGCAAACCACGCCGGTGATTCTGGCCTTCCTGCGCTATGCGATTGCCTGCGGGTGCGTAATCGCCGTGGCTGGCCGCCGCGCCTTCCCGGCAATGCCGAGGCGCGACCGCATACAGGTGGCACTGCTGGGGGTACTCTTTTTCGCGATCTTCCCGTGGAGCTTCAGCGCCTCGCTGACCTATCTCCCGGCCACACATGTGGCCTTGGTGGTGGCCACGAATCCGCTGGTGACGATGGCGTTGTCGGCACTGCGGGGCGTGGAGCGCATTTCAACGCGCAGGCTGGCGGGGCAGCTGATGGCCTTCGCCGGACTCGCCATCGCGCTTCCAGCGCTCAACACGGACCACGGAATGGCCGGCGGCAGCGAGGAAGCGTGGAAGGGCTACCTCCTGGTGTCCATCACCGTGTTGTGCGGGTCCACCTATAACGTGTTGTCGCGACCGCTGCTGCTGCGACACCCCTCACTGGCCGTGACCAGTCTGTCGATGGTGGCGGGTACACTGGCGCTGGCTCCTCTTGCCATTGCCCAAGGGCTACCGGCTCACACCGCAACCATCACCGCCTCGGGATGGATGGCGGTACTCTTTCTCGCCACCTTCGGTGGCGCGGTTGGCTTTGGCCTGTGGAGCTTCGCGCTGCGGCACTCCACCCCGTCGCGTGTGGCCGTCTTTCTCGCGATCAACCCGATGACGGCCATTGCGCTGGGTGTGCTGCTGCTTGATGAGCCATTCACCGTGCGCCTCCTGCTTGGGCTGGTGGCAGTAACCATTGGCATTCAGCTCGCCACGCGAGGGCCACGCCCCACAGCGGTTGCTCACGCACCGGATGCACCGGTCCCCCACCGGCAATAACGCGCGACCCACGGGCGGAACTCCCGTCGGAGCGCCGCCCGTTGTTGAGCCGTTACCGTCCCAATTTCTCCAGCAGCACGCGCACCGCGGCGTCCAGCTGGCTATCCGTGTTCCCGTAGGACTCACCAACGGGGCGCTTCACCGGCACATCCACGGGGCGAGGAACGAGCTCCATATTCCGGCCGTCAGTACCGTCAACGCGTATAAAGGGGATCCGCAATGAGGTACCGTCAATGAGCGTCACGTTGGACGTGTAGATAATCCATCCAGCCGTGGGTTCGCCCACCACCTGACCGAGCCCCAAGGCGCGGTACCCTTCGGTAAAGTCCTCGCCGTCGGAGAGCGTGTGTTGATTCACCACCAGCACAGTGGGTTTCTCCAGCGATCGCTGTCCAAGCTGCGTCCGCGCCGGAACCGGTACCGAGCCTCGCGTGGTCATGGTCATGTACCCTCGACGGGCGAACACGTCGAGCGCATACGCATTCACGAAGCCGCCGTTATTGTTTCGCAAATCAATCACCACGCCGTCGCGCATGAAGTTTTCGGCATCAAGATCGAGAGTGAGCTGGTCGAGCGCCTCGGCGCTCATATCGTTCATGTGCACATACCCCAGTCGCCCATTCGACGCCTTCGCCACGTAGGCGCGGCGTTCGTTTACCCATTGCCGATAGAGCAGCCCCTTCTCGGTGTTGGTGTTCACCGGACGCACCACCACGCGACGTTCCACGGTGCCACGTTGCAGCGTGAGCTCTACGCGGCGCCCAACGGTATTCAGCAGTCGCCGCTCCAGGTTATCGGCGCGCGTGAGTGCCTGACCATCGATGGCCATGATGCGGTCCCCAACGGCAACACCCGCAATAGCCGCCGGACCAAGGGCAATCACGTCCTGCACCTCAAAGGTGCCAGCACGCTCGTAACTGGCGCGATTCACGCGAACCCCGAGCTTCCCAACCGGCGCCACCGCGAAGCCGCTGGAACCACTGGCGCCGGAATGCGAGGCGTTCAGCTCACCAACCATCAGCTGCAGCAAGCGGCGCAATTCGTCGGGCGTCTGCGCGGCGCTCACGTACGGCGCAAAGCGCTCACGCACCGCATTCCAGTTCACACCGTGCATGGTGGCATCGTAGAACTGATCACGCAGCGACGCCCATGCCTGCTCGAAGGCGACCAGCTTGTCCACATGAAAATCGGTATCAAGCTCGGCGTTGATGGCCACACTTCGGGACCCGCCACCCGCAACGGGAACAATCACCACCCGCCCGGCATCGCTCATCCACAGCTCGCGGGAGTCGGGGGAGAAACCGATGACGGTTTTGCCACCGGCGGTGGAGGTGATTTGCCGCGGGGTGGACGACTCACGCGCCAACTCGTCGAGTGACCAGGTGTACAGATTGGGCTGCCCGCCCCCCGCGCTGGTGATGACGAGGGTTTTCCCATCGGGGGTGAGGTGAATGCTGCCAACGGCAATGCCGGGATCGAGCACCGTGGCGCGCTCACGCAGCCCCTCAAACTCAATACGCGTGGACGAAATAGAAGCTGGTGCCGCGCGCTGGAGCGTGATACCCGTTACCACGTCAGGGCGATCGGTAGCGGGGGCAGCGGGCGGGCTCACACTATCACGCGCCGGTGCCACCGTAAACAGATCACGGAACCGGTCTTCACGGAACTTCGGGGTCCGTGGTACAAGATCAATGCGAACGAGGCGCGACGGTTCGGTGCGCTGTGCCGTGGTAAACAGCAGCGCGTTCCCGTCAGGCGTCCAGAGCAGGTCGCCGCTGTTGGAGCTGCTGAGAAAACTCACCGCGCGCGCATCACCACCGGCAACGGGCACCACGTACGCATTGGTGAAGCCTCGGGCCCCACGTGAGAGAAACGCGATCCACTGATTGTCGGGGGACCACGCCAGTATGCGTCCGGCGTCAAAGGGGGCCCGCGGGAAGATACCGGTTGCCAGTTGGCGGTCGTTGGTCCCGTCGGCGTTCACCACCCGAAGCGACTTGCCGTCGCGCAGATAGGCCACCAACCGACCATCGCGAGAGGGGGTGGGTTGCGTGGCATCACCCTCCTGCGTGAGTGCACGCGTGGTACCCGAGGCCACGTCATGCGCCATAATGTGTGCGCCGCTGGCGCTCCATCGCACAAACACCACGGAACGATCGCCGCGTAACCATCTGGGCTGTGATTCGAGCGCCGATGTCTGCGTTAAACGTGTAGCGTCACCGCCCTCACGCGCATCAGCGGCCCACAGTTCACCGCGTCCAATCAGGGCCAGCTTGCGCGCGTCACCGGATAGCGCGGCGCTGAAGCCTTGTGCGACCGTCAGCCGATCGATTCCACGCGACACACTGGCGCCACGCAGGGTAATGGGCACCTCGCGCGCCTGCCCCGATGCCACGTCGTAGCGCCACACGCCGAAATCGCGCTCGAATACCACGGCGCTGCCGTCGGCGCCGAGCGACGGCCACAACAGCCGGCCCTTGGTAAAGCGCGTGTGTTGGCGAGCGGCCCCGCCAGACACCGGGCGCGACCACAGATTTTCCGATCCACTGCGGTCACTCATGTAGTAAACGGTCTGACCATCCGGGGTGAATTGCGGCCATAGATCCTTGGCTCCACCGTCCTCGGAGAGACGCGTGTAGCGCGGCGCATCACGTCCCGCGCTGGGCGCACCGGCGCCGAGGTGCACCACCCACAGCTCGGCTTCATCGAGATGCGACCGGCCATTGCGCCACCATTGCCCGCTGGCGTTGCCGCGCGCTGAGAGCACCAGCGACTGACCGTCGGGCGACGGAGCGCCGAAGAACTCACTGGCGTAGCGATCGGCGGCCACCGCCAGCGGCGTCCCACCGCTAGCCGGCACGCGATACACATCGTGCATCCCGGAGATGTCCTGCGCCGAGCTATTGAAATACAGCCATCGACTATCGCGCGACCACGACGAGAGCGTTTCGGCCGCGTCATCGTAGGACAAACGGGTCAGCGAGCCCGTGCGAAGGTGCAGTACGTACAGATCGCCATTCCCGGTACGATTGCTCACAAACGCCAACGACGTTCCATCGGGCGCATACAGCGGACGCGACTCCGTGGCGGGATGCGCCACAAGCAGCCGCGCCTCACCGCCGGCGGAGGGCACCGTCCAAATATCACCACCGCTCACAAACGCGATTTCCCGACCGTCGGGGGAGATCGTGGGCTCTGCCAACGCAGGCGTGACGGCCGCGGGCTGCGCCAGCATGCGGTGAGTGGGGGCGGCAAGGAGAGCAGCCGCAGCGACAAAGAGGGCGGGAGAGATTGGCAGCATGCTACAACATTGCGCGGGGTGCGGCGGGCGTCCAGAGAGCCGGTGGCTGTCGGGCTCCACGAAACGGAAGAACGTGCCGTTGCGAATCGCAACGACACGTTTCCGGGAACCCTACGGGGAACACCGGGCGCTAGGCGACGGATGACCAGCCATACTGGTCACCGATACCAGGCCACGGCACGTTCATCAGAAGCTGTAGCGCACCCCAGCCTGCACCTGATAACGATTGCCGGACAGTACGCTCTGCCCGAAGCTCTGGTTCACCGTGTAGCGCCAGTTTTGGGTGGTGGCATCAAAACCCGACGTACGCAGCAGCGTCTGGTTTCCACCGGGCACCACACGTACACCGCCCCAGTTGTGGTTGAGGAGGCTGGCGAAGTTAAACACGTCCACCGTGAGCTCAGCGCGCTGGCCGCGCACCGACGGCAGCTTCTGCGAGTAGCGCAGGTCAATCTGCGTCACGAACGGATTGCGCACGGCATTGCGCCCCGAGATCGTGCCGAGGTTTTCACGGAGGTAGTCGCGCACGATGTTGCTTGGGTTGTCCAACACCGTTTGCATGGCCGTTGCAAGCGCCGGATCAAGGCCCGGTGCCTTCGGATTGAACAGGAAGGCGAGGTCATTGGCGTTCGCGAACGACCCGCCCTGTCCCACGTCATCGTAGTTGATGTCCTGCGCCACCGTGGCGGACCAGGGGCTTCCAGACTGTCCGATTACGCGCACGCTGAACCGCCCACCAAACATCTCCGGCGTGGAACCGAAGAGGACGAGCTTATGGCGGAAGTCATTGCTGCTCGGCCCCCACGACATATCGCGCGTGTCCCCCGGAATCGGCATAAACACCGAGGAGATCGCTATACAGCAGTTGAACGAGTGGTTGTCGCGCGTCTCGTTAAACGTGAACGACCCACCAATGTTGCCGCCGCGCGGGAGCTGCAACGACCCGTCAATGATCAAGGCGCTCTGAATCGATGCAGCGTCGGAGCGGAATTCCAGCACCCGCTGGAACTGCGGGAACGGGCGGATGGCCGCACGACCTGCTGCGTTCGCCAAGGCCGGGTTCGTAATCACCGAGACCGGTGCAAACACCGGGCGGTTGTTCTCATTGGACAACCGGAACGCCGGCTCCGGCAGGTTACGGTCTACATACCGATAGTTGTTTCGCGTATCGGCGTACTGCCCCGTTACCCCGAGCGTAAGGCGACCGTCCAGCATCCGCTTCTGGTAGGCAATGTCCGTCTTCCAGGTTTGCGGCACGTTGAAGTCATCGGCGAACGCGTTGATGTACTGCGGACGCGCGGCGCTGCCCGCCGGAATGCCTGGCACGGTGGCGAAATCCTGCCGATAGCGCACAAAGTCGGGCGTGGGTGCCGAGGTACCCGTGAGCAGCAAGTCACCGAGCTGCGAGCCATCGTTGAGCAGGTGGTTGATGTGCGACATATAATGTGGCTGTGCCGTAAAGAGGCCGCCACCCACCCGCACCACATCCGTTCCGCGCGAGCCCACCTTCCACGTGAGTTGGCCACGTGGCTGGATGTTGCCAGTCACCGGCTTCCGGTCGGTGCGCAGCCCAAAGGCATCAAACGCGGACTGGTTAAAGTTGCCCGCCGTGAGGAACGCCGTGACGTCATAGCGGAGACCACCGGCCAGCACGAGCGACGAGGTTGGACGGAACTCACCCTGTGCAAAGAGGCCGCCGTCAAACACCTTTTGCGACATGCGCGGCTCCAGCTCCTTCAACGGAACCAACCGTGCAAACGATGACGGCCGCCGCGCCTCAAGCGCCGCCAGATTCGGGAACTGGAAGAGCCCGTCTGTTTCGATAGACACGAACATGGACAGATCGTTCAGCGAGTTGTCCGTGCCGAAGGTCCATGACGTGTTACCACGCTCAAAGCGCGTCACGTTCACCAGCTGTAACGACCGCTCCGTTTGCAGCTCCGGGCTCGTGCGCTGACCGCCGAACTGCAGAATCTGCGGATTACCGGTGCGCCCGTCGGGGAGCCGTGAGGACACCGCAACCCATGCGCGCGGCAGGCGCACGTTTGCCTGATTCTCGAGAATACGATCGGTGACAGCCAGACGGAAATCGTTGGTACCGCTGGTGCCCAGGCTGGACTTGAGCGTGGCCAGCAGCTGATTTTCGCGAGACGACTGGTTGCCGCGGCTCTCCAGCACCGACAGCTCGCGGTCTGGAATGGAGTTGTCGTAGAACCAGTTGCTGAAGTTATGACGCAACGTCAGGCGATGCCGGTCGTTGATTGACCAATCGAGACGCGCAAACACCGTGTTGAGGGTATTGCCGCGATCGAACACGCCGGTCTGATTGCCTTCCGGCAGGCCGTACTGGCTGCGCAGAATGTTGATAAAGCGCGTGACCGAATCCGGAGCCACCTGCAGCCGCGACCAATCTGCGTCATTGGCCACGTTCAGCGCCACGAACGGTTCGGTGACATCCTGCCGATCAAACGCCACGGTATAGTGGAGCTTATCTTTAATAATCGGGCCGGCGAGGGTGCCGCCCCACTGGTAGTTGCTGAACTCGGTAATGGGCTGCCCGAGGAAGTTCGTTTTCGTGGTGAGCGCCTGATTCCGATTGTACAGGAACAACGACCCGCTGCGCGTGTTGGTCCCACCGCGCGTGGCCACGTTCACTGCGCCGGCACCCTGGCGACCCTGCGTCACGTCATACACGTTGGTGACGATTTCGAACTCCTGAATCGCCTCCACCGACAATGAGTAGGGTCCGCGACCTGATCCGGTGCCCCAGAGCGTATTCTTCTGCTGTACGCCATCCACGCGAATGTCGGTGCTCGACACACGGCCGCCTGATATAGAGGAGGACGACGTGATGATCCCGCCTGTTCCAGCCAGCGACGTGGTGGGGGCAATGATGGCAAGATCGGCGAAGCTACGATTGGCGATTGGCAGCTCCCGGATTTTTTCCTGATCCACCACAAAGCTGGCACCAACACGCTCGGTACGCTTGGCTTCGCGATCACCGCGCACCTCGACGGCGGCGAGCTCTTGACTGGTTGCACCCATCACGAAGTTAAGCGCAACACGATCACCGAGGTTGAGCGTAATGCCGGTACGTGACTGCGCTTGGAATCCAAGCTTGCGCACGGTAACGGTGTACGGGCCACCAATGGGAAGCTGCGCAAACACATATCGGCCGGCGTTATCGGTACGGCGGGTTTCCTGAAAGCCGGTACTGGCGTTGCGCGCCGAAATGGAAACAGCCGACAGCGGGGTACCGGCGGAATCACGTACAAAACCGCTCACGTACCCCTCAGTGGCCTGAGCGTGAGCACCAGTTGCAGCCAGGGGGCCAAACGTGAGCATCGCCGAAACAGCCCAGGCGGTGCGAAGCATGCGGGTATGCATAGGAGACCGTGAAAGTGGAGGACCCGAACTCGCGACACGTTGCGAGTGCGCGTAATGAGCGAGGTCCATGTCACAACTCGTTTGGCGGCTTGTCACGGAATGGTGTCAATGGCATGGTGCTGTCGCTCATGCCTACCAGAGGCCAAGGGCACACTGAACGTTGACGGAATCGTGACCACTTCGCCCAGGGGCATCGGTTGCGCCCCAGCGCGGCGCGTCTAACGTCTCACCATGATTCAACCATCCTTTTGTATGGCGGCCCGCCAGATGGCGGTGGCTGGAGCGCTCGCCCTGCTCTGCACTCCGCCGGCCATGTACGCGCAATCCGCGGTTGAGATTATCGGCCATCGTGGCGCCGCCGGCCTTGCCCCCGAGAACACGTTGGCGTCTTTCTCGCGCGCGTGCGCGATTGGCGTGTCGGGTATTGAGCTTGATGTCCATTTGACAGCAGATGGTGCGGTGGTCGTGCACCACGACTATGCCCTCAATCCGGACCTTACCCGCGACGCCCGCGGCACCTGGCTACCGGACTCGGCTCGGCCGGTTCTGCGTGAACAGACGCTGGCCGAGTTGCGGACGTACGACGTAGGGCGGCTGCGGCCGGAGTCGGAGTATGCGCGCCGCTATCCGGCGCAGGTCGCGAGCGACGGGGCACGCATTTCCACGCTCAATGAGGTGATTACCCTCTTCCTCGCCGAGTGCGCGCCACCCACGCGGTTGGTGGTGGAGATCAAAACTGATCCCACGCGTCCATCGATCTCGTCGGTACCCGATGCGCTGGCCGATAGCACGGTTGCACAGCTGCGAGCTCGCGGCGTGGCGCTTCGCACCCAAATCATTTCATTTGATTGGCGCCCGCTGCGCCGTGTGCAGGCGATGGCGCCGGAAATTCCCACCAGCTATCTCACAGTGGAGAGTCGCGACTTCGACAGCATTGAGCGTGGGCTCACTGGCGCTTCACCCTGGATGGCTGGCATCGATGTGGACGCGCACGGCGGATCGGTGCCGCGCGCTATCCGTGCCGCCGGTGGACGCAATTGGTCGCCGAATTATCGCAACGTCACGGCGGAACTGTTGGCGGAGGCGCACGCGCTGGGGCTGCGTGTGTTTCCGTGGACGGTGAACGTGGAATCGGACATGCAGCGCATGATCCAGCTTGGCGTCGATGGCATCACCACCGATCGTCCGGATTTGTTGCGTCGAGTGCGCGAGGGACATGGAAGTACGGCGCGGCTCACCGGAGGCGACGGCGGGAGATAACGATCGCCACGGCCGCGGCGTTCTACGCGTCAGAGACGGTACGCGATCCCCATCTGCACCAGACGCGGCAAGCCGGGTAGCAGGCCGCGCGTGCGATCAACGATCACCATGCGATCGGTGAAGTTTTTCACCGCTACCCATGTATTGAACGGCGAGTGTGGGATCGGGACATTGGCGGTCACGTTCCAGAGCGCGGCGGCGGCGAGTGTGCCCTGCTGGCCATCGGCCACCTGTACGCGTGTGTTGGCAGCGTCACCGAACTGCTCCCCCATCGCCACCATTTCCACGCGCACTTCGCTGCCGGTGCGGTGTCGTGCGCCCACGGTGGTGGTGAGCGTGTACTCCGGCGCGTAGGGCAAGCGGTTGCCCGTGACCGACTGGCGCGTACGCGTTCCATCGGCGTTTGGTGCATCGTACACCTTCCCCACAACGTCGCCGCCTCCGGTGCCGATGTAGCTGAAGCGAGCACCCTCAAAGCGGGCGACCGGGGTATAGGCGGCCGCGATCTCGGTGAAGAGCTGCACACCCGCAACTCTGCGCGTGGGATCGGCGCGCAGCGACAGCTCCACGCCGCGGTGCAGCGTGCGGCCAGCGCTGGTGAGGGTGGCGCCCGCTCCGCCGGCCACACTGGCCGGGACGATCTGGTTACTGAAGTCGAGATTGAAGAGCGTGGCCTCCACGCGCAGCGGCCGCGCGGGTTGCCAGCGCAGCCCCACTTCACTGTTCCAGCTGAGTTCGGCGTCGAGCTCCATCACACCGCCGGTGCTGTTGCTGATGATGTCCTCGGGGCGTGGCGGCGCGAAGCCGCGGTGGATCCCGGCAAAGGCGGTGAGCCCCTCGCGGAGTGCCACCGTGGCGCCGAGTCCGGGGATGAGCACCTGCATGGAGGTGGCCCCCCGTATGCCGTCTGGAGCAGTCACCGAGGGACGACGATTGAGGCGCGTAAGCCGGAGCGCCTCGCCGCGTACTCCGCCGCTCAGCGAGAACGCACCCGTGGCCACGCGGAGCTGGAGATAGGAAGCGAACGCCTCCGTGGTGCGGCGGTTGTCTTCCACAAGCCCCGCATTGACGTTCCCCGCGAGTCCGACGCTGCGCCCGCGCGGCGTGGACGCGTTCACCTGCAGCCGTTCCTGCTCCTCGTGATGCGCCCGTGCGCCCGCGTCCAGTTCGATCA
Source organism: Gemmatimonadota bacterium (assembly GCA_947463135.1). Lineage (GTDB taxonomy): Bacteria > Gemmatimonadota > Gemmatimonadetes > Gemmatimonadales > Gemmatimonadaceae > Gemmatimonas. The sequence goes on from CANHTA010000003.1 coordinate 45,380, forward strand.
CCGCGCGCGGGCCAACCCACTGCCAGGTGCCGCGCGGTTCAAGACCAACCACCACATACTCTCGCAGTCGCCCCTCGGCGCCACAGGTAGTAACGAGGTTGGCCATGCCGCCGCAGGCCGGATCACTGCGGTCGTTGGGGCGTTGCAGGGAGTTGGAGCTTTGGCGCCACCAGTCGCGCTGAATGCGGTACCCGTAGAGCGTGGTGGTGAGCGCGCGCCGGTCGCGACGACCCACGCGGTGGGCGATCGCCCCGCCCACACGGGTCATGTCGAAGCCGTCATTGGCGAACGGGTTTTGCCGCGGGTTGGCGGCAAACTCCTCCTCAGTGAGCCCGGAGTACGTCACCGTGGACTGCTCGCGGTACACATTGCCGCGAAACGAAAGGCTCTGCATGTGGCTCAGCGGCACGAGCAGCTTCACCGAGGCATCGTCCACCACCGACGACGTGTTGGCCCGGGCCCCGTCCCCGCTGCGCCGGATGTAGTCGGCCAGCACACCGGTGCCACCGGCCTCCCCGAAGGTGCCGCCCGCCTTGGCATGCACGTTGGTGAAGGCGCGCGAACCGCCGGCCACCGAGATACCTGCGGTGGGACTCCGCGGGATGGACGGCGTGAGATAGTTGATCACGCCACCGATGGTCTGGGGCCCATAGAGAATCTGTCCGGCGCCCTTGAGCACCTCGATGGACTCCATGCGCTCGATGGGCGGATGGTAATACGCGGCGTTGTCACCATAGGGGGCAATGGTGAACGGGACCCCGTCCTCAAGCAGCAACACCTTTGAAGAGCGCGTGGGGTTGAGCCCGCGCACGCCGATGTTGGGCCGGAGGCCAAACCCTTCCTCGTCGCGGACCACCAGGCCGGCCACTTTGCGGAGTGCCTCGTTGGTGCTGAAGACACGGCTGGCCTTGAGCTGCGCGGCGTCAACCCGGTCAACGGAGCCGGGGATGCGCGCTAAGCGATCCGGCGTACCCACCACCGACACCCCGGGGAGCTGGAGCGTATCCGCAGCGCCGCGGCGGGGGCGCTGGGCGTCCTGCGCACCGGCGGAGGCGCTCAAGGAATGGTTAGCCGCGGCGAGAACGAGCCAAAGCGACCGGCGGTAGATAAGAACTCGACGAGACACGCGACGCACAGCAGAGGGTGAGGCTAGATGAGAATAATTCTCAAAAGCCATATACCCAAATCAATTTATCGGGTTTATCGCTGTCAAGGGTTGGACGGGCGACGCTCGCGCGCTGTTGGACAGGGAGGGATTACGGGCAATCTTTCCAAGCACGCGCCCTACGACGCGATCCGCTCCACATTCCCCGACCTCAAGACCACGTGGCGAAGAAGCCGAATTACGAATTCGAGAAGCGAAAAAAAGAGCAGGAACGCAAGGCGAAACAGGCGGCGAAGCTCGAACAGCGCGAGGAAGCCGCGCGTCAGCGCGCTGAAGACATTGCCAACGGGCTGGTCCCGGCCGAGGAGTAAACGATTGCTTTTCGAAAGCCGTAGCCCCAAACCCGTTTATCGGGTTTGAGGCGGTAACGGGCCGAGCCGCCCCCGCCGGACTCCCGCGCCCCACGCCATCATCCCCAGCACGATGCCGGCGGGGACCAACCACGTCGTGGCGATGACAATGTCCGGCACCGCCGTGTACCGCGCACCAATGCCGCGCAGCGCCCACGCCACCACGAACGGGAACAGCCAGTTCCCGCGGCCGTACGCCATGACCACCCCGAGTAGCGTGGCCACCCCCATCATGGCCACCGCCCACGTCGACTCGGCAATCCCGAAGCCCGCAAACCCCACCACGTGAGCGAACTGGAAGCTGTTCGCAATCACGGCCACCGAAATCCACGCCAAGTACAGGTCGTGGGGCCACACGGCCAGCGCGCGCAGCATCGGCGACACCGCCCCCCCGCGCAGACGCTCCCCCACGTGCACGAGTACCCACAGAAACAGCAGCATCACCACCAGCGCCACCGCAAATAGCGAGAAGGAGAACAGCGTAATCCACGCTACGTTCAGCACCCCGCACGCCACCCACCACGGTCCCAGTCGCTCCACCGCCGTGCGCCCTGCCTCGCTTGGCACCAGCTGCAGCAGCATACAGGCCACCAACCCCGCGTAAATCAGGCTCCAGATGCCGAACACGTAGTTGGCGGGCAAGAACAGCGATGGAAAGCGGTTCGCGAGCACGCCGATGGAGTCGCCACTCATGGCACCCGTGGCGGCTGCCCCATTAAGGGCCACCACCACCAGCAGCATGAGCGCATTCAGGGCGCGCCAGCGGGGCACGGAAACGGGCATAACGAGCGGGATAACGAGGGACGGTGACGAATCGCGAGGCACACCGGCGGTAATGTGGTCCAGCCGGTCACGGCGCGCCATCACGTTTGTGGAGTACCGGACGGCGATGGTTTTGTGTGGCGCGGCGTGCCGGAATGGTTGACACGAAAATGAGGCGCCGACCCCTTCAAGGAGCGGTTCGTCACCCACGAGGCTCAATGGGGCCTCCGGTCACGTATCCCCGCATTGTCATACGTCTCATGCAACTTGCCTGATACAGTCCAGCACGGCCTACACGCTTTCAGCCCCTGCCTTCTACGGCGGTCGATCACCACCCCACCACTCCAGCCCATGTGGATCTTCACCTCCTTCGGCTTCTTCAGCATCGTCCGCAAGACGGACGGTTCACAGCTGACCATCCGCAGCCGCACGCACGGGGACCTGGTGCGTCTTAAGCGCCACTATCTCGCGGAGGCGGGCGAGCCCGAGTGTGATACCGGCACGGACTATCCGTGGCGATTGCGTTGCGAAGAGGACGCCTTGGCCCGCGCCATGCCCCGGATCATCGCTGATGTCACCTATGCGAATTTCAAGCATGAGGTGTCGCAGACGACCGGGCCCGCGCGAGCGAAGCGATACGAAAAGGTGTGGAGTGCGTTGCATGGCATGCCCGAAGACATGCCGGAAGCGGGACTCACCGACTGGGATCTGCTGCCGTGGCAGAAGCCCGACTCGAGCGGAAAGTCACCCGCGTACGGCGGGGTGATCGTTGACTCGCGAGGTCGCGTGCTCTTGCGCGAGGTCGCTGGCCATTTTGACGGCTATCATTGGAGTTTCGCCAAGGGCCGACCAGACCCGGGTGAGTCCCCCTGCGAGACGGCACTCCGCGAGGTGCGTGAAGAAACGGGGGTCGACGCGACCGTGCTGTTGCCACTCCCCGGCACCTTCGGTGGCGGCACGACACGCAATCACTATTTCCTCATGACGGCAGATCCTCAGTCCGTTCGCGAGGACTTCTCCAGTTCAGAGACGAGCGGCCTGCGTTGGGCCACTCGTACCGAGGCACAGCAGCTCATCGGGCAGACCGTCAATGCGGTGGGCCGGACGCGCGATCTCGCCGTCCTGCAGGCGACCATGGACTTGCTGGGGGACCAGTCAGCCGATGCCTGGCCATTGGCCCGCCGAACCGACTGGAAGACGCGCCCATTTCCCGCGAAGCGCACGGCGCTCGAGTACCAGCGGACGTTCTCACCGGCGGAAATGGGTCGTCTACTGCGCGGGTACATTCCGCAGGACATGGACACCAAGTGGTTTGTCTATCTCGAAGATGGCGCACTGCACTGGCACCACAGCTGGACCGGGATCGCCGTCTTCCGACTCCATGTTCGTCCTGCGCAGGCGATGGCGGGACACTGGGAGGTGCAGTCGGTTGAGGTGAATCGGCATTCCGGTCAGCGCCCTCACGCCCGCACCGACGAGGATCTCTCCCTGCTGCGTTTGGCCATCGAAGGCCTCCTGCTAGCGGAGCCGTAGATTGCCCATCCCGTCGCTGGCGCAGGACCTCGGTTGGACGACACGAGACATGGTTCGGAATACGGCTGGAGCTCTGGCGATCCGCTGCAACGCCACCGGTGGCACCCACTGCACCAACTCAACCAGCAGAGGGGGACCACTCCGGCGAGACCGTCTCAAACACATTCCCGTCGCGCGAGTGGCTATTGAGTGCCTACAACGAGAAACCCGCCATCACGTTTGTGATGACGGGTCTCGTAAGTCGTTGCGACGTATAGTCGGGATGACAGGATTCGAACCTGCGACCCCCTGAACCCCATTCAGGTGCGCTACCGGGCTGCGCCACATCCCGTCGACGCCGTCCCTCGCGCCGATCAGACTGAAGAACGTAACCGCACCGCACGGGATGGGCCAGTGCCTCACCGCCGGTTTCCGGAAATTCGAACGCATAGCCGCAGGATTGCGTAGCCCTGCAGCCACTCTCTGTTCGCCTTTGCTGAGTCCTGCGTGATCCGTTCTGTTCGCTGCGCCTGCCCCTCCCCGTCTGCCCTGTTGGTTGCCGCCCTGCTGAGCAGCGCCTCCGGCGCGTTCGCGCCGCGACCGGCGTTGGCCCAACCCTCCCCCAAGGTTGCCCGCGCTGTGCGCGTTACGCGCGCCCCCCGTATTGACGGCCGCCTGGATGACGACAGCTGGGCGCAGCTCGCCCCCATCACGGACTTCGTGCAGCGCCAACCCAGCGAGGGACAGGCCCCAACGGAAGCCACCGAGGTGTACATCGCCTACGACAACGAGGCGCTCTACGTGGCCGCCCGCATGCGACGCCGCAACATCAAGGATCTCGCCCGCGCCGTGACCCGCCGCGACGGGTTCGGCAACACCGAGCGCTTCACCATCACCTTCGACCCGCAGATGGACCGCCGCACCGCCGTGGGCTTCGGCGTGTCCGTGGCCGGCGTCCGCTCCGACTTCCGACACACACAAGACGACGACATGCGCGGGCGCGAAAGTCAGTTCGACCCGGTGTGGACCGCAGCCACCCACGATGACGCCAGCGGCTGGACGGCCGAGCTGCGGATCCCCTTTTCCCAGCTGCGCTTTCCGAAGGCGGATCGGCAGCGCTGGGGGATGCAGATTGACCGGTGGATGCCCGATAAAAACGAGGACATCCAATGGGCCATGGTCCCGCCGCGCGAAACCGGCTACGTGTCCCGCTTCGGCACGCTGGAAGGGCTCGATGGCGTCTCGCCCACCCGCCCCGTGGAGTTTTTGCCGTACATGGCTGGCGATGCCACCCGACGCGGCGTCACGTCGGCCACCAATCCCCTCAACCGCCCGCTATCAGCCCGGATGGGGATGGACGCCAAGGCCGCGGTTGGCTCCAGCCTTACACTGGACGCCACGGTGAACCCCGATTTCGGGCAGGTCGAAGCCGATCCCGCGGAAGTGAACCTCAGCGCCTTCGAAACCTTCTTCGACGAACGACGCCCGTTCTTTACCGAAGGGAGTGAGATGGTGCGCGGGAATGGCGCACAGTACTTCTATCCCCGCCGCATCGGTGCCCCTCCGCACGGTTCGGCCTCGGGCGATTTCGTGGATGTCCCGCGCAGCAGCACCATTCTCGGCGCGGCCAAGCTCACCGGGCGCCTGCCCAGCCGTCTGTCAATTGGCGCGGTCACCGCGGTCACGGCAGCAGAACATGCGCGCGTCCTCACCAACAGCACGGGCGTCACCAGTCAGGTGCCGGTAGAGCCACGATCGAGCTACGGCATCCTGCGGCTCCAGCAGGAAATCGGGCGCCAAGCCTCCACCATTGGCGCGTCGTTCAGCACCGTGCAGCGGAACGTGAGCGGGCAGCCCTCACTGGCCGGGCTCTTAACGCGCGAGAGCTACTTCGGCGGCGCCGATTGGCGCATCCGCTTTCAGCAGGGCAAATACGCCATCAGCGGATTCGTGGCGGGCACCTACGTGGCGGGCGATACGGCCTCCATCCGCCGACTGCAAACCGCCAACTCGCGACTCTTTCAGCGTCCCGATCGCCGCGAGGTGCAGTTTGACCCGCTCAAAACCGCGTTGTCCGGCTACTCCGCGCAGCTGCGCGCCGACAAGGATGCGGGGCGCCATGTGTTGTGGGGCGCCGAGGTGAAGCTGGAATCCCCGGGCTTCGAGCTGAATGACCTCGGCCGGCTCCAGTCAACCGACGACATTGAGTACAACGCGGACCTGCAGATCCGGGAAACCACACCCGGCCGTTTTCTGCAAAACTGGCGACTGGGCTTTGAGACGCGCGGGGCGTGGAACTTCGAGGGCGCGCACCAGCTCAACACGTGGACCCAGAACAGCAGTGCCACGTTGAAGAACTTCTGGAATCTCAACGTGCGCTCCACCATTGCGCTGGCCACCGTGGACGACGCGGTAACGCGCGGCGGGCCGTACATGGGGCTGCCGCGCGATTTCCGTCAGGAATTCCGCATCAACAATCCGTTCGGGGCGCGCACGGGATGGCGCGTGAATGGTGGCTACAGTGTGGATGAATTCGGCGCATGGCGTCGCAATGTGTCGGGACAGATCACGCTGCGTCCCTCACCGCGGGTGTCGGTGTCCGCCGAACCCACGTTGCAGTCGGGCACCGAACCACGGCAATACGTGACGCGGGTGCCAGGGGGTACGCGCACCTACGGCAACCGCTACCTGTTTGCCTTCATCGACCGCACCACGATCTCCACGCGGTTCCGCGCGAACTACGCTTTTTCGCCGAATCTGTCGTTGGAGGCGTACGCCGAGCCCTTTGTGGCCAGCGGCCGCTATTCGCGATTGGGGGAACTGTCAGCGCCGCGCAGTCGACAGCTGCGGGAGTATGGCACCGACGGCACCACTATTACCGCCGATTCCGTGGGCACGCTCACCATCACCGATGGCGCAAGCACCTTTACCGTTGGCAATCGTGACTTCAACGTGCTCTCGTTCCGCTCCAACATGGTGATGCGGTGGGAGTGGGTGCCGGGGAGTACGCTGTTCGTGGTGTGGCAACAGAACCGTCGTGCGGCCGATGCGTTCGGAGATCCGGCACGGACGCGCGATTTGTTGCGCACCACGCGCGCGAGCGGCGACAACTTTCTCGCGGTGAAGGTGAGCTACTGGCTTCCGGTGCGTCTGGGTGGCCGCGGCTGAGTTGGCCCGTGCTTATTTGAAGCCAGCCGCAGCCGCCCGCACCGCCGGGTCCATGGGCGGAAACACCGAGGTGGTGGACTCGAGCGTCTCCACGAGCATGCGTGCGATGAGATAATTGCGCACCGCCTTGTCGTCGGCGGGAACGACATACCACGGGGCCCACGGGGTGCTGCAGCGCCGGAGCATCTCGCGATAGGCCTCGGTGTACGCGTCCCAGTGATCGCGATCCGTGAGGTCCTCCAAGCGGAACTTCCAGTTCTTCCGGGGATCATCGAGACGCGCTTGCAAGCGCTGGTGCTGCTCTTCGCGCGAAATGTGCAGCATGCACTTCCGGATAATCACGCCGCTGTCGGTGAGCATCCGTTCGAACGTGTTGATGTGGTCGTATCGTGCCCGCCATACCGACTCCGGCACCAACTCACGGACGCGCACCGCCAGCACGTCTTCGTAATGCGAGCGGTTGAACACGCCCACCATGCCGCGCGGGGGCACCACCTGGTGGACGCGCCAGAGGAAGTCATGACGGAGTTCCAGTGGCGTGGGTGGACCGAAGGCCGCGACCTGCACGCCAATGGGATTAAACGCACCATACACCGTTTTGATGACGCCATCTTTTCCTGCGGCATCACGCCCCTGCAATACGAGCAACAGCGCGCGCCGTCCGTCGGCGTAAAAGGCTTCCTGTAACTCCTGCAATCGTGCCAGCAGCGCACTGGTAGCGGCGATCAGCTCCGTTTTGTTGATCGGCAGGTCGATGCTGGCGGCCTTACTGCCCAACTTGATTTTCAGCCCGCGGTCCACCGGAGTGAGACGAAGCGCGGCGAAGCCATTGGACATCATGGACTCGCGTTGATGGTTGCCGCCCGGCCGGTGAGCTCCAGCACGGCGATGACAAATGCCAGTTCCCGCCCCGGGGTGGGATCGTCGTCGCCGAAGGCGGTGGGTACCAGCGACCGGAACATGGCGACCGCCTCCGCATACTGCCGGGCCTCCTGCGGCGAGCCTTCGGGGTCGGGAAAGGCGATGCGCCCATGCACCACGACACTGCGCCACGAGAACAGGGCGTCCACCTCGTCAACCTCGAACGCTACCCATGGATGATGGGCGAGCACGGTGACCTTGGCGCCGCGCTGTGTGCGACCGTAGATGAACCCGTTCGCATACACGTAGTGAATGGGCTCGATATCAACGCGGTCACGAAAGGTGAAAGCCATCCGACCGACATGCTGCGAGGCGAGGAGCGCTTCGCACTCCGCGCGATCGAGTACATGGAACTGAGGCTGTTGCATCAGGACTCCTCCATCGGCTCAAACGGCTCCATGTGGATGAGGACTCCCATGGCCGCCGGGACCCGCTGCCGTATCGCGGTTTTTACCATACCCGAGAGAATGTGGGCATCGTGCAGGGAAAGCGCAGGATCAGCCTGGACATGGATATCTACATAGAAGGCCGTCCCGGATTTGCGGATTTTCAGTTTTTCAATCGCCCGCACCCCAACCGTGGCCAGCGCGGCGTTGGAGACGGTGGCCATCACTTCGGGTTCCGGAGCGCGGTCCATGAGATCGTGCAGGGCGGTACGCAGCAGGAGCGACCCATTCACAAGGATGACGCCGGCTGCCACGAGGGCAGCCCAGTCGTCGGCGGGCTCCCAGCCGGGGCCGCCGATGAGGGCCGCGGTGATGCCGAGGAACGCCGCTCCTGAGCTGATGGCGTCGGCGCGATGGTGCCAGGCATCCGCGGTGACGGCCACGCTGCCTGAGGCCTCACCAACCACGGACACCCGCTTGGCGAGCTGGGACTTCACCACGATGACCGCCGCCAACACCAGCAGCGTCCACCACGCTGGCGCATGATGCGGCGTCCGGATTTCCGTAATCGCCTCCACCGCGATGCCAACGGCGGCCCCGAGCATCATGGCCGCCACCGCTGCGGCCGCGAGCGCCTCTGCCCGCCCGTAGCCAAAGGGGTAGTGCTCGTCGGGGTCGCGACTGGCAATGTGAAGGCCGCTCCACACCACCAAAGAGCCCACCGTATCGGTGGCACTCTCCACGGCGTCCGCGACCAAGGCATAGGAGTTGCCCAGCAACCCAGCCAGCAGTTTGATCACGGCCAGCCCGGCGTTCATCACAATCCCAAGTTGCGCCAAGCGCTGGGACTGCGTCGCAGAGGGACGGGAGGCGGGTGCCACACTCATCTAAGCGGGGAACGGAAGGAGACGAAACACGGTTGCCGTGCGTCCTACACGGCGTAAGTTACTGACAGCGGTGCGCGGACACACTGCTATCGATGATGTCCTTAACAGGCTCATCATGCTATGGGTCCGCTTACCTCAAAGCACACTTTATTCGGGAGGCCTATGCGAAAGCTGCACTCGTTCATCTTTGGCGCAACGCTCACAGTCGCGCTGCCGGCGACCGTCTTCGCCCAGCGTCAGGGCGCCATCGAAATCGGCGGTTTCGGCCGCTTCAGCAAGTTCGCTGACACCCTGAAGCTGGATAGCGGGCTCGGCGTTGGTGGTCGGGTTGGTATCTATGCGTTCAAGAACTGGCTCGTGGAAATGGAGCTCAGCTACGCAGATCTCGACGTGAACGCGCCGCGCACTGGCCAGGCGGCCCGCGACACGCTCAACTCGGTGTCGCATGCGCTGTGGTCGTACCGCTTGACGTACAACCACCCCGTCTCTGACCGCCTGAAGCTGCTGGCTGGCGCCGGGTACGGCTACGATGCCTACGGCCGTGCGCGCACCGTGGCGCCGCGTGGTGGCGGCCCGCAGGGGCTGCTGGGTATGCGGTTCATCATCAATAACCGCCTCTCCGCGCGTGTTGAGGGCACCGGCACCTACATCATGCCCGCCGACGCCGACGCCAAGCCGGTGGCCCGTGCTTCCGCGCTCAACCTGGGCGCACAGGCCGGCCTGAGCATGTCGTTCTTCACTGAAGGGCCGAAGCCCCCGCGCACCGTGACGGATACGGTGCGGATTACGCGGCGGGACACGATCTACGTGAACCGGATCGATACGCTCCGTCTCACGGGGCCGGCGCCGCGTCCTGTGGTCATCGGCGCGGTGAACTTCGCGTTCAACAAGAGCGACCTCTCGAACGAAGCCAAGACGATCCTGGACGCCATTGCGGCGTCGTTGGTCGATCCCTCGAACTCGGCGCGGACGATTACCGTTACCGGTAACACCGACGCGATCGGCTCGGAGCGCTTCAACAGCACGCTGGGTCAGAGCCGTGCCGATCAGGCCAAGGCGTATCTGGTGTCGAAGGGGGTAGCGGAGTCGCGTGTGGTGGCGCGCACGCAGGGTGAGAAGGACCCGATCGCGCCCAACACCACCACCGATGGCCGCGCGTCAAACCGTCGTGTGCTGGTGATGCTGACCAACTAGGTCGCGCGCTGGTTCCGGAATACGGCGAACGCCGCGCTGATCTTCGGATCGGCGCGGCGTTCGTGTTCTGGCCCGTTAGATTGCGCGGGGTATGCACAGCTCACCCCCTCCTCCGCCGGCCTCACCGCCGGCTGCCCCCGCCATGTCCAAGGGCTCCCCCAAGCCGGCCACCGTCTCCCACCGGCTCGAGTACGCCGCAACGCGGGTCGCGGTATTCGGGCTGCGACTGCTGGGCTGGCGTGGTGCAAGCTGGGTGGGCGGGCTGCTTGGTCGCCTCGTGTACCGCCCCATTGGCATTCGGGCGGGCGTGGTGGAACGCCAGATCGCCGCCGCCTTCCCCGAGTTCGCACCGGCACGCGTGATTGAGGTGGCGCGCCGCTCCTACGACAGCTTGGGGCGCACCTCCATTGAGACGGCGGTCCTCCCCGGTACCACAGCGCAGGCGGTGCGTGATCGCGTGGAGCGCGTGGTTGGGTGGGAGCTGGTGGAGGCGGCCATGGCCGAGGGGAACGGGCTGCTTATCGTCACCGGCCATCTGGGCAACTGGGAGTTCGGCGGCGCCTACTTCGCCGCCCGCGGTATCCCCATCGACGTGGTGGCTCGCGGCATGGCCAACCCGATTTTCGACGCCTATCTCACGCGGACGCGTCGGCAAATCGGCATGGAGGTTATCCACGACAAAGACGCCGTGCGGCGCACCCCCCGCTCACTCCGGGAGAATCGCGCCATCGCCTTTGTGAGCGATCACGATGCGCTGGGACTGGCGAGTACATTCGTCCCGTTTTTCGGCCGGCCCGCAAAAACGCCACGCGGTCCCGCGGTGTTTGCGCTGCGCTTTGCGGCGCCCACGGTGTTTGTGGCGGTGGTCCGCCAGCCGAGTGGACGCTACGCGATTCTGATTGAACCGGTGGAGGTGCAACACACCGGCGATCGTGAGTCGGACATCGATGCGATCGTGTTGCGCTACACGCAGATTCTTGAGCGTCTCGTGCGTGAGTATCCCGAGCAGTACTTCTGGCAGCATCGGCGCTGGCGCCGTCAGCCGCCCGATACCCCGCCGCACTTGCGCGAGCCGTGACCGCGTGATGGCCGCGCGGAGAAGCCGCTTCCGGCGCGTGATAACGCGCATGGCATTCGGTGTGGGTGCACTCATGGTGCTGCCCGTTCCGTTCATTTTGCTGTGTGCGGTGGTGCAGCCACCGGTGACCTCGGTGATGCTGCGGCACGTGGTGGCGCGAACCATCAAAGGAGAACGGCCCATCTGGCCGGCGCACACCACGGTGTCACGCGGCCAATTGTCACCTGCGCTGCGACGCGCCGTGCTCGCCTCCGAGGACGACCGGTTCTATCTCCACTTCGGCATCGACGTGGTGGAAATCCAAAACGCCCTGGATCGGCAGCGTCGTGGAGGCAAGCTGCGTGGCGCCTCCACCCTCACGCAGCAGGTGGCGAAGAACCTGTTCCTGTGGAACGGTCGCTCGTTTGTCCGGAAGGGGATTGAAGCCTACCTCGCCGTGTTGCTTGAGCTGTTGCTGACGAAGGAGCGCATCCTCGATCTCTACCTGAATCTGGCGGAGTGGGGACCGAACACCTTTGGCGCCGAAGCCGCCGCACGACTGCACTTTCGCAAAAGCGCCGCCTCGCTCACGCGCGACGAAGCGGCGCGATTAGCGGCGATTCTCCCGGCACCGCGACGCTGGTCGCCCAAGGGCTCCATCGCCACACGACGGGCGGCAACCATTTTGGCACGCATGCAGTACGCGGCCCCGAAAACCGAAGCACCACCGCCCACCAAAAAGCGGCGACGCCGCGCGGGAGATAACTAGCGCGCGAGGTGGCGGAGCGGGGTGGCTGTTATGCCTTCGGGTTTACGAGCCGATGACCAAGCCACCGTCTACCGAGAGCACGGCCCCGTTAATGAAGGCGGCGTGGTCGGAGACCAGAAAGCAGTAGGCATTGGCGACGTCCTCCGGCGAGCCGACCCGACCCACTGGGGTGTGTGCCTGCATGGCCTCCAGTGCGGCCGCTGGCATCTTGGCAGTCATCTCGGTGGCAATAAAGCCGGGGGCAATAGCGTTCACGGTAATGTTGCGCCGTCCGAGCTCCCGCGCCCACACCTGCGTCATACCGATCACACCGGTTTTCGACGCCACATAGTTGGTTTGACCGAAGTTGCCATGATGGGCCACCACCGATGATGCGCTCACGATGCGTCCCCCGCCGCGCTTGAGCATCTCGGGAACGACGGCCTGCGTGCAGAGATAAACGCCCTTGAGGTTCACTGCCACGACCGCATCGAAGTCGTCATCGGTCATACCACCGGCGATCAATCCGTCCTTCACGCGGATGAGCTGCGCATCACGGGTGATGCCGGCGTTATTGATGAGGATATCAATCCCCCCGTAGTGATTCACGGTGGCCACCACCGCGGCCTCAACGCTGGCACGCTGGGTGACGTCGGCCTCGATGAAGTACACATCCAGCCCCTCGGCAGCGAGCGCAACCGCCGTAGCTTCCCCCGTTGTGCGTACGCGGTCCCAAATCGCCACGCGGGCGCCACTCTGTGCCAGTCGACGCGCCGTCGCGCGTCCAATACCTGCGGCGCCACCTGTAACCACGGCCACGCGCGATGTCAGATCGATATGCATGCGCGCGAAGCTATCGCGCACCGTGCGCGAGGCAAGGGCGTCGCAGCGATTCCCCTTGGTTCACCTCGAACGCGCGGTTACACTCACAAGACGTCACGTCTCCGTGCCGCCGGTGTGCTCTACTTCACTAATTCGTGCTCACGCGCTGCCTTTCTATGGTATTCCGTCCGTCCTCTTCGCTTCTGCTCGCCGCGACGATCGCCGGCAGCACCCTGATATTCCCGCGACACGCGGATGCAAGCGCGCACGCTTCCGCTGCGGCATCTACGCCTGCCTCCACGCGGCTGCAGGCGACGGGTTCGTCGGAGGCGGTTGAGCAACCGGCGACGACGGCGCGCCAGACCCCATCAAAGCCGGCGGCGAAAAAGTCAGCCAAGACCTCAGCCAAGAAATCGGCCAAGAAGTCGTCGCAGCAGAAGGCCAAGCCATCCGGCGGCGCGCTGGGGCCCACGGCGGGCAATCAGCACCTCGCCTTCAAGAACGTGGGCAGCGACCTCGATTCACTATGGCCCGTGAAGACGGCGCCTGCTCTCCCGGGGTCCATTTTCCCGGCGAAGCGCGTGCTGGCCTACTACGGCAATCCGCTCTCCAAGCGTATGGGCATCCTCGGCGAGTTTGAAACGAACGACATGCTCGCCAAGCTCATGGACGATGCGGCCGAGTGGACTCGGCTCGACCCGGCGCACCCCGTGCAGCCGGCGTTGCACCTTATCGCCATGGTGGCCAACCCGACCCCGGGACCGAGCGGGAAGTATCGCACACGGATGGACAGCGCGCTGATTGAGAAGGTGTACGGGTGGGCCAAGTCGAAGAATGCCCTGCTCTTCGTGGACCTTCAGGTTGGCCAGAGCACGCTGCAAGAGGAATTGCCGTGGATTGAGAAGTTCCTCATGCGCCCCGATGTGCATTTGGGGATCGATCCCGAGTTCTCCATGAAAACGAGTGGGGCCATTCCGGGGCGGAAGGTGGGGACGTACGACGCCGCCGACATCAACTACGCTATCCGGTTCCTGGGCAAGTTGGTGGAGAAGCATAAGCTGCCCCCGAAGATTCTCGTGGTGCATCGCTTCACCCCGAAGGGCGTCACCAACGCGCGCAAGATCACGCTGGACCCCAAGGTGCAGGTGGTGATGCACATGGATGGTTTCGGCGCTCCCGCGGTGAAGCGGGATACCTACTACCGCGACATCAAGCGGGAGCCGGTGCAGTTCACGGGGTGGAAGCAGTTTACCAAGGCCAAGAACGATAATCCGCGGACCTCGCGCGAAGCGATCTTGCGCCTCTGGCCCACACCGCTGTACATCCAAGTGCAGTAGCGCCTCGCGCGGCCGTTCACCGCCGTCGGGGTGTGCGTCCACCTTCCCGACGGACACGGCCTCGCGCATGCAACGACGAGAACTTTTGAAGATGGCGGCCGCTGCGGCCGCTCTCACCCTCCTTCCCAATGAAGCGCAGGCGGCATGGGCGCAGGCCCTGCCGCGCGAGGGTAGCAGAGCGGCGCAACCCGTGGCGCTGCTCACCGCCGAGCAGCGGGCCACGCTCGCCGCGGTCGCTGACGCCATCATCCCCCGCACCGACACCCCCAGTGCCACCGATGTGGGGGTACTGGCGTGGATCGAGGTGATCATGGCCGACTACTACACCGAGGCCGACCGGCGCGCCCTCACCACGGGGCTCGACGCCATCGATGCGCAGGCGCGCGCGATTGCCGGACAGCCGCTCTCCGCCCTTGCGGGTGACACGCTCACGCTGGTGATGAACGCGCTGGACACGCCGTATGATCGCAATGCCCCCGCCGCACGCGGGTACTCCCGCGTGAAGGGGCTGGTGATTCACGGCTACTTCACCAGCGAGCCGGTTCAGCGCAACGTGTTACGCACCGAAATCATGCCGGGTCGCTTTGATGGTGCCGCCGACATGCCCACGCGCAACGGAGGCCGCGATGAGTGAGTCACTCTACGCCGACACCCAGCCGCAGCGCCGCGTGTTTGACGCGATTGTGGTGGGGTCGGGGATCAGCGGAGGCTGGGCGGCCAAGGAGCTGACAGAGCGCGGGCTGGCCACGTTGGTGCTGGAAGCGGGTGGTCCGGTGGACTTCGCGGGGAAGGATTTCGTGGAGCATATCCAGCCCTACGACATGAAATACCGGGGCTGGGGCGATCGGCAGTCGCTGGAGAAGGAGCAGCCGGTGCAGCGGCAGTGCTATGCCTGCGACGAAACGGGGCGCAAGTTCTTCGTGAACGACAACGACAATCCGTATGTCGCCCCCGACGATGCGCCGTTCAAGTGGTTCCGCGGACGACAGGTGGGTGGACGCTCCATCATGTGGGGCCGCCAGGTGTATCGCTGGAGCGATCTCGATTTCGAGGCCAACGCGAAGGACGGGCACGGCACCGACTGGCCGATTCGCTACAAGGACATCGCGCCGTGGTACTCGCACGTGGAGCGCTTTATTGGTGTGACCGGCGCGAAGGAAGGGCTGGCGCATTTGCCAGACGGTGAGTTTCTGCCGCCGATGCAGATGACCATTGTGGAGCAGGTGGCGCGCGAACGCATCATGAAAGCGTTCAACGGCGAGCGCGTGATGACGATTGGCCGTGCGGCCATTCTCACGCAAAATCACAACGGCCGCGCGGCCTGCCATTACTGCGGCCCGTGCGAACGCGGCTGCGTAACGCACTCGTATTTCAATAGCATTGGCAGCACCCTCCCCGCCGCGCAGAAAACCGGCCGGCTTACGCTGCGTCCGCACAGCGTGGTGGCGGAAGTGCTGTACGACGCGAAACGCAGCCGCGCGCGCGGAGTGCGCGTGATTGACGCGGTCACGAAGCAGGAGATGGTGTACGAGGCCAAGGTGGTATTCCTGTGCGCCTCTACGATTGAGTCGGTACGACTGCTGCTGAACTCAAGCAGCACGCGCTGGCCGGATGGTTTGGCCAACTCCAGCGGCACGCTCGGGCGCTACGTGATGGATCATCACTACGGCTCGGGGGCCGGCGGCACGATGCCGGGGTACCTCGACAAGCGCACCATCGGTCGTCGCCCGAACGGCATTTACGTGGCGCGCTTCCGCAACGTGCACAGTGCCAGCCCCGATTTCCTGCGCGGCTATGGTATGCAGGGGGGATCGAGCCGCTCGGGCTGGGGGCGCGGCAGCGGCATGGCGGGCTTCGGCGCGGCGTTCAAGCAGTCGCTCATTGATGACCTGGGACCATGGGGCATCAGCATTGGCGGATGGGGCGAATCGCTGCCGCACGCCGACAACCGCATCACGCTCGACGGCACCACGAAGGATAAATGGGGCATTCCGGCCGCACGCATCGACGTGCGCTGGCGCGAGAACGAGATCGCGATGAACAAGGATATTTCGGCCAGCGCCGTGGAGATTCTCGAAGCCGCCGGCGCGACCAACGTGCGCCCCAATCGCACGATGCATCCGCCAGGGCACTGCATTCACGAGATGGGTGGCGCCCGCATGTCCACCACGGCCAAGGACGGCGTTCTGAACGGCTGGAATCAGGCGTGGGATGTGCCAAACCTGTTCATCACCGACGGGGCCGCGATGTCGAGCAGCGCCTGCCAGAATCCATCGATCACGTACATGGCGCTCACCGCGCGCGCCGCCGCGCATGCGGTGGGTGAACTCAAGCGGAGAAGCCTCTGATGACCACACGCTCCGATCAAGGTGCCGTGTCGCGGCGAGACGCGCTGCTCGCCCTTGGCGCTGCCGCGGTTACGGTGTCTGCGGCACCAGTCGGTGCCGCAACGCCCGGTGAGGCTGTAGGCCGTTCAGGCGCCAGTGCGGTTCGCGCCGGTCGTCTGAATCAGTCGGTGGCGCGCTGGTGTTTTGCGCGTACCCCCATCAACGATCTGTGCGCCGCCGCGAAAGGGATGGGGCTGATGGGTGTGGATCTACTGGGCGACACGGAATGGGAGGTGCCGAAGCAGTACGGCCTGCAGTGCACCATGGGCAACAGCTTCGGCGCCATACCGGTGGGCTTCAACCGGCTCAATCAGCACGACAAGCTGGTGGCCGATGGTGAAGCGATGATCCCGCGAGCGGCCGCCGCCGGCGTGAAAAAGATCGTGGTGTTCAGCGGCAATCGCAGCGGCATGTCCGACGGTGAGGGCATTGCGAATTGCATTGCGGGGCTCAAGCGGCTGATGCCAACGGCGGAACAGCATGGGGTGGTGCTGTGCATGGAAATGCTGAACAGCAAGGTGGATCACAAGGACTACCATGCCGATCACACGGCGTGGGCGGTGGAAGTGGCGAAAGGGGTGAACTCACCGAGCTTCCGCTTGTTGTACGACATCTATCACATGCAGGTGATGGAAGGCGATGTGATGGCCACGATCAAGGCGAATTTGCCGTGGATTGCGCATTTCCATACGGCGGGGGTGCCGGGGCGGAATGAGATCGATGGCGGGCAAGAGCTGAATTATCGCGGCATCGCGGAGTTCATTGCGGGGACGGGATACTCAGGGGTGTTCGCGCATGAGTTTTTGCCGAGGAGGGAGGGGATGAAATCGTTACGGGAGGCAGTGGAGGTTTGTACCGTTTGAGGGCTGTGGGCTGTGGGCTGTGGGCTGTGGGCTGAACGGGCTGTGGGCTGTGGGCTGTGGGCTGAACGGGCTGTGGGCTGTGGGCTGTGGGCTGAACGGGCTGCGGGCTGTGGGCTGTTGGCTTGGGGTGGTGGGTGGTGGGTTTTGGGTGGTGGGTGACGGCAGGCTGCGGCTATGTGGCGTTGAGGCGTTTGAGGAGGTTGATGAGCATGCGTCGCACTCGGCTGATTCGGCTGAGGAGGTCATCGGCCACGCTCGTCGGAAGCGCGTGCGTGTCGCGCGCAAGCATCAGGTGATTCGCCGACTCCGTGGCGGAACCCAGAGCGATCGCCAGAAATCGCACGAACTGAGGGTCGGTGAGCTGGCCCGACCCTTCCGCGATGTTCGCCGGAATGGAGTCCGCCGCGCGGCGTAACTGATTGATCAGTTCTGCGCGCCCTTTCGACGCCTGGCTCACCGCGCGATCGACGGCAACCGCGTACGCGTGCGCTTCGTGCCACACGCGAAGATTTTGAAAGTCTTGCATGGCACCGACGATAGCAGTCAGCGTAGAACCCGCGTCACCAAAGGAACGCCACCGGGATCCTGAGCGTGCACGCGCCGTCACCCACTACCCAGAACCCATTACCCACTACCCAGAACCCATTACCCACTGCCCCAAGCCAACAGCCCACAACCCGCAGCCCGTTCAGCCCGTTCAGCCAACAGCCCGTCCAGCCCCGGCCTCAGCCCCCCCACCCCCACCTACGGATAAACCAGTTGACAACCCCACCTCCCTCCCACCATACTACTGCCTAACCAGTACTGCTTTCCCCGCAGCCCATCCCCCCGCCCGCCATGAGCGATATCCACTTCCCCCCTCGCGAACTCGCCGTCATGAGCGTCCTCTGGCGCCTTGGCTCCGCCACCGTGGCCGATGTCCGAAACGCCATGGATGACGATCTCGCCTACACCTCTGTCCTCTCGGCCCTCCAGACCCTCACGGAAAAGGGGTACGTGCGACACGAGCCCGAAGGGCGAGCCTATCGCTACTTCCCCGCCATCGCCGCCGACCGCGCCGGACACAGTGCGATGGCGCGCATCAAGGACGCGATCTACCAGGGCTCAGCGGAGCGGATGTTCACCCAGCTCGTCTCCGACAAGGCTCTCGGCCGCGAGGAGCTGGAACGCATGCGCGCCCTGCTCAACGAACGTCTGCGCGACCACGAGCGATGACCCCCGCCCTCACTGTCGCATGGATGACGCAAGCCATCGTCATCAGCGTCCTGCTGGCCGGGACCGCGTGGCTCGTGCAACGGGTTGCCTGCCACGTGATACCCTCACGCCTCATTTGGGGGAGCGCGATCTTCTGCACACTCGTTCTGGTTGTGGCTGCTCCTTGGCGCACATCGGCGGCTCCCCTCCGCTTGCCAGAGACCGCCGTTCAGGCATCGTCACAAGCAAACACGGTGCAGGACGATGGGGGGGCGTGGGTTGGATCACGCGCCGTTCGCACCCTGATTGAGCGCACCCTCACCGCACCGGCAGCATTCACCGTGTCCACGCTCGGCGCCGCACTGAATCGCGCCCCACAGAGCGTGCAGCGACTCATCCTGCTGGCGTGGCCGCTCTCATCAGCAGCGGTGTTTCTGGCATTCGCGCTCAGTTATCGTCGCCATCGTCGTCTGCTACGTGGCGCCACCACGCAGCCCATTAACGGCATTGACGTGCTGGTCACCAAATCACTCGGTCCCGCCGTCATCGGCGTGCGCGCACCGCGCATTGTCGTACCGGAATGGCTCTTTGATCACCCGCCACAGGAGCAGTCACTGGTCGTGGCCCACGAGCAGTCACATATCGCTGCACGCGACCCCGCGCTGCTGCTCAGTGCCTGTGCCGCCGTGGTGGTCATGCCCTGGAACCCTGTGGCATGGTATGCCCTCGAACAACTTCGTCTCGCCATCGAATTCGATTGCGACCATCGCGTACTGGGGCGCGGCATATCGCTGCGCCAATATGGTCAACTCCTCATCACCCTCTCTGCGCGCATGCCGCGCAATGCTCTGTCGCCGAGCAATAGCACCGCGCTCGCTTTCTCACATCACCAATCCCACCTCGAACGGAGACTCCGTACCATGACCACCCGATCCTCATCGTTCCGTCGTTCACGCGTGATCGCCAGCGCCATTGTGAGTGCTGTGGCCCTGCTCGCCGCATGCGAATCGCAATTACCCACCACCGCTGAGCTCCAGGATATGACCGTGAAAACGGCGGAAGCACGCTTGGCGAAAGTGACCCCGATCGATACCACTACCGCGATCTATCTGGTCGATGGTGTGGCCGTGACCCGCGACAGCGCCATCGCGCTGGACGCGAGTCGCATTGCCACCATCGATGTGCGCGGCGGCAAATCGCAGGAGCTGCGCATTGCCACCGTGAAGGGAAAGCCCGCCGACAAGGTGATTATTGTCAGTGGCGAAGCCCTTTCGCCCTCGGCATCGCAGACGCCGCAGCTGCGCATTGTTACGGGTCAGGGAGCAACCCCCAACGGAGCAGTGATGGGCCGCCCCCTCTCCCCCTCGGACACACGAGCATTTGAAGGGCTACTCATGGTGGACGGGGTGCGTGCGCCGTCCACCTTTATGAATTCGCTGCGCCCCGACGAAATTGCGTCCATCGAAGTGGTGAAGGGGGAAGCCGCGGTAACCCGCTTTGGCGCCGATGCCGCGAAGGGTGCCATCCTGGTAACGACCAAGAAGAAAAAGTAGCGCAGCCCGCGCAACACATAGCGCAACCCTTACGAAAGCAGCGTGCGCGCCATCCGCGTACGCTGCACCGCGCTGATCGCCAGAAGCGCAATCCATACGAGAAGGGTGTAACGGCTCACCGATGGGACGAGCGCGATGACCACGTACACCGCGGTCGTCTCGCCCCCTTCGGCCAGCGCGCGCGTAAACTGAATCGACCGGTTTCCACACAACTGACGGTCGGCCTTTTCGGCGAGCGAGGATAGCGCCAGCGTCGTGGTGATCGCCATGACGTAGCCCAGCAGCACCAGCATCCACAGCACCACATCGGCCGGCATGGCGATGGCAAACGCGATCGCCATGCCGGAGTACGCCAACATATCCAGCGTGATATCGAGGTAACCGCCAAAGAGCGTGCTGGTACCAGACAGCCGAGCCACCATGCCGTCGTAGCCGTCGAGTACGCGGCTCACCAGCCAGAGCGCCACTCCTGCCCACGGAAGCTGCACGGCAACCAGCACCGCCGCCGCAAGGCCAAGTACTGCCGCCGCCACCGAAATCTGATTCGCCGTTATCCCTGCGCGATGGAGCAGTCCTGCCGGTGCACTCCATCGTCGCGCCATCCACTGTCGGAAGGGCTCGTCGATCATTGGCCAAACAGATAGCGGGCCGAAAACTGAAACTGCCGCGGCGGGGCCGCCGAGAACAGATACACCGGATCGCCCGGCCGCCCGAACTGCGTGCGACTGCCGCCACCGCCAATCCCGTTGGCGTATCCGCCCCACGCCAGTGTATTCAGCAGGTTGAACACATCGGCCCGCAACTCAATGCCGCGCAGCGCCGGTACGCGCGGCCGGTACGACGCACTCGCGCCAATGGTCACGAAGCCCGGCAGCCGTTCGGCGTTGCGTGCCACGCCGAAGAACCGATCGGCGTTGCCGATGAAGCCGTTACCGCGAATGGGGCCTGCGCCTAACAGATCGTAGCGCGCAATGCCGCTGCTGGTCACGGCACCCGCCAAGCGGTTGAGCGGTACCCCGGTTTGCGCATCGCCGATCATGCTCACGGTGAACCCGCGCGGCGATTCGTACACGCTGCGCACGGTCACGCGATGACGGCGGTCGTTGTTGGCATCGGCCCATTCGTCGCTCGTGCATGCGGCCCCCGTCACGGCATCGATACGATTGCTATTGAAGCAGTTGCCTTGGGTAGCCGAGAAGTTGATGTCCTCGGTGTTGTTCTGCGCGCGCGACCACACCCAGTTGGCGTCGAGTTGCCAGCGGTCGGTGAGGGCGCGGCGCCCCGCCATGTAGAGCGCCACGTATCGCGCTGCGCCGCCGCTTTGCGCGGTGGAGACCCGACGATACCCCGACGTGGCGGGGTTGTTGGGGCGCGACGCATCGCCCGGACAGGAGAACGCACTCGCGCAGAGGCGCGGCACCGAGTCAGCGGCGGTGAGCCGGCGCGACATTGGATTGAGATCCGCCATCCACGGCAG
This sequence comes from Gemmatimonadota bacterium, assembly GCA_947463135.1. Classification (GTDB taxonomy): domain Bacteria; phylum Gemmatimonadota; class Gemmatimonadetes; order Gemmatimonadales; family Gemmatimonadaceae; genus Gemmatimonas. Next base: position 67,163 of record CANHTA010000003.1, read on the forward strand.
GTTGCGCGTTTCGCTCCACACCAGGTCGGCACTGAGCGCCCACGCGCGGCCGAACTGTCGTTGATAGCCCAGCGTGGTCTGCCAGCTCATAGGCTGATCGAGCCCCAAGGCAAAGGTGCGGAAGATTTCGCGCGGCACCGCCTGTACATCGGCGTTGGGGATGTTAGCCGGCAACGGCCCGGCGCCGAAGGCGGGGGCGCTTGCCCCGCTGAAGGTGAGCACCGCGTTGCCGGTGGCGCCAAGCTGAATGGCGTCGGAGTAGATCGCATACGGCAGCTTGCCGGCATAGCGGCCCACACCACCGCGAATCACCTCGCGCTCAGTGCGCGCCCAGTTGAACGACAGCCGTGGCTGGACGTTGTCGAGGTCTGCCTCGCTTTCGCCGCGCGACGTGAGATCGTCGTAGTCCCAACGCACGCCGCCCACCAGCGTGAGCGACGCCGTGGGGCGCCACGTGTCTTCCACGAACGCGCTGTACACCGCCTGCGTGAGATTCACCTGCTGCGGGCGGGCATCAATGGTATACGACTGCACACGCACGTTGGCCGGGACATCGGTGATTGATAGCGCGCGCCCCGGTTGCGGCGTGATGTTGCCGTCGTTGAACACCACGTACGAGCCATTGGGATTGGTGCTGGCCGCCGCCAATTGGAAGGCACCAGCGATCATGTCACCGCCAACGCGTAACGTGTGGCGATCGCCGATGGCCGTCTCGAACACGTTGCGCAGCTGCCACTGCCGCTCGGTGTCGTCGAACACGAAGTTGCTGGAACCCACAATGGCCTGCGTGGAGAGATCCGGTGCCAGCACGGTAACCTGCGGCCGCGAGAAATCGCTGCGCGCCGGCGGGAAGTACCACCGGTAGCTGCCAAACTGCACCGACGCCGTATTCGACGCGCGTCCATCGCGCAGCGCGCTGCGATGGATCAGCGCCGACAGTGATCCGATGCGGCGCGTGGTGATATCCGCTTCCGGCGTGAGCACCCCGCTGCCGTCGCCCTCGCGATCGACGGCACTCGCCGCCAGTCGCAGCGTGGTGGTCTGCGTGGGGGACCAACCGTGATCGAGGCGACCGTACCCCTTCCATGTCTGTCGCGTTTCGGTGCCCAGAAACTGCGCCTGCGCGGTGGACCCGATACGGTCTTCCTGCTCGCGCGTGTATTCGGCAGCGGTGGCGAAGAAGGTGCGCGCGGGATTGAACGCCCCGCGCAACGAGCCACCGGCCTGCACGCGCTGAAAGCCCTCCTGCCGGCGGGCGAGCGCGTTTGGTTCCGCCCCAAAGGTGACCGGCACGCGCGCATCGAGCGGGCGGCCGGGGCGCTGATACACGAACGCATCACCCGTGAGCGCGGAGCGGCCAGGCGCCGTGGTGATGTCTACAATGCCGTCGGGGCTGCGGCCGAGTTGCGTGGAGTACGTGTTCACCAACGCATCCATGCGTGCGATGGCGCCCAGCGGCACCTCCACGCGCGGGCCGCCCAGAAACCCTTCGTTGTTGTCGAGTCCATCGAGCAGGTTCTGCGAGTACAGCGAGTTCCCGCCGTTAAATGACAGCCGCGGCGCATCGCCAAAGAAACCGGTGGCCTGCGTAATGCCGGGTATGTTGTACAGCAGCGCGATCGGATCCCGCGCATCTGTGGGGAGCGACGTGAGTTCGCGGGCTTCAATGGACCCGCCGGTGACCGCATCCCGCGTGTTGAGCAACGGCCGAAGCTGCGGGGCCACCACCGACACGGCGTCGAGCGTGGCGAGCGAGGTGAGCACCACAGACACCGACCGGATGCTCCCTGGCTGGAGCGCGCCAATGGGGATGGTGGTGCGCACATAGCCACGCGCCACCACGCTGAGCACCAGTGGTGATCCTGCCACCACCTCCACGCGAAACCGCCCGTCCACGTTGGTCACGGCACTGGTGCCCTGCCCCGACGCGACGGCGCCAACCACCGGTGCGCCGAGCTGGCTGCGAACGGTACCTTCAATGGTGGCGGTGGACGCCTGTCCCAAAACTGTGCGTGGTGCCATCATCACCAGAGCAACGAACAGCGCACCACGACACCACGATCGCCCGCGGGCGATCACCGAACTTCCGAGCCTCGAATTTTCCATGCTCGATATTATCGCCTTTGGGGCGTTTCTCCTGCTATTGGCTGGCGCCGGATGGCGGCGGGCCTCGTCGGCCGCCTCGTTTACCGTGGCGTCGCGGGAGCTGTCGCTGTTCCCGCTGGTTGCCACGCTGGTGATGACGGAATTCAATACCAGCACCTTGCTGGCCTTTGCGGCGGCTGGCTATGGGGCGGGCCCCATGGCCTTGGCGCTTCCGGCGGTGTTTCTGGTGGGCCTGCTGTTTTACACCCTCACCGTGGCGCGCGCCTGGAAGCGCTTTAACCGCCTCTCGGTGGCGGAGCTGTTCACGGTACGCTACTCCCCGGGGGTTGGTCGTACCGCCTCGGCCCTGTTGTTGCTGGCCATGACCGGCTTCACGGCCACCTATGTGAAGTCGCTCGCCGTGCTGTTCACCCCGCTGGCACCCGCGTGGTTGCCGGTGCCGCTGCTGGCGGCGATCCTCTCGCTGGTGGTGTTACTCTCTGTGCTGCCGGGGGGCCTGGTGTCGATTGTACGGGCCGACGTGGTGGCGTTTCTGGCCACCATTGTGGTGCTGCCGCTGTTGCTGGTGTTGGGGATGAAGCAGAGTGCGCTTGCCGGCGGGCTGGCGGCGGCCTTTCCGGAAAGCCAACTCACGCTCAATCCGGTGGCGCAGTGGAACAGTGCGGTGTTGCCCATGCGCTTCGTGTCAACGCTCATGGTGATCACCTGTTTCACCTATATCGCCGCGCCATGGTACGGCCAGAAGATCTTTGCCGCGCGTACCACCACCATTGCCTTTCGCGCGGTGGGACTCAGCGCCCTGCTGGTGTTTGTGCTCTACGGCGCCGTGGTGTTAGCGGCGGCACACCTCCGTGCCTCGGCGCCGCTGCTGGCTGACGCCCAGCTCGCTGTACCAACGATGGTGCTGCGGTGGCTACCGCAAGGGCTCCGCGGCTTCGCCTATGCTGTGCTGTTCGGCGCCGCGCTCACCACCTTGGCCGGTGTATGGAGTGCCATGGCCACCATGATCGCCGCCGACTTTGGCGGTGCGGCACTGGCCACCGTCGGGGCGCAGCGCCGGCTCCTGGTGGTGTTGGCCATCAGCAGTTGGCTAGGCGCCACGTTTCTGGTGGACCAGATTCTGGATCGCCTGATTCTGGCCAATATTCCGGTGGCGGCGCTGTCGTTTGCGCTGCTGGCAGGTTTTCATTGGCCGCGGGCAACCACCGCTGGCGCTTGGGCCAGCATGATCGTGGGCGTGGCGTGGGGCGTCGGCTGTTATCTGTACGTCGGCGAAGCCGGCGGCTACACGTGGCCGTGGGCGATGTATGGCGTGCCACTGATTTTTGGCGTGGGCATCGTCACGTCGCTGCTCACCGCTACACGTGCTGAACCAACCACGACACCAGCGATTTCTTCCAACCCGTAAACCCTGCTTTTCGCCGCTGCTCTGACGCCTGACGAATGGATTCGGCCGTGGTGGGATAGGGATGAATCACCGACGCGATCTGGCCAACCGTGAGCTTGAGCGTGACGGCCATGGTGAGCTCACCGATCATGTCACCAGCGTGTGCCCCGAGGATATGCCCACCCACCACACGCCCCTTCGGATCGGTGATGATTTTCACGAGACCGGGTGGAGCGTCGTCGGTGATTACACGATCCACACCGGCCAACGCACGGCGCCATACACCAATTCGGCTACCGTACCGCTCACGCGCTTGTGCTTCCGTCAGGCCAACGTGCGCGAGTTCGGGGTCGGTATAGGTCACCCATGGCACGCCGTCATAGGTCACAGCGCTTGAGCCGGGGAACAGCGCATTACGCAACACACTGCGCGCCATGTGATCGGCCACGTGCGTGAACTTGAGGCCACCGCTTACCACGTCGCCCGCCGCGTACACGCCAGCGACGCCCGTGCGCAATTTGCGGTCGGTGATCACGCCGCCAGAATCTGTGCGCACCCCAATCTCGTGAAGCCCCAATCCGTCAAGATTGGGCGTTCGTCCCACGGCGATGAGTAGCGCGTCACCGTGCAGTTCAGCGGGGACGCCGTCACGAGCCACCGCCAGCACCACCCCTGTCCCGTGACGACGCACCGAGGTGACGGTGGTGTTCAGCATCACGCGCATCCCTTCGTCGGAAAGCTGCTGCAACAGCAGCTCCGCAACTTCCTGATCTTCGCGTGAGAAGAAGGTCGGCGCGGCATCGATAACCGACACGGTAGACCCGAGACGCGTAAACGCCTGCGCCAGCTCAATCCCAATGGGCCCTCCCCCAACCACGAGCAAGGTGCGTGGCAGCGATGAGATCGAAAAGATCGTTTCGTTGGTATGGAACGGCACCTCTGACAGCCCGGGGATGGGGGGCACCGTTGGCCGCGTTCCGGTGGCAATCACGATATGGCGCGCGGTCAGCCGCTCATTCCCCACCGCAATCGTGTGCGCGTCCTCGAAGCGAGCCGATCCCTCCACCACCTGCACCCCCAAGCCGCGAAAGCGCTCGGGGGAATCGTGAGGCGCAATGCGCGCCTGCACGCGTCGCACATGCTCAAGCACTTCGTCGAAGGCCACCCGCACCTCCTCGGCATGCACCCCCACCCGCGATGCGGTGCGGGCAACATGGGCCGCACGCGACGCGGCGATGAGGGCTTTGGACGGCACACAACCGTTCCAGAGGCACTCGCCGCCCATGCGATCGCGCTCCACCAGTGCCACCCGCGCCCCCAAGCCGGCGCCTCCTGCCGCCGTGACCAATCCGGCCGTCCCCCCACCCACCGCAATCAGATCGAGAGTACGTTCAGGCATGGACACGAATGGTGAGAGGAAAGAAACACACCGGGCAAACGCATGGTGGCGATTGGCGCTGTTTATCGCCCTGCTCGTCGCGAGTTGGTTCGTCGCACGCCAACTGGGCCTTGCGGAGTATATCAGTCCAGCGCGCATCGGCACCACGATTCGCGACGTGCGGACCCTGCCGTTTGCGGAAGGGCTGTTTGTCCTGGCGTACATTGTCGTCGCCAGTATCGGCTTGCCGGCGCTCCCGCTCACCTTGGCCGGTGGTGCCGTGTTTGGGGTGGCCACCGGGATAGCGCTGACCTGGCTCGGGGCCACCGCAGGGGCAACCGGCGCCTACCTGCTTGGCCGGAGTCTTGGCGCCGACGCACTCCAGCGTGTGCTGGGATCGCGCGTAGGTTCGCTTGACCGATTACGCGGCGACGGTGCATTTCTTACCCTGCTACGGCTCCGACTGATTCCAGTTATCCCCTTCAACGCCATCAATTTTGGCGCTGGCTTGGCGCGCGTGCGCATGTCGCATTACGTGGCCGCTACCGCCATTGGCATTCTCCCCGGTACCACGGTGTACAGCTATTTCGCCGATGCCCTTTTAGCCGGGGTCGATGGGGCCCGCGACACGGCGTTCCTCCGCGTGACGATCGCCGGCCTGTTGTTGATTGCGCTGTCGTACGCACCGGCCCTCGCCACGCGTGCCGGATGGCTCTCGCTCCTGCTGGTTTCGCTAACCGCGGGAAGCGGCGCGAGGGTGGCCAAGGGGATGCCGCGACCGGCAACGGCGCACAGCGCAACGGCACGCACGGCGGACCGTGTGGTAGACCATTCGGCGTGGAACGCCATGCTGGCCTCGTACGTCACCGACGGTATGGTGGACTACCCTGCGTTTCAACGCGATCCACGCTTTGTGGCCTACCTCGCGCAGTTGAGCGTCGTCCAGGTCTCAACGCTGTCACGGAATGAGCAGTTGGCGTATTGGATTAACGTGTATAACGCGTACACCATTGAGCTCCTGAACAGTCGCAAAGAGCGCCGCTCCATTCGGAACATCAACAAGGTGCTTGGCGTGCCGCTGAAAAGTCCGTGGGCGGAACCGATCGTGAAAGCCGATCGACGCACGCTCACGCTGGACGACGTGGAGCACGAGATTATCCGCAAACAGTTCAAGGACCCGCGTATTCATGTGGCGCTGGTGTGCGCCGCCATGGGGTGTCCACCGCTGCGCAGCGAAGCCTTCACCGCCCGGCAGCTCGACGCGCAGCTCGACGATCAGGCGCGTCGTTTTCTCGCGCAGTCCACCAAGAACCGCGTTGATGTGAAGAACGGTACCGTGTACGGGTCACCGATCTTTACCTGGTACCGCGAGGACTTTGGGGGATCACTCGCGGGTGTGGGCGCGTTTTGGGCGAAGTATGTCCCCGCTGGCCCTGCACAGGCGTTGTTGCGCAGCGGGACGTTCCGATGGGTGGACACCGACTATGACTGGCGCATCAACCTGCGGCGGGACTGAACGGCAAACTGCCTGGGGGGCATTGAAATGCCAACGGCTTAGGAGGCATTGAACTGCCAACGGCTTAGGAGGCAGGGGGGAGGGTGTCAGGAAGGAGGAGGCAGGTGCACGACGCGCCGTTACTGCGCCCTCCTTCCCGATACCCTCCTTCCTGCCTCCTTGTATGTCTCCACGGTCCGCCGTTTCGCGTGCATCTTCAGGGTCGCGGCAGCTCGTTGCTTCCCAGGGCCCGTCGAGCCCGTTGCCTAGTTCGAGCGCCGCGTCACTGATCGCCACCAGCCCGAACCGCTACTTGGGGTTCGACC
>CANHTA010000004.1 GCA_947463135.1 Gemmatimonadota bacterium
AACCGGTGGGTTCCGCAAATCGTTTGGCGACATAGAATCCCAAGATGCTGCCGTATCATTCCGCTGAACAGGTCCACGAGGCGCTGGCGTGGCCGGTGTTAGTGCCCGCGTTGCAACGCGCGTTTGCCGCCGGTGCCACCGTGCCGCAGCGTCATGCACATGCGCTGAGCGAGCGGGACTCGCTACTGCTCATGCCAGCATGGAGCGACGATGCGCTTGGTGTGAAAGTGGTGACGGTCATGCCCGATTCGATGGCCGCTCGCACCGTGCAGGCGCTGTACCTCCTGCTGGACCGACATACCGGTGCGCCACGGGCCGTGCTTGACGGGGAAGCGCTCACCGTGCGCCGCACGGCGGCGACGTCGGTGCTGGCGACCAGCTATCTGGCGCGCGATAACGCGAGCGACCTGTTGGTGATCGGTACTGGCACACTGGCGCCGTACATGGTGCGGGCATACTGCGCCATGCGCCCGGCGATCACACGCGTGCGCCTCTGGGGACGTACGCCGGCGCGCGCGGCAGCGCTGGCCAACGCGCTGGCGAGTGAAGGACTGCCGGTGGAGGCGTGCGCCGGCGATCTCGACGCATTGCACCACGCACTCGCCGCATCGCACATCGTGTGTGCGGCCACCACGTCACGCACGCCGGTGGTGCATGGCGCATGGCTCTCCCCTGGCACTCATGTCGACTTGGTGGGTGGATTTACCCCCGCCATGCGCGAGGCGGATGACGACACGATGTGCGCCAGTCGCATTGTGGTGGACAGCTACAGCGGGGCGCTGCACGAGGCGGGCGATGTGATAGATCCGCTGGCACGTGGCGTCATCCCGCGTGGTCAGGTGGTCGCCGAGCTTCGCGAGCTGGTGACGGGTACCGTGGCGGGGCGCACCGACCGGGAGCAGATCACGCTGTTCAAGTCGGTTGGGCTGGCGCTCGAAGACTTGGCGGCCGCGACGCTGGTGTGCGGTGCGTAGCCGTGCCGGTGGAGCCTTTCACACACACACTCCCATCATGACTTTCCTCTCAGCTGTCCGTCGCGCTGGCGTGCTCGGCCTGTTCATGGCCGCATGGCCGCACGGTGCTGCATTGCAAGCGCAAGGCGCGGTGGATGTACTCATCACCGGCGCCATGGTCTACGACGGCACCGGCGCTCCGGGGCGCATCACCAACGTCGGTATTCGCGGCGACCGCATTGCCTTCGTGGGTGCGATCCCGAGCGGCACCACCGCCACGCGTCGTATCGATGCCACCGGGTTGATCGTGTCGCCGGGGTTCATCGATCCGCACACCCATGCGTACGAAGGGCTGCCGCGGCTGAACGCCGAGCGACGGTTGAGTGCGTCGTCACTCATGCAGGGCATCACGACCGTCACGATCGGCCCTGATGGTCGCGGACCATTCGATGTAAAGCGTGTGCTCGACGAATCCGAGAAGCTGGGGCTTGGCACCAACGCGTATGCCACGGTGGGCTTCGGGACCGTGCGCGCCCACGTGATGGGTGCATCGTCGGCGCCCGCTACGAAAGCGCAGATCGATTCCATGCGCGCGCTCATCACCAAGGCCATGCAGGAAGGCGCGCTCGGCGTGGGCTCAGGCTTGTTCTACGCGCCGCAAAGCTACGCCAGTACCGACGAAGCGATTGCCGTGATCTCGGCCGCCAAGCCGTTTGGCGGGGTGTACGACACGCATCAGCGCGACGAGTCGAGCTACACTATTGGGTTGCTGGCGTCGGTGCGCGAAACCATTCGCATCGGCTGCGAATCGGGGCTCACGGCGAATGTGGGACACATCAAGACGCTGGGCGTAGATGTATGGGGCAAAGCCGACAGCGTGCTAGGCATCATGCGTGAGGCGCGCGCCAAGGGCTGCGTGGTGACCGCCGATCAGTATCCCTGGACCGCCAGCGGAACTGGCTTAAGTGCCGCACTGCTTCCGCGATGGGCGCAGGCCGGTGGCAACGATTCGCTCAAACTGCGTATTGCTGACGCCACGTTGCGCGAGAAGATGCTGGTGGAGATGCGCGACAACCTGCGACGTCGTGGTGGCGACAGCACGCTGTTGCTGACCGGTGGGAGTGCCGCCGCCAGGTCGTATATCGGCAAAACGCTCAAGCAGGCGGCGGCCGAGCGGAATATGCCGGCGGTGGAGACGGCGCTGGCCATGATCGGCGAGGGGCTCGACATGAGCATGGCGAGCTTCAACATGACGGAGGCCGATATTGAGACCTTCATGAAAGACCCCTACGTGATGACCAGCTCTGATGGCTCGGGCGGGCACCCGCGGCTGTACGGCACGTACCCGCGCAAGATCCGTCGCTATGTGCTTGATAAGCCGGTGATCACGATGGAGCGGATGGTGCGCGCGTCGTCGGGGCAGGTGGCCGAGACCTATCGCATTCCCGATCGCGGGGTGTTGCGGGCTGGTGCCTTCGCCGATGTGATCGTGTTCGATCCTGCAACCATTCGGGACGAAGCGACCTATGTGGAACCGACGCGATTGTCGAGCGGAATGGTGTGGGTGTTCGTGAACGGACAGGCGGCGGTGCAGGAGCGACGGATGGCGAATGTGTTCGCGGGGCGTGCGCTGCGGCGCTGAGGCGTATCGGGCCGCGTTCCTGGTCAACCCGTAGCGAGTGGTGATGCATGAGTGCTAGTATCTCCTCAGCCCCATGCATACAGTCCGTTCTGCCTCGTTCCACACGCTTCGTTCGGAGAGAAAGATGGTCCCTCGCTTCGCCGCGCCCTTTGTGCTTGCGGCCTCACTCGTGCTTAGCGGTGTCGGCACCGCTGGTCTTCACGCGCAGAACGCGCCCCCCGGTCGGGTTGTGGGTGTGGTGTCCGACTCTGCTTCCGGGCAGCCGCTTCAAGCCGTTCAATTGATCCTCTCACGGGGAACGGTGCGCCTTGAGGCTCGCACGAACCCGGAGGGACGCTTCACCTTTCCTGCCGTTCCGGCTGGTACGTACGGCCTCGAAGCGATTCGGCTTGGCTATCGCCGGGTCGTACGCACGGGCATCGCGGTTGCGGCGGGCGCTACCATTACCTATGACGTAAAAATGACCGCCGCTGCCTTGAATCTGCAGGCGATGGTGACAACCGGTGTGGTTGATCCGGCGTCCGGTACGCGCGTGCCGTTTTCCGTCGGTCGCGTGAGTGCTGAAGATGCGCCAGTGCCCGCCACCAACGCGCTGGAGACCATTCAGGGCAAGATCGCTGGCGTGAGCGTGATCCCCACCGGGCAGGCCGGCAGCGGCACGAACATTCAGTTGCGCACGCCAACATCGATCAGCAAGGGCAACTCACCCCTTGTGGTGGTGGACGGCGTTATTCAGTCGGCCTCGTTCGATGCGGCCAGCGCCGATCTGCAGAGTATGGACATTGAGAGTGTGGAAGTGGTGAAGGGTGCGGCGGCGGCCTCGTTGTACGGCTCACGTGCGTCGGCCGGCGTGATTCAGATCCGTACGCGCCGCGGCACCGGTCTCGCTGAAGGGACCACCAAATTCACCCTCCGCACCGAGTACGGTAACAATGAACTGGCCCGCAAGGTGAACTGGGCGCAGCAGCACTCATTTCTGTCGAACGAGCAGGGCGAGTTTCTGAATGCGGCGGGACAGGTGGTTCCCCGTGAGCAGCGCGTTCCCGACCCCATTTACGCGCGCTTTCAGGACAATCCCTTTAAGGCAGGCACCTTCTACGACCAGGTGGATCGCTTCTTCAATCCGGGTGATTTCACGCGGAACTCGATGAACATTGCCCAGAATGGCGGCAAGACCAACTGGTTGTTTTCCTATGTGAACCAGCGGGAAGACGGTGTCGTGCTCAATAGCGGCCGCTATGATCAGAATGACTTCCGTCTCAACCTGGATCATCGTCCGCGCAGCGATCTGAGCATCGGCGTGAGCGCGTACCATAGCCGTTCAACGCGGCTCAATCTGTACGACGACACCTTTTTCGACCTCATCAATCAGGCGCCCGACGTGAACTTGCGTCAGCCCGATCCGGACGGCACGCCCTTCATCTTCCAGCCCGACTTCGAAGGCCGTGAGGAAAACCCGCTGTACGTGCTCTCCACGGAACGGCGCAACCGGAACCGTGCCCGCACGCAGGGAGCCCTGGAGGCGCGCTATACCCCGCGCTCGTGGCTCACGGTGGACGGCAATGTGTCGTATGACCGGTCCGATCGCTCAACCGATTTCTTCCTCGATCAGGGTGTGAAAACAGAAGGGTTCGGCAATGGCGGACCGGGTGAGATCTCGCGCTTTAACGGCATCACCGATGCGCTCAATGCATCGCTCTCGGCCAACCTGCTCAAGCGCGTTGGCAGCTTTACCTTGCGCAGCACGGTGCGGGGACTGATCGAGCGCGAAACCAACGATCTGGTGAACGCGAGCGGACAGATCTTCTCGACGCCCGGGGTGAACAGCCTGAACAACGCCACGGTTCGCTTTGTGAATTCCACAAGCGAGACGATCCGTACCAATTCATTTTTTGTGAGCGGCGCGGCCGATTACAAAGGCAAGCTCATTGTGGACGGGCTCGCCCGCATGGACGGCAGCTCGCTGTTTGGTCCGGAAGAGCAGGAGAACTGGTACTACCGCGGTTCTGCGGCGTATCGTCTCTCTGAAGAGGGTTGGTTCCCGCTGAAGAATATCTTCAACGAGTTCAAGCTCCGCGCCTCGCAGGGTACGGCTGGTGGTCGTCCTGACTTCAATGACCAGTACGAAACCTTCAACTTCATTGAAGGCGGTGGTCTGGTGAAGCAGAACCTCGGCAACAAGTTCCTGAAGCCGGAATACTCGAAGGAAACGGAAGTCGGTATTGATGCCATCGTGAAGAACCGGTATTCGGTACAGCTCTCGTATGCGCGACAGACTACGACGGACCAGCTGCTGCTGATCCCGTTGGCCGGCTACTTCGGGTACGCCAATCAGTGGCAGAATGCCGGTACCGTCACGGGCAACACGTACGAGGCCACGCTCGAGGCGCAGATCGTGCGGAAGCCCAACTTCACGTGGCGTGCGGGCCTCGTGGCCGATCGGTCACGCAACCGGATCACCGAGTTCAACCGTCCGTGTTTCACCACGGGCACCGTGGGCTTCCGGTGCGCAGGGGAGACGCTCGGCAACATGTACGGTTTCCGCTTCATTGGCGATGCCTCTGAACTGCCGGCCGACGCACAGGCGCGCGCGGGCGAGTTTGCCCGCAACGACGAAGGGCTGCTCGTATACGTCGGGGCCGGCAACACGTACACCGAAGGCGAAACGAAACGCCTCTGGGGTTCGCCGGCGGTGACGATCGGCAGCCAGTCGTATCAGTGGGGCATGCCGGTGCGTGCTACCGATTCAACGGGTAACGCGGCCGTTACCCGGATCGGCGACGGTAACCCGGACTTCCGCTTTGGTGTGTCGAACACGATTGGATGGCGCGGTATTCAGCTGTTCATGCTCTGGGATGCTCAGGTGGGCGGTGATGTGTACAACCAGACCAACCAGCGTATGTACCAGTACCAGCGCAGTCGCGATGTCGACCAAGCGGGCAAGGCGCAGGAACTCAAGAAGCCCATTGAGTACTACGTGGCCCTGTACTCAGCCAACGATCCGACCAGCTATTTCGTGGAGGATGCGAGCTTTGTGAAGCTGCGTGAGCTCTCGCTCAAGTACCGCCTGCCCAGCAGCTTCGCGCGCGCGTTGGCGCGGCTGGGTGCCGAACAGGCCTCGGTGTCGTTGATTGGCCGGAATCTGGTGACGCTCACCAGCTACAAGGGGTACGACCCCGAAGTCGGCAGTGTGCTCAGCCGCCTCGACAGCTTCTCGTATCCGCGCTATCGCACGCTTACGGGCAGCTTCGAAATCACCTTTTAACCGGCGAGCCTCAACACATGCAATCGACTCTCAAGAAGTTCGCGCTGCCGGTTGGCCTCGCCCTTATCGCAGCGTCCTGTCAGGACCTGAATGTGGTGAACCCCAACCGGCCCGATGCCGAGCGCGCCACGGCGCAGCCGGTGACCACGGAATCGTTCGTGGCTACCTCCTTCCGTACATGGTGGCCCGTGGCCGGCCACGACGACTATCCGTCGTGGGCCTACAGCACCATGGCACGGGAAATGACCTCCGGCTTTGCCGACTTCGGACAGCTCGAGCTGTCCAGCGAGCCGCGTCAGGCGTGGAACAACAGTCCGGTGAACGCGCGCCGGCAGGTGAATGAGCAGCCGTGGTATCAGCTGTATCGCACCATCTCCGCGGCAAACGATGTGGTAGGCGCCATCGATCGTGGTCTCGTGATCGAGAATGCCGCCCGGACCGCGCGCGCCAAGGCTATGGGCAAGTTCATGCAGGGAATTTCGTACGGCTATCTCGGCTTGTATTTCGACAAGGCCGCGCTGGTGGACGAAACAACGAAGCTGGATACGCTCACGGGTGTGGCGCCATCGTTCAGCGACTACAAGGCCGTTACGGCCTTCGGCATTGCGCAGTTGGACGCGGCCATCACGACGGCGAATGCGCAGCCGACGATGACGTTCCCCGTGGACAACTTTGTGTATCAGGCACTTACGAAGGACCAGTTCGTCCGGCTTGCCAACTCCTTTGCGGCGCGGTTGCTGGTGTACTCGGCGCGCACGCGTGAAGAGCGGGCAGCGGTGAATTGGACTCAGGTGCTGCAACGTGTTGATGCGGGCATTCAGGTGGACTTCGCCCCAACCGCCCAGCCCGACATTTTCTTTGATGACTGGAAGCGCCTGCTGGCGCGTCTTCGTACGGCGGGACGTCCGTCAGACTTTGGCCGTCCCAGCTATTGGCTGGTGGGTCCCTCCGATTCGACGAACGGATGGCGGACGTGGGTGGCAACGCCGAATGACTCGCGGATGCCTTTCCAGTTGCGTACCAAAGACCGTCGCATTCAGGGACCGACCGGACCCGCCTCGGTGGGGAAGTACATGGGCTACAACCTGAACAACATCTTTCAGGCGGCGCGTGGGACGTATCGCTTCTCGCACTACTTCTACCGGCGCAACGGCGTGGATCTTACGTACCAGACGGGTCCGCAGATTGCGATGACGGTGACCGAGATGGATCTGTTGAAGGCCGAAGCGCTCATTCGCCTGGGCCGTGCGCCGGAAGCGGTGCCACTCATCAACCGGTCGCGCATCGCCAACGGCGAACTGCCGCCGGTAACGGTGGATGGTCCGCCGAACGAAGCGGGTTGTGTGCCGCGTAAGGAGAATGGTGACTGCGGCAGCTTGTGGGACGCGTTGCGCTACGAGAAGAACATCGAAGGCGCCGGCGTCACTGGTGTGGTGGCGTTCTTCGATGCGCGCGGCTGGCGCACGCTTCCGGAGGGCACGCCGGTACACTTCCCGATTCCAGGCCGCGAGCTGCAGACGTTGCGCCTCCCGCTGTACACGTTCGGTGGCCCTGGTGGACAGGGTAGTGCACCGGCGCGTGATCCGGAGCGTTGCCCGGTGGCGTTGGCGCGGTGTGCACCGTAAGAACGCGGTAACCACGTCGTACGGCCGCCGCACGGTGGCCGTACGAATGATGGGGTAGCAAGGACCGCAAGAACGACAAGGGCGCAGGGGAGGGAGAGCGATTGCTCTCCGTCTCCTGCGCCCTCGCCGTTGTGACGGGGAGTCTGCTTGGTAGCTACGCGCCCAACAGCTCCGTCACCGTGGCCGCCACGTTGTCAGCGGAAATGCCGTACTTCTCATACAGCGTGGGCGCCGGCGCACTGGCACCGAAGGTAGAGATACCCACGATGGCACCCGTGTCACCCACCCACTGGTACCACGACATCGGGTGCGCCGCTTCCACCGCCACGCGCGGCACGCCGGCGGGGAGAATGCTGGCGCGATACGACGCGTCCTGTTTGGCGAACAGCTCGAGGCTGGGGCAGCTCACCACGCGCGCGTTCACACCAGTGGCGGCCAGCTTTTCACGCGCGGCCAGCGCAATCTCCACTTCCGAGCCGCTGGCCATCAGCACCACGTTCGGCACGCCATTCGTATCCGCCACCACATACGCCCCATGCGGCACACCGGCCCGTGCCCGTGCCGGTTCGCTGAAGTACGACAGCTTCTGACGCGTGAGCACGATGGCTGATGGTCCCGTGCGATGCGCGATCGCCACGCGCCATGCTTCGCTCACTTCGTCGGCATCGGCCGGACGCAGTACTAACAAATTCGGAATGCAGCGCAGCGCCGTGAGATGCTCGATAGGCTGGTGCGTGGGGCCGTCCTCGCCGAGTCCGATGGAATCGTGCGTGAACACATAGATCGCCTGCACGCCCATGAGGGCGGCCAAGCGAATGGCCGGACGCATGTAGTCGCTGAACACCAGGAACGTGCCGCCGTACGGGATGATGCCGCCGTGCAGTCCCATGCCATTCATGATCGCGCCCATCGCATGTTCGCGAATGCCGAAATGGAAGTTGCGACCGGCGGCGGCCGTGGGGGCGTAGTACGTGGCGCCCTTCACATTCGTAAGGTTGGAGCCCGTGAGGTCGGCGCTACCACCCACCAGCTCCGGCGCGGCCGACGCAATGGCGTTAATGACCGCACCACTCGCCGCACGACTGGCCACGTTGCCGCTCTTGGCATCGAACACCGGGAACGCGCTGTCGAGCGCGGCCGTGACCGTGCCGGCGTTACGACGCAGCAACTCGGCGGCGAGCTCGGGATGCGCCGCCTCGTACGCGGCCCACTTGGTCTTCCACTCGGCGTGCGACGCGGCACGCGTGGCCACGCGCTCCGTCCAATGCGCGCGCGCGGCATCGGGTACGAAGAACGGTTCCGTGCTGGGCCAGCCGTAGGCCGTTTTAGTGAGCGCAATCTCGGCCGCTCCCAACGGTTCACCGTGTGCCTTGGCGGTGTCCTGCTTGTTGGGCGACCCGAAGCCGATGTGCGTCTTCGTGATGATCATCGTGGGCCGCTGCGTGTCGGCCTTCGCTTCAGCGATGGCGGCGTCAATCGCGCCGAGATCGTTCACGTCGTTCACATGCAACACCTGCCAGCCGTACGCCGCGAAGCGCTGCTCCGCGTTGTCGCTGCACGAGAGATCGGTGCTGCCGTCGATGGTGATGCCGTTGTCATCGAAGAAGCCGATGAGCTTGCCCAACTTGAAGTGACCGGCGTAGCTGGCCGCTTCGTGCGAGATGCCTTCCATGAGGCAGCCGTCGCCCGCTACGAAGTAGGTGTAGTGATCAACGATGTCATGACCGGGGCGATTGAAGGTGGCCGCGAGATGCGACTCGGCCACCGCGAACCCCACGGCGTTGGCGACGCCCTGACCGAGCGGGCCAGTGGTCGTTTCCACACCCGGTGTGTGATGCACTTCGGGGTGCCCCGGCGTTTTGCTCTGCCATTGACGGAAGCGCGTGATCTCGGCCAGCGGCAGGTCGTAGCCCGCCATGTGCAGCGTGCCGTATACCAGCATGGAGGCATGGCCCACCGACAGCACGAAGCGGTCGCGGTCGGCCCACAGCGGCGCCGACGGGTCGTGACGGAGGTGACGCGTGTACAGTGCGTACGCCAACGGGGCGAGCGCCATGGGGGTGCCGGGATGTCCCGACTCGGCGGCTTGCACCGCATCCATGGCGAGGGTGCGGATCGTGTCGATCGCGAGACGCTCGGTCTCGGTGACGGTAGCAGCAGGTACAGCGGACACGGACATCGCTCCGGAATTTCGGTCAGGTGGGGTGCTCCAGTGGAGTGGGCACCACAGCCTTGAAATCTAACGGATTTCGCAGCCCGAGATTGACCGAAACCCGCCCGTTGGGTTAGCGCGGCAGATAGCGCTCTTGGGTGAGCGTGAGGTGGTGCGCGAAGTGCCCGGCTATCATCCAGGCCAAGGCGCGTGCAGAGATTGGATGTCCGCTGGCGACACCAACTTGGCTCCACGCCTGCTCGTCGAGTGATGCCACCAACGAGAGCGTCGCGGCCCGTACACTGTGCAGTTCGGTCAAAATGTCGTGTAGTGGTCGGCGGGCCGCTCTGCTCTCCGGCACCCAGGCATCTTGGTCAAATCCGGGTAATGGGGTGACGTCACCTCGGGCGATTCGCAGCAGACGGTAGGCAAACACCCGCTCCGTATCGGCGACGTGCACCAATGACTCGCCCAACGTCCATTTGTCCGGGGCGTAGGCGAACGCCACCAGGGCGGGATCAACGGCGCCGAGCAGCTCCATGAGTGCCACGGGCTGCGAGGCCAAGAGTTCCGCTACCTGCTCCGTGCCAGCGGCGGCGAGGGCGTGCGCGGTGGCCTCGATGTACGTGGCGGCGTAGGGTGCGTGCTCGGCGGGCAACGGGCGCGTGATCATCATTGCGGGAAGTCTTGAGTGGTAGCGGAAAAGCCAAGGGCGTGAACGAGTACGGACAGTTGCGACGGATCGGGGACGCTGCCTTGGGCGATACGGGGTGAGCCCCCGCCCCGCCCGCCGACGGCGTGGAGTGCCGCACGCAACTGCTGCCCGGCATCGATTCCGCTGTCGTGGGCGGCCGCCAACAATACCCCGCCCGTGGAGACGCTGGTGATTAACAGGGCGCACTGGCCGAGCGCCAGCAGCTGCTGCGCAAGCGGCTCGTCTTCCTTCACTGCGCCGGAGGTCGACCGCACGATGCGTCGTATGCCATGGGGGTCGGGGAGACAGGCCGTCCACATCGCGATGGCCTGCAGACGTGCCAGCTCATCGGCCAGCCGCTTCCGCTCACGTTCCCCGTTGGCGAGCCGTTGCTGCTGGAGCTCCACCAGCGCCGGCACGTCGTGCGGAGCGGCGGAGAGCGCGCGGGCCGTGGTGGTGAGCAGCTCGGCGTCGAGTCGCGCGCGCCGTACGGCACGGTGGCCACACACAAACTCGATGCGGGTGTTGCCTTTGGTGCGTTCAGCCCGACGCAGCAGCATCACCCCGATTTCCCCGGTCGCGCTGACGTGCGTTCCACCGCAGGCGCTGCGGTCAATTCCTTCAATGGTCACAATCCGGAGCTCGCCATCACGGTCACTGGCTTTGCGGAGCCCGGTGGCGTCGCTGGCGTGCTCAAATGATATCGAGACGCGCCGGTTCTCTACGATGATGGCGTTGGCGCGGTGCTCGATGGCGGCCAGTGTACCGGGATCAACGTCATCGCATACCACATCGACGGTATTGGTTTCTTCACCGAAGTGGACGCTGACCGTGGGCCAACCGAATTCGTCGGCAAGCAGCGCAGAGAGCAGGTGCTGTCCTGTGTGTTGCTGCATGTGATCGAAGCGCCGCGCGCGGTCGATGCGTCCGCTCACCGGTGCACCAACCGGGAGGGTGATGGGCTCGGCGAGGCGGTGCACGACGTGTACGTCCTCGTCAATCACGTCCACCACGGCAACGTCACCTATAAATCCCAGGTCGTGCGGTTGCCCGCCGGAGGTGGGATAAAAGGCGGACTGGTTCAGCACCACCCCGTGGCCGTCGTGGGTAATTGCCACGACCACGGCGGAGAAGTGATCGAGTTGGGCATCGGTGTAATACAGGCGGTCGGTCATGCGGGCAGAGGTCCGTATGGAAGAACGGTGTGCAACATGGCACGGTCCGGATGGTATCTTGCGGAATATGCTGACTCCGCCAACTCCCCGGATGTTCTGGCGTGTCGCCGCGCGCGCGCTACTGGCCGTGCTTGCCGTGACGGGTACCGGCTGCAGCAGCCGCTTCTTTCAGCTGACCCCCGGCGCCGAACGCGGAGAGCGGGTGTCACGCGTGGGCGTCCCCTCGCAAACGCCTGCCGCTGGGCCGGTGGCGCTCCCGGCGCCGGGAACCCCGGCGCTGGTGGATACCATCCTGCCCGAACCGGACCCTGCGCCGTCGGATTCCGCCGGGGTGGCGCGGTTGCGCACGCTCATACAGCTGTGGCACCTCGTGTCCCTGTATCACCCCGCTGTGATTGAACGCGGCGCTCCGTGGGATTCGGCCTTTGTCCGCGCGGCCACCATGGTCCGTACGGCGTCGGATCCGACGCAGTTGGCGTCCGTGTATCGTCGGTTGCTGTTCGTGCTGCAGGATCCGCTCACGCGCGTGGAGTTGGACGCGGCAACACGGCCCACCGGTGTGGCGTCCGAGTATCGGTTGAGTAGCGAGCGTACCCGTGACAGTGTGCTGCTGGTGCGCCTCCCACTTGGGGCCGACCAGCGCGCACTCTGGACGGACAGTGCCGCGGCCGCTGTACAGCAGCAGTTGGCCAGCGCGCCCTCCCGTGTCATCCTCGATTTGCGTGGATCGGGCGTTGTCGCCGTGGCGGAGGCCGATGCCATGGCCGCGCTGGTTGATCGATTCGCCAACGCTGCCGCAGTTGCCACGCTGTTGAGTCACACGGTCACGTCAGGCAGTGCGGTGCGCACCCGCCGTGTCGGAGGCGCGCGCTCTCGCGATGGACAGTGGCACCCCGACGACGCCTGGATGGTGCGTAGTGACCCGTCGCTCTTTCCCCGTGCGTCATCCCCCAAGCAGGTGATGGTGCTGGCCAACGGTGCCACGCTGTTTCCGCGCGCGGTGCTGGCACTGGTGGCGAATCACCGGGCAACGTTACTGGCGGAAGAGGGGGTGGAGGAAACGCCGCTGGTGCCGAGTGTGGTGCTGCCGATTGCTGAGGGCGTGAGGGTACGCATTCGCACCGGTGAGTTGGTCCACGCGAACGGCGCGGTTGGACTGACGGCGGATACGGTGCTGCCACGCGCCGCGCCGCCCTTGGATACGGCGCCGGTGTTACACACCGCCCTCTCGTTGCTACGCACCAACCGCACGGTCCGCGCCACGCAGACGCCAACGCCGCGGGCCCCGGCGCTGCTGCCGCGCTACTACGATGCCGATCCGTATCCCTTTATGGGTGCCAGACTGCTGGCGGCGGCGCGGTTGTGGAGCGCGATTCGGGTGCGCCATGTGCATCGTGATTTCTACGATGAAGATATGGATGCCCTCATGGAGCGTACCATTCCGCAGCTTGAGGCCGCGCGGAGTGCGTCGGAGTACGCGGCGGCGCTGCTGCCGTTGGTGTCAGCGCTCAATGACGCACCATCGTCGTTACGGGGAGCATCGGCGGATACGGTGCGCGGCATGGCCGCCACGCCATTCCGTGTGCGGTACGTGGAGCATCGCGCCGTGATTACCGAGGTGGTGCGGGACTCGCTGAGTAGCGCCCTTGGGATTGAGATTGGCATGGAGGTCACGGCGGCGGATGGCTTTCCGATGCCAGCGTGGATTCAGGACCATCGGTTGGCGGTGTCGGCCCCCAATGAGTGGACGCGCCTGGCTGCGCTCATGCCACTGGTGTCGCGCGGGCCCAGCGGCGGCGCGCTCTTCCGGTTGCGCGATCTGGCGAATCGCGAGCGTCAGCTGAACATTCCGCGCCGAGCCGACTATCTGGTAACGAGCGTGATGAGCGAACGCCCCAACAGCAGCGCGGTGCGCATGCTCCCCGGCGACATCGCGTACTTCGATGTGGAACGCATCCCGCCCGATTCCATGGCTCCTATGCTGGCGCGTTCGCGCGGTGCCCGTGCGTGGATGGTGGATCTACGCGGCACCCTGCATGGCGATCGCGCCGACGCGCTTCTTGCGGCTGTTAGGTCGGTGCCGGAGGCTGTGGTGGCGCGAGAGGTTCGACGCTATGAACGCGAGCCCTGCACGCCACTCACCATTCGTGAAGCGCGCGTGCAGTGCGCGATCACCCGCGAAACCGGTGCCCGGGTGAGTCGCGGTGATACAGCAGGTCACTACACTGGCTACGTGGTGGCGCTGATTGATGAGCGCACGGCCGGCCAGATGGAACGGCTGGCGATGGCCCTTGATGCGGTCACCCGCGTCACGTTTATCGGTACCTCGAGTGCGGGCGCACCGGGCGAGGTGATGGAGATGGCCTTGCCGGGATCGCTCACGGTGGCGCTGCCTGTTGTTGAGCTGCGCCGATCGGATGACGGGCAGCTGCAGCGCGTGGGGATCACGCCCAGTGTGGAGGTGCCGCTGACGGTGCGCGGTGTGCGCAGCGGCTTCGACGACGTGATTGAACGGGCACAGCAGTGGGTGGTGCAGCAGCTGGAACCGCCCGCCCGTCGTCGCCGATAATTGGTGCGCTAACGTGACGGCGCGCGCGGCAACTGCGCTCCCCATTGATGAGATCGTGCCGTCGCTGCGCGCCGCGCTGGACGCGCGCACGGTGGCGGTACTCGAGGCGCCGCCGGGTGCCGGCAAAACCACGCGCGTGCCACTCGCGCTTGTGGATGAACCGTGGCTGGCGGGCGCCAAGCTGGTGATGCTGGAACCGCGCCGGCTCGCGGCCCGCGCGGCG
Organism: Gemmatimonadota bacterium; assembly: GCA_947463135.1. Classification (GTDB taxonomy): domain Bacteria; phylum Gemmatimonadota; class Gemmatimonadetes; order Gemmatimonadales; family Gemmatimonadaceae; genus Gemmatimonas. The sequence continues at coordinate 14,299 of CANHTA010000004.1, forward strand.
GCGTCGTACATGGCGTCGATGTTGGGTGAGGAGGTGGGGCAGACGGTGGGCTACCGCGTGCGCGGCGAGACGCGCATTTCGAAGCGCACACGCATTGAGGTGGTTACTGAAGGTGTGCTGGCGCGCATGCTGAGCGCCGATGCCGCGCTCGAGGGCATCGGGCTTGTGATCTTCGACGAATTTCACGAGCGGTCGCTGCACGCCGACCTTGGCTTGGCGCTGGTGCTGGAAACGCAGCGTCATCTGCGCGACGAGCTACGCGTGCTGGTGATGTCGGCTACGCTCGATGGTGTCGCGGTGGCCGCGCTGCTGGCCGATGAGCGCGGGCCGGCGCCGGTGCTGCGCAGCGAGGGGCGCATGTTCCCTATCGACACCAACTACCGTGCACCGCGTCGCGACGAGCGCATGGAGGCGACCACCGCGCGCGTGGTTCGTGAAGCACTCGACGCCACCGAGGGCGATGTGCTGGTATTTCTGCCCGGCGCCGGTGAACAGCGGCGCGTGGCCGAGCGTCTCACGGGCGACACCATGACCGGCGTGCGGGTGCACACGTTGCACGGCAGCATGCCGCTGGCCGAGCAGGATGCCGCGCTGGCGCCGGCGCGGCCGGGGACGCGCAAAGTGGTGCTGAGCACGAGTGTGGCCGAAACGAGTCTCACCGTCGCCGGCGTGCGCGTGGTGGTGGACTGTGGATTGTCGCGTGTGCCGCGCTACGATGCATCGGCGGGTCTCACGCGATTGCACACGGTGCGGGTGAGCCGCGCGTCGGCCGATCAGCGTCGTGGTCGCGCGGGGCGCACGGCGCCGGGTGTGAGCTACCGGTTGTGGGATCAGCACGAGGATCATGCGTTGCTGCCCAGCACGCGCCCGGTAATTGTGGACGCGGATTTGTCGTCGTTGGCGCTGGAGCTGGCCGACGCCGGCATCAGTGATCCGACCACGCTGCGTTGGCTCGACGTACCACGGGCGGGGCCGTTCGCGCAGGCGCGCGGGCTGTTAGCGCAGCTTGGTGCACTCGATGCAGCCGGGCGCATTACGCCGCACGGACGTCGCATGGCGGCGTTGCCGCTGCAGCCGCGATTGGCGCACTTGGCGATCACGGCCGCTGAACGTGGCGCCTTGCCGCTTGGTGCGGCGATCGCGGCGTTGCTGGAGGAGCGCGACATCGTGCGCTACGATGGTCTGCCGCCGCAGTCGGACCTGCGGCTGCGTACGGAGCTGTTGCGGCGCGATGGTGCGATGGGCGCCGCGGGGGTGGCGGTGGATCGCGATGGTGTGCGTCGCGTGCGTCAAACAGCCGATGATCTGGCGCGCCGCACCGCCGGCGGGGGATTGGGTGGTGCGCCGTCGCGCGCCTCGTGGGACGATGCCGATACGGGGTCGCTGCTGGCGTTGGCGTATCCCGATCGGGTAGCGCAACGTCGCAGCGGCGCCGAGCCGCGGTATTTGTTACGCAATGGCAGCGGGGCGGTGCTGGCGAAGCACGATGCGCTGCACGATGCGCCGTATCTGGCGATTGCGGATCTGGAGGGCACGTCACCCGAATCGCGCATCGTGCGGGCGGCGCCGATCACGCTCGAGGAGCTGCGCGAGGATTTCGGTGAGCAGTTCGAGCGGGTGCAGCTGGTGGAGTGGGATGAACGCACCAAGGCCATCCGCGCGCGCAAGCGTACGATGCTGGGTGCGATGGTGATTGAGGATGTGGTGTGGACCGACGCCGATCCGGCGGTGGTGCTGCAGGCGGTTGTCGGTGCCATCCGCGCACAGCTGGCCCGCAGCGGTATCGAGGCGTTGCCGTTCTCACCGTCGGCGTCGCGACTGCGCGAGCGGATGGCGTTTGTGCACGCGCACGACGCGAGCTGGCCTGATGTGTCGGTGGCCGCCTTGTCGGCGTCGCTCGAGGAATGGGCGGGACCGTATCTCGACGGCGTGCGTACTTGGGGGCAGCTGGCATCGGTGGATTGGCACGACGCACTGCAGTCGCTGATGCCGTGGGCGCAGCGGTCGGCGTTGGAACGACTGGCGCCTACGCATTTGGAAGTGCCGAGTGGATCGCGGATTGCGCTGGACTACAGTGAGCCAACGGCGCCGGTGTTGGCGGTGAAGCTGCAGGAAGTGTTCGGGTGGACGAGCACGCCGATGCTGATGGACGGCCGGGTGTCGCTCACGCTGCAGCTGCTGTCGCCCGCACAGCGGCCGGTGCAGGTGACGCGCGATCTCGCGGGGTTCTGGCGCAGCTCGTACTTCGAGGTGCGGAAGGAATTGCGAGGGCGGTACCCACGGCACCCGTGGCCGGAGGATCCGCTCACGGCGGAGGCGACGCGACGGGCGAAGCCGCGGGGGACGTGAACAACGAACAGCTTTGCCGCGAATTCGCGCGGATGTTCGCGGATGAACAGCAACAATTGAATTGGACGTTGCGTGCACGGAGCCGTCGTCGTGACACGGGTGATCCGTGTAGTGATTCGCGCTGATCCGCGGTCACGCGGTTGTTTCAAGATTTCCACAAACCGCTTGACCACGAATTGGCACGAATGCCCGCGGATGAACAGCAACAAGTTTATTGGTCGTGGCGTGCACGGAGCCGTCGTTGTGCCACGGGTGATCCGTGTAGTTGTCTGCGTAGATCCGCGGTCATGCGGTTGTTTCAAGATTTACACAAACCGCTTCACCGCGGATCAGCACGAATGTTCGCGGATGAACAGCAACAATTAAATTGGTCGTCGCGTGTACGGAGCCGTCGTTGTGCCACGGGTGATCCGTGTAGTTGTCTGTGTAGATCCGCGGTCATGCGGTTGTTTCAAGATTTCCGCAAACCGCTTCACCGCGGATCAGCACGAATGTTCGCGGATGAACAGCAACAATTGAATTGGTCGTCGCGTGTACGGAGCCGTCGTCGTTCCACGAATAATCCGTGTAGTAATTCGCGCTAATTCGCGGTTACGCGGTTTGGCGATCGCAGCCTAATCGGCGTTCGAATGAGAGTGGTGGCAACGTATCGGTGGGTACGTCCGCCAATGACCGTGACAGCTTGTGTCCACCCGAACCAGGAGCAAGCATGAGCGAGGCCGATGCTGAACAGAAGCGGCTACTGCACCAGGAACTCAGCAGCCAGATCATCAGTGCGTTCTACCAAGTGTACAACACCATGGTCCGCGGACTACTCGAAGGGTGCTATCAGAACGCCCTCTACGTCGAGCTGCAGGAGCGCGGCATCCCAGTCGAGCGCGAAGTGCCATTCGGCGTCCGCTACAAAGAGCATATCGTCGGTCAGTATCGCGTGGACCTGCTCGTCGATCGCAAAGTGATCGTTGAATGCAAGACCGCCCACACCTTACACTCGCAGCATGAAGCCCAGATGCTGCACTACCTCAAAGCTACGAACACCGAGCTTGGCCTGCTGATGTACTTCGGGTCAAAGCCCCTGTTCCGGCGGTTTGTGCACACCAGCGGATCGGCGGCTTCCTTGGCCAGTGGTGAAACGGAAGCCGCCGAGGCGGAAGACGCTACGCCAACGCCCCCGGAATGAGCCGCACAAATTCCTTCATCTCGTCTGGTGTCCCGATGCTGATGCGGCACCAGTCGGTGTACGGCTGAAAGGCGCGGCCCACGCGGAAGCCGCCGGCCAGGAAATGCTTCTGCAGCTGCTCAACCGGCCGACCCGCGTGGAAGAACACGAAGTTCGTCTGCGACGGCGCCACGCGGCGGCCGGCTTTGGTGAGCGCGGCGGTGAGCATCGCGCGTCCCTCGCGGTTCTTGGCCTTCACAAACTCCTGATACTCCGTGTCCTGCACGGAGGCCAGCGCGGCACGCATCCCGAACGTGTTCGGGTTGCCCGTGGAGAACTTCGCCATCTTCTTGATCACATCGGGATGCGCGATGGCGAAACCGATGCGCAGGCCGGCGAGGGCATGAATCTTGGACGCGGTGCGGGACACGATGATGTTGTGGCCGGCCGTGACCAGGTCCGTCATCGACCGATAGCTCGGGTCGTCAACGAAATCGTGATAGGCTTCGTCCACCACCACGAGACAGCGTTTGGCGGTGCTGATGACAAAGTCCCGCATGGCAGACTGCTGATCAAGCACGGCCGTGGGGTTATTCGGGTTGCACACAAACACGAGCTTCGTGTTCGCTCCGATCTTCGCGTCCATCGCGGCGAAATCGTGATGCAGCGTGTCGGTGAGTGGCACCTTGTGCACCGTCATCCCCATGGACGCGGTGTAATCCGGGAGCTGCTCGAAGGTGGGCCACGGCAGCACCATCTCGCCCCCCTGCATCCCCGTGGCCAGCGCGGCCAGCGAGAGCACTTCACTGGAGCCTTGGGTGACCAACACCTGCTCGGGCCTCACGCCCACGTGCGTGGCGTAGGCCCCGGTGAGCTCCCGCATGGCGGGCGGATCGTAGTGCGGATGCTCTCCCCACGCGTTCATGATCGCGTCTTTGGCCTTGGGGGACATCCCGAACGGATTCTCGTTAAAACACAACCGGATGGGACCGGCGGCTCGGCGCTGGGTGGTGATATCGCGCGCGAGTTGTGCCAGCACCTCGCTATACGACGCGCCACCCAACACCCGCGCGGCATCGAGGGCGGGGAGCAGTCCGGGGAGCGCCACCGTGGCGCCCACGCCGATACCGCTGTTGATCAACCATTGACGTCGGGACACGCTGTCAGACATGGGAGGCTCGGCGGGAGCGGGAGAGTGGGGGCGGCGTACCGTGGTGCATGGCGTGCTGGGTACGAGTACCATACGGTCTTCGCTATCTTTCCGCGATGTCTGCTGCCCGATGGCTGGTTACGGTTGTCTCGTTTGCCGCCATGGTGGGGGTATCGGCGTGGGTGGTGGCCTCGCACTGGCCGGCTGGGGGGATGCCCTGGTTGGCGTGGCCGGTGCATGCGGCGGCGCTGGCCACGGTCACGGCCGAGATCGTGACGCGCGCGCTCAAAATCCAGGCGTCGGCGCGGGCCTGTGGGATTCCGCTGCGCTTCGGGACCGCGGCGCGTGTGTGCCTGGCCGGTGACTTTGCGGCCGCCATTACGCCGGCCCGGTCGGGGGCGGAGCCCTCGCGCTTTCTGGTGTTAGCGGAGAGTGGAACCGGCGCAGCGGGGCGCGTCTTAGTCCTGTTTCTCGAGCTCTTTCTCGAGATGTGGTCGTTGGTGCTGGTGTGTACGGTGCTGGCGCTGTTATTCGCGGGGCGCGGCGCGTCGGTGGCGGGGCTCCTTGGTCTGGTGGGCGGCTATAGCGGCTTTGTGCTGGGCGTCGGTGCCGTGGCGCTGGTGCTCTCCAAGCGCAATGCCCATGGACCGCCACCGCGGTGGGCGCAGCGCGTGGGGTTGTCGGCGGGTCGATGGCGTGTAGTGCAGCGGACGCTGCGAGCGCTGCGCGGGTCGGTACAGTCGCTGCGCCGCGCCGATCCGGGGTTGATGCTGCTGGCCTTCACGGGCTCGGTGCTGCATGTGCTGTGTAAGGTGGCCACGCTTCCGATTCTGGTGTTTCTGGGCGATCCCTCGTTCCCGCTCACCATGGACGCGCTGGCGCCGCTCGTGTTGTGGCCCCTGGCGTTGTTTTACGGGGGCGTGGTGGTGCCCGCCCCCGGGGGCGGCGGTTTTATCGAAGGAGCGTTCGCGCTCACGCTGGGTCCGGCCATCCCGGCGGGGATCTTTGCCGCCGCGCTGCTCTGGTGGCGGTTTTACACGTTTTATCTCTATCTCCTCGTTGGCGGGGTAGCGGCGGGCGATGCGGCCCTACGTGCCCTGCGGCGTCCCACCTGACGCGATGTCCACTTCCACCGGCGCACGCCCCCTCACCGCTCCTGCTCCCGCGGCCCCGCCTGCGGGGCATGCGGCTCCCGACATGGTCAGCCGATGGCGGCTGATGGCGGGGTTTCTGGTGATCTACATCGTGTGGGGATCGACGTATCTGGCCATTCACTGGGGGGTGGAAACGATTCCCCCGTTCGGGATGGGCGCGATCCGTTTTCTGTCAGCTGGCACGTTGTTGTATGTATGGTGCCGCTTTCGTGGCGCTAAAAAGCCAACATTTGCGCAATGGAAAGCCTCGGCCGTGGTTGGCGCGCTCCTGCTCTTCATCGGCAACGGGGCCGTCTCCTGGGCCAGCCAACGCGTCTCCTCTGGGCTGAGCTCCGTGCTCGTGGCCACCGTCCCGCTCTGGCTGGTGCTGTGCGAACGCTGGCAGGGGAAGCGCCCCGATCTGCTCAAGGTCATCGGCGTCCTCATTGGCCTCGTCGGGGTGGTGCTGCTGGTCATGCCCACCGGAACGGCCGCCGCCACCGTGGACCCGCTTGGCGCGGTGGTCCTGGCCATGGGCTCCCTCTCCTGGACCATTGGCTCGCTCTACTCGCGCACCGCCAGACAGTCCCCCACGCCGGCGCTCGCGATTGCCATGCAAATGCTGGTGGGCGGCGCGCTGCTACTCCTGCTCTCGCTCGCCTTAGGCGAGTGGACCGCCGACCTCCACGTGAGCGCCCGCTCGGTGGCGTCGTTGCTGTATCTAATTGTGTTCGGCTCGCTGATCGGCTTCAGCACCTACATGTGGCTGCTGCGCGTGGCGAGCCCCACCGCCGTGGGCACGTATGCCTACGTGAACCCCGCGGTGGCCGTGCTCCTTGGCGTGCTCATGGCGGGTGAACGGCTCCCGGCGCGCGCGGCGGTCGCCATGACCGTCATCCTCGGCGGCGTGGCGATGGTCAGCCTCGCCGGGGGTGGGGCCAAACGCATGGTGTCGGCGGTTCGCCGTACGCGGTAAACCGCAGCCGGTGAATCCCCACGTGGGGACGTCGCGTACAACACGCTAACCTCATTTCCGGAGTGGCCTGTGCGCACCCACATCAAAATCGTTGGCATTGTCAACCTCATGTACAGTGCGCTCGGCGTACTCGGCGCCGCAGGTGTGCTGTTCGGCGGCATTCTCGGCTCGCTGGCCACCTTCAACCCAATCGTGCTGCTGCTGGGCACGGTCACCAGCGTGCTCGTCGCCGCCGTGATGGGCGCCGTGAGTCTCTTCGGGTTGCTGGCCGGCTTCGCCCTGCTCAACCATCAGCAGTGGGCGCGGTACGTCATCTTGGTGGTGTCGGCGTTCCGTCTCTTCCGGTGGCCGTGGGGCACCGCGTTTGGTGGCTACTCGATATGGGTGCTCACGCACCAGGACACCCGTCGGCTCTTCGAGCTCAGGTCGTAACGCCCCCAACAGGCGCGTTGCCGCGCGTTGCGTCGCGGCCTTCGGGGCACGGTTCCGCACCACCGTGCTGGCGTGCGCCGCGGCCAAGCGGTAGCGTGCGGGTATGACTGTCGCCACACCCGTCAGGTCAGACGACCGCACGCCGCCCCGCGTGCTGCCCCCGCACTTGTCACCTGCGCAGCGGACCGCGCTGGCCACCTTTGCCCCGTGCGTGCTGCACGGGGCGCCGCCAAGCACGGAGTCGCTCGCTGACCTCGTGGCGCGGTGCGATGCGCGGCTGGAGCGACTGCCTGCGCACCGTCGCGCCCAATTGGGGATGGCGCTTACCGTGCTCAACGCGCGATTGGCGGTGCTTCTGGGGCTGGGTACGCTGTCTCGTTTTGCAACGCTCCCTGCCGATCTGCAGGCGCGCTGTTTCGCGCGCTGGTTGAGCTCGCCTTTGGCGCCACTGCGCTCCGCCTCGCATTCGGTGCGCCGGTTGGTTTTGGCCGTGCATTATGCCCGCCCTGAAGTGGCGCAGGCCATTGGATACGCCGGACCTATGCACCAGCGCGTGCCGCGTGTGCCCTGGGAGGGGCCGCTTCCCGGCGAGCCGCGGGACGATGAACCGGTGGCCCGCGGCCTGCTGGCGTTGCCCACCCGGTTGGCCCCCACGCCGGTGCCGCGCGGTGTGGTGACGGCCACGGCGCTGCACGCCGATGTGCAGCGTACTGCCGATGTGGTGGTGATTGGTACCGGAGCCGGTGGCGCCGTGACCGCCGCCCGATTGGCTGAAGCGGGCTTCGATGTGGTGATGCTGGAGTCGGGCGCCTACCGATCGGGCGCTGATTTTGATGAGCGTGAAGCCGAACTCACCGAACAGCTGTACGCCGATGGGGCCCTGCGCACCACCGATGACGCGTCGGTGGCGTTGGTGCAGGGCGACACGGTTGGTGGCTCCACCACCGTGAATTGGATGATCATGCTCCGCACCCCCGACTTTGTGTTGGAGCAATGGGCGGCCGAGCATGGAGTGTACGGCATGCTGCCGCAGGACATGCGGGCGGTGTTCGAGCGCGTGGAGCGGGAGGTGCATGCGACGGCGGTGCCGGAGGATGCCCATTCGGCGAACAACCGTATTCTGCTGGACGGTGCGCGTGCGCTGGGGTGGAAGGTTTCAACCGCCAACATCAATGCGGCCCGCTGCGTGCGCTGCGGCTTTTGCGGCGTGGGCTGTCGGCATGACGCCAAGCAGTCCACGCTGGTGACGTTCGTACCGCGTGCACTGGCCGCGGGTGCCACGCTGTATGCCGATGCGTTCGTTAACCGGATCGAGGTGCGCGAGCGCGACACCGGCTCGGGGACGCCGCCGCTCAAGCGTGTGCATGCGACGGTGCGCGACGCGCACTCGGGGCGGGCGGCGCGCACGCTCACCATTGACGCGCCCATCGTGGTGGTGGCCGGCGGCGCGATCGGCACTCCGGCATTGCTGCAACGTTCGGGACTCGGTGGCGGTGGCGTAGGACATTGGCTGCGTCTCCATCCCACCACGGCCGTGTGGGGTCGCTACGACCGGGAGATCGTCACGAGCACCGGCATTCCGCTCACCACCATGTGTGACGAACATCTTCGTTGGCGCGGCACCGACTACGGCTTCTGGATTGAAACACCGCCCATGCACCCCTCCTTTACGGCGGCGGCCATGCCCGGGTTCGGTGCACCGCACAGTGCCTTGATGTCGTCGTTCAATCAGCTGGGTGTGCTCATTGGCCTCACGCGCGACGGGGCCGAGCGCACGCGGTCAAGCGGACGGGTGCGGGTGAATCGCCGTGGTGAGACGTCCATTACGTACGCGCTCACGCCGGAGGATCAACGGCGGGTGCGCGCGTCCTTGTCGGCCACGGCGCAGCTCCATTTCGCCGCCGGTGCGCGTGAGGTTGGGACGATGCACACGCGGCCCCTTGTGGTGCGATCGGCGGCGGAGGTGGGGCGGTTGGAAGAGGGAGCGGTCGGTCCGAACCACATCGGGCTCTTCTCGGCCCACGTGAACGGCACCTGTCGCATGGGGACCAACCCGGCTACGTCGGGGGCCACGCCTGACGGTGAGCGGCACGGCGTGCGCGGGCTGTACATTTCCGATGGCTCGTTGCTCCCCACGGCGCTTGGTGTGAACCCACAGGAAACGATCATGTCGATCGCGACCGTGCTCGCCGAGCGCATGGTGGCGCGACATGCGGCCATGACCCGCCGTTAGCCCGCCAATCTGCGCTCTGTTCGCTGCGTCCTTGCCGTGCCTGTCCTTCGACCATCAACACCCGTATGAGTAAAGGAGAGAAGAAACGTCGTCGTGCGCTTGATGCGTACGCCACACTGCAGCGTGCCGCCTCAATGGCTGCGGTGCACGTTGAGCAGGCGGTGCATCCCTTCGGGCTGTCGGCGTCGCAGTTTGGCGTGCTGGAAACGCTGGAGACGCGTGGGCCCGCGCATCAGCAGGAGCTGGCTGTGGCGCTGGGACGCAGTAAAGCGCAGATGACGGCGATTATCGATGCCCTTGAGGCTCGCGGTGCCGTGCGCCGTGAGCGGCATGCTACCGACCGACGGTTCATCACGGTGTTTCTCACCGATGCGGGGCGTGAGCTGTTGGTTCAGACGGCGCCGGCACGCAGTGATGCGATTGTTGACATCATGCGCGAACTGAGCGGCGACCAGCGCGTGCGCTTGGCACGGCTCTGTCGGCGCCTGCTGCGTGTGCTGGATCCGGATCAGTCCAAAGAACCGGACGATGACACGGCTGATGACGTGCATGATGACACGGCCGATGACGCGCCGGATGACACGTTGGATGACCGTCCGGACGAACCGGACGCCCGTTCCCACAACGCGCCGGACACGCCGGCGGTTGCGACACCACTTTCTTCTCTCTCGTAATCGATGGCCGGACGCCACTTTCTCCAGATCCCCGGACCCACTCCGGTTCCCGACCGATTACAGCGCGCGATGCACCGGGCGATGGAGGATCATCGCTCGTCGGCCTTTCCGGCGCTCACGCGATCGATTCTCTCGCGACTCCCGCAGGTGGTCCACCAAACCGACGGTGAGGCGTTTGTCTTTCCGGCCACCGGCAGCGCGATGTGGGAAGCCGCGCTGGTGAACACGGTGAATCCCGGTGCGCGGTTGTTGGCGGTGCGTTTTGGACAGTTCTCGCACTTGTTCATCCACACGGCGCGTGCGCTGGGCTATCAGGTGGATGTGATTGAAGAGCCGTGGGGGGAAGTTGCGGATCCTGCGCGCATTGAAGCCGCGCTGGCGGCCGATACGGCCCATGAGATTCAGGGTGTGCTGTTAGTGCACAACGAAACCGCCACCGGCGTAACGAGCAACGTGGCGGCCGTGCGGGCCGCGATCAATCGGGCGCACCATCCGGCACTGCTGTTTGTTGATGGGGTGAGTTCGATTGCCAGCTTGGACTTCCAGTTTGATACGTGGGGCGTGGACTGTGCCATTACCGGCACACAAAAGGGGTTCATGCTTCCGGCGGGACTTGGCATTCTGTACATGAGCACCAAGGCGCTGGCGCGTGTGGATGCGTGCACCATGCCGCGCGCGTACTTCGACCTGCGACCCATGCGCACCAACAACGCGCAAGGGTACTTTCCCAGCACACCCGCGTTGTCGTTGTTGTACGGTCTCGATGAAGCGCTCACGATGCTGCTTGAGGAAGGCATGGAGGCTGTGGCCGCGCGTCATCGTTTTCTGGCCAACGGCGTGCGGGCCGCGGTGGCGGCGTGGGGGCTCTCGCCATGCGCCAAGCGTGTGGAGATTGCGTCTGATTCGCTCACGGCCGTGATGGTGCCCGAGGGGCACGATGCACGGCAGGTCATTGAGCTGGCCTTCACCCGCTACGACGTGTCGTTGGGGTCGGGACTCAGCGAAGTGGCGGGGAAGCTGTTTCGTATTGGTCACCTGGGCGACACCAACAGCCTCACGCTCGCCGGCGCACTGTCGGGTGTGGAGATGGCGTTGTGCGACGCAGGGATTCCGGTCACGCTTGGCAGCGGTGTCGGTGCCGCGCTGTCGCAGTGGCGTGTGACGGCATGACACCACCATTCGGGGACACGAAAAACATTCGGGTGGTTGTCACGCGGAAAATGCCGGCCGCCGTTGAGGCGGAGATTGCGGCCCGCTACGATGCCCTGTTTAACAAAACCGACGTGGCGTTGGCTCCCACGCAATTACAGCAGGTGCTGCAGCAGGCGGACATCGTGATGACCACCGTGACTGACCGGTGGAGCGAAGAGATTCTGAGCAGCCCCGGCATCCGTGCGAAGATGCTGTGCAATGTGGGGGTGGGGGTGAATCACATTCACGTGGCTGCGGCGAAGCGTGCCGGTCTGACCATCAGCAACACCCCGGATGTGGTGACCGATGACACCGCCGATATTGCAATTGCACTGATGCTGATGACGATGCGTCGTTTGGGCGAGGGCGAGCGTCATGTGCGCACGGGAGCGTGGGGCGGATTGCGTCCGACGTTTATGTTGGGTCGCACGTTGCGCGGAAAGACGCTGGGCATTGTGGGCTACGGCCGGATCGGTCGCGCGGTGGCGCGCCAAGCGGCGGCGGCCTTTGATATGAAGATCGTCTACTATGCGCCGCGTGATCCGCGCATTGATGACCCCGCCACGGCGGGACCGGCAGGTGCCGAACGGATGGACTCGCTGGAGGCGCTCTTGGCGCGTGCCGATGTGGTGTCGTTGCACTGCCCGGCCACGCCGGAAACACGACATCTCATGAATGCACGGACATTGGCGTTGATGCCGGAGCATGCGTATCTCGTGAACACGGCGCGCGGTGATGTGGTGGACGAAGCGGCGCTGGCATCCGTGCTGAAAGCGCGGGCCATTGCAGGGGCGGGGCTTGATGTGTACGAGTTTGAGCCCAGCGTAACGGCTGAACTCAAGGAGCTGGAGAACGTGGTGTTGTTGCCACACCTTGGCAGCGCCACGGTGGAAACCCGCACCAACATGGGGATGCGTGCGTTGTCCAATCTCGACCAGTTCGTCCAAACCGGTACTGTGACCGACCTCGTCTAGCCGGCGGTGGGAGTGCGCGCGCCGTTGTTTTCAAGCCGTGCCCCGCGCTCCCCCGCTGCTTAGCTTCCACACATGGTCCATGCTGGGCTTTCCGACGAATTGCATCCCACACCCCCGGTGCCACGGGCGGTGGGGGGGCTGCTGCATTTCACGGAGATCCGGTCGCGTTTTCTGCCGCATCCGCACGATGTCATCGTCTGTCTGCCCCCCGACTACGCGCTGCATCCCGACCGCCGGTATCCGGTGCTGTATCTGCACGACGGGCAGAACGTGTTCGATGAGCTGGCGATGTCCCCATTTGGGGTGCAGTGGGGCATTGATACCACGGCGCGCGCGCTCATGCATGCGCAGGTGATTGAGCCGATGATCATCGTGGCCATCGGGAATGCCGGGCGCGACCGGATTGACGAGTACACGCCTACGCGCGATAACGCGCACGACGCCGGCGGGCTGGCTGATCGCTACGGACAGATGCTGGTGTACGAGCTGAAGCCGTGGGTGGATCACAATTGGCGCACGCGTCGCAGTGCGCGCGACACCGGACTCGCCGGCAGTTCGCTGGGTGGTCTGTTGACGCTGCATCTGGGGCTCACGCATTCGGCGGTGTTCGGCAAGATCGGCCTGCTGTCGCCGAGCGTGTGGTGGGACGACCGATGGATCGTGCGTCAATTGGTGGCCAACAACGGGATGCGGCCGACGCTGAAAATCTGGCTGGATGTGGGCACCGGTGAGACGCGCATGTTGAAGGGCACCCGCCTGTTGTACCGGATGTTGTTGCGGAAAGGATGGCAACCCGGCCATGACCTGCTGTACATCGAAGCGGATGGTGCTCTGCACGATGAGCGGGCGTGGGGCGAGCGCTCCGGATTATTCCTGCGGTTTCTCTTTCCCGCCATGACGTCATCGCGTGACGCCTTGGCGAGCTCGATGTCCTCGGGGATGTCATGAGCGCCAGTGCCGGCGATGCGACCACCGCCTTCACGCCCCGTGCGTTCACCTTCCTGCGCGGTATTGCGAAGAACAATCGCAAGGAGTGGTTTGAGGCGCATCGCACCGACTTCGAGCAGGAGATCAAGCGGCCGCTGGCCTGCCTGGTGGAAGAGGTGGATGTCCACCTCGCCACGATTGCCCCGGAGATTGTGGGGTCACCCAAAAAGTCGGTGTTTCGTATTCACCGGGACGTGCGCTTTTCGAACGACAAGTCGCCGTACAAGACGCACGCGGCCTGTTGGTTTTTCCATCGTGACGCGGGGCGTGGGGTGGGTACCGAGGCGGCGCATGGCGGCGCGGGCTTCTATTTCCACCTGGAGCCGGGTAAGTCGTTCTGCGGTGGCGGCATCTGGATGCCACCGCGGTCGGCGGTGCACAAGATCCGTCAGGCGCTCACGGATGATCTGGACGGGTTCGAAGCGATCGTGAAGGGGCGCGCCTTCCGTCGCCGTTTCGGTGATCTGGATACGGATGGCATGCTCACCCGGCTGCCTCGTGGCTTCGCCGCCGATCATCCGGCGGAAGCGTGGTTGCGGTATCAGTCATTCACGGCGTTCGCCGAGCTGGCGCCGGACGAGGTGACGAGTGTCACGCTGCCGAAGACACTGGCCACGCACTTCAAGGCGATGACGCCGTTTGTGCGGTGGCTGAATCGGGCGTTGGGGCTAGGGGAGGCGTCTCGCCGCTAGGTTGTTCCCTGCCAACGGCTTTACTGCCAACGGCTTTACTGCCAACAGCTTAGGAGGCGGGGAGTTGGGTATCAGGGAGGAGGAAGCAGCGACGACGCGCGGTGTCCCTGCCTCCTCCTTCCTGACACCCTCCCCCCTGCCTCCTAAGCTGTTGGCCGTTCAGCCGCCTCTGCGGCGGGTACCATCTACCCCCGCCCCCGGTGAGATTCCCTGTTCATGTCGAAATCGCTCAAACTCACCCTGGATATCCTGATCGGTGCGGTCGCACCGGTCGTCATCCTGAAGTACGGCACCGGTACGTTCGGCACGCTGAATGCGTACCTGTTGGCGGCGTTGGCCCCGGTGCTGTGGGTGATGCTCGACCTGTTCGTGATTACCCGTCGGTTCAATTTCATCAGCACCTTTGGCGGGGCCTCGGCGGTGATGCGGGGGGCGCTGGCGTTCTGGTATGTGGACGGCGCGTTGTTCGCCCTGAAGGACAGTGCCAGCTACCTGCTCGTGTTCATGGTGTTTGGTGTGACGGCGATGCTGGGTGCGCCAGTGACGCGCTCGATTGCGCTGCAGGGGCTTGGACCGGATACGCCGGAGCGTGAGAAGCAGATGGACCAACTGCTGCGCGAGCCAAGCGTGCTCACCGCCATGCAGCGCGCAGGCGTCCTGATTGGTGTGACTAACCTGGCTGCCGGTGTCGCCAACTACGTGATCAATTACCGTATGGTGGTGGCACCCTTCAACACGCCAGCGTTTAATGATCAGGTTGCCAACGTCAATGCGATTACGCGGTTGGTGTTGGTACTCCCCGACATGCTGGCGGTGTTCTTTGCCTTTTCCATGATGTACAAGGCGATGTACGCGCTGCTGCCGGCCGATGCGGGAGCCGATGCCGATGCCGGCGAATTCTGGACGCTACTGGCGCGCCGCGAAGATGCGATGGCGCTGGTGAAGGCGGGTGAGTCTGGCGGTGCGGCGCTGGACGCCGACGATGTCCAGCACCGCGCCGCCCGTCAGGCGCGCGAAGAGTTCGGATTGAGCTGAGGGGCAACGCGGCGCATCACCTGAAGCACGCCGGTTGACGCATCGTAGTCACCGCGGAGCACGTGAAGCCCGGTTGGGGCCGGTCCTGCCAGACGCTGACCGGTGAAGTCGAACTCAGAGCCGTGACAGGGACAGATCAGTCGGGGACGGTCGACGATCGACACGCCACACCCCGAATGTGGGCATTCGGCCGACAGCGCTCGAAAGGTGTTGGCGCCGGTGCGAACGACGATCACGCGCGCGGCCAACAGGACGACGGCGCCATCGGGTGAACGCAGCGCCGGGATGCGCTCAACCCGCACCAGCACCGAGTCGTTGGACATCAGCACCGCATCGTCGGGCACGGTGTCGATTGCCGGCGGCGTGGCGTCGGTCACGGCGGGAGCACAGGCAATGACCGGTAACAGTGCTGCGGCCATGCCGAGCACATCCCGACGCGTGAGTGACGTCATAATGACCACGAATGAAGAAGCGGAGTGTGCGCGTTGGGCGATATCGCCGTAACGCGCTCACGGAATGATCGGACCGCCGTGTTCGGACTCCAAGATGCAGGCTGCTCCGCGACCAATCCGTGACGCGCGCGTGACCTCGCTGTCTCGAGTTCTTCGGCGGTCAGTTCATAACTACGGTGTGCATAGCGATCACGATTCCGATCGTCTCATCTGAAACACATACACTTCCTGAGGACGCTGTCTCCATGCGCTATCCCTCCACGTTTGCCACGCGTGCACTCGTTGCCTCGTGCAGTCTGCTTGTCGCCGCGTGCGGTGACGACTCCCCAACACAGGGGGAGACGATCGCCCCCGTGGCGCTCAAGAATCAGTCGGTCACGCCGGCCTTGATCAAATCGCTGGTATCGGGTGTTGAAGTATTCAGCTTGATCAGCAGCGATGATGTGCTCGCCGGCTCGCCCTCATATGTGTTTGGCGGGTCGGCCGACGGCGCCGGCTTCATGAAGAACAGCGATGGGTCGTTCACGGCGCTCGTGAATCACGAAGACAACTTCGCCGTCTCGCGCATCCGCTTCGACAAGGATCTGAAGCCGATTTCCGGCGACTATGTCGTGAATTCCACCGCCGGCCGCTACCGTCTCTGCTCGGCGACGTTGGCTACCGTTGCTGAACACGGCTTCAGTGCCTTCATCACCGCCGGTGAGAGCAACGAAGAGTCGGAAATTCTCGCGGTGGATCCATCGGGCGCTGCCAATACGCCGAAGTACCTGTCGGCCTTTGGGCGTTTCAATACCGAAAACGCGGTGCCGCTGCCGAAGGTCGCCTACCCGAACCGCACGGTCGTCATCATCGGCGACGATGATTCCGGCGCGGAAGGCGGGCAGGTGGCGATGTACCTCTCGAACACAGTGGGCGATCTCGATAACGGCAGCCTGTACGTGCTCGCGCGCACCGACAACAACACGCGCGAACGGGACATGGTGATCGGCCAGACGTACCCGGTGCAGTTCCGCCAGATCACGAACCAGAAGACGCTCACCGGCCGCCAGATCAATGAGGCCGGCGCTACGCTAAACGCTATTCGCTTCTCGCGCGTGGAAGACGTGGACTACCGCAAGGGTTCAGACGCTAACAATCGCGAGATCTACTTTGTGGCGACCGGGCAGAACAACACGGGCGTAAACGCGGACTATAACCGCACGAAGTATGGACATGCGTACCGCCTGCGCCTCGACGCGAGCAATCCTTTGCTGGGCACCCTCGAGCTCATCGCCGACGGCGATGACAAGTCGGCCACGAATGCTGCGCGCCTGTTCCAGAACCTTGATAACATCTACGTTGGCCAGAACTACGTGTACCTGCAGGAAGATGACAACGGCTACGGCGACGAAACGCATGATGCCTACATCTACCAGTACAACATCGCCACGCGCGAGCTCAAGCCGGTAATGGAGTTGGACCATCGTCGCACGGCCTCCGACGCCGCGCTGTACAACGCCGTTGGTGCCCGTCCGGCCGGAAAGGCCGGTTGGGAGTATGGCGCCATGGTTGACGTGTCCACTCAACTCGGTCAGGAGAACACGTTCATGATCTCGCTGCAGCCGCACTCGTGGCGTGCCACGAAGTACCAAGGCGTGGATGGCGGTACACTTCGCCCGAATGAGAATCAGGCCAGCATGCTGGTGTTGGTGAAGGGCCTGCCGCGCTGACCCCCTCGCGCGGTCTTGATTACCTGCCGGCCCGGGGCTCTGCGCTCCGGGCCGGTGATCATTCACCCAACTTATGAAGATCCGATCGTTTGTGTTTCTGCTGGCTGGTGTGGCAGCGATGGGCGCCTGTGGTGGTACCGATACGGACGCATCCCCGACGCCTGGCGCCACCACGGTGAGCGACGACCCTCGCGCCATGCAGACCATCGTGGTGTGGCGTGCGCACGTCGACACGCTGGCCTTTCGCATTGCACAGCTGGACTCGGCCGCCGCTGCGATGCGTACCGATGCCGATGTGCCACGTGTGCGGACAGCGTTCGTGGACGCTCGTCGCGCCTTCAAGCTCGCCGAGTTGGCGCTGGAGTACTACACGCCGACGACCGCCAAGGAGATGAACGGCCCGGCGTTGCCGGAGGTGGACGACGAAGAAGGCCCCGAAGCGGTCTTTCCACCGACGGGATTTCAGGTGATCGAAGAGGCGCTGTATAGCGACGCGCCGGTGAGCGAGCGGGAGGCGATCACCCGGGAGACGGCCACGCTCCGTCCGCTGGTCAAGCGGGCGCAGACGATGATGGGTGCACAGCACGCGTCTGACGCGCACGTGTGGGACGCGGTGAAACTGGAGCTCGCCCGCATCGCGACGCTCGGTCTCCCCGGCTTCGATTCTCCGGTGGCGGGGCATTCGCTGGCTGAGGCAGGCGTTGCCCTGGAGAGCATTGTGCGGACGCTCGCCCCATACCACACGGCCGACAGCGGATGGTTGCGGGTGGATTCGCTGGTTGCCGATGCCCGCGCGATGGTGACGGCGACGAGCGATCGTGAGACGTTCGATCACTTCGCCTTCCTGTCGCAGCGGCTCATTCCACTCGGTCAGGCGATGCAGCAGATGCGGCTGGCGATGGCGATTGGACTGCCAACGGAACGTCGGGCGTTTCGCATGGATGCGGCCACGGTATTCGACAGCGCAGCCTTTGATGTCATGGGCTTCGCGCCGATCGATGCGAGGCCGGGCACACCCGCGCAGGTCGCGCTTGGGGAACGACTCTTTCACGACACGCAGCTCTCCGGTGACGGCACGCGCGCGTGCAGCAGCTGTCACGTGTCTGCGAAGGCGTTCACCGATGGTCTCACCGTCAATCAGGCCAGAGGGGGCGCCCCGTTGGCGCGGAATACGCCCACGGTGATTAACAGCGGCCTCCAGCTGGGCTCCTTTGCTGACCTCCGCACCACGTATCTCGAAGACCAAGTGACCGATGTGGTTGAGAATGTGGACGAAATGCATGGTAGTCTCGCTGGCATCGCCTCCCGTCTTTCAACCGACACCGCGATCGTGGCCCGGTTTCGCGCCGCCTTTGCGAACGCGCCGGCGCGTACGGACTCTCTGGTCACTGCGGCGCAAATCCGGACCGTGCTGGCGGCCTATCAGCGCAGCCTGACGCGGCTGAACTCGCCGGTGGACCGGGCGCTGCGTGGCGACTTGGCCGCTCTGTCTGACGAGGAGCGCCAGGGCTTCAACGTATTCGTGGGCAAGGGGAAGTGCGCCACCTGCCACTTCATTCCCCTCACCAACGGTACCGTGCCGCCCATGTATCGGAAGGCCGAGGTGGAAGTGCTGGGCACGCCGTCGCGGGCGGTGACCGCCCGTGCCACGATCGACCCGGATGTTGGTCGCTTTCGGCTCACGCGGGCCGCGCCGCACCGGTACGCGTTCAAGACGCCCTCGCTGCGCAACGTGGCCCTGACGGCCCCGTACATGCACAATGGAGTGTATCGTACGCTTGAGGCTGTCGTGGATTTCTACAACCGCGGTGGCGGGGCCGGCATCGGTATTGCGCTCGACAACCAAACGCTGCCTCCCGACCCCCTGCGTCTCACCGCGCCAGAGCAGCGCGCCCTGGTGTCGTTCATGAAGGCGCTCACCGATACGACCGGCACACAGCGCCGGTAGCCTAACCGGGGCAACGACACTGGCGCCCAGCCCGCCGGGAACCCAGACTCCATAGTCGGCATTTTCACGCCGGGTTTTGTATGGCTACGCTGATCGTCCGTGACGCGGCGTCGGCGCGTTCGCGCGCCGTTCCTGCACCCAACAGTCGTCCCTGGGGACGACTGTTGGCGCATGCCATGGTATCGTCACCGCGAGCGCACCGGGCAGTACCGTATTGACGCGGCGGTAACTCGTTGGCACACACTTGTTGTCGATTTCCCCTTTCCCTTGCGAGAAACGCGTGACACTCTCTGCTCGTTCGCCGCGTCGCCTGACGCGATTGGTGGTGTGTGTGGTGCTGGCGCCTACCGTGTTCTCACGCGCCGCGCAGGCGCAGTACCGGCAGCCACCCCAGCCGATCGCGCAGATTCTCGACCAGCCGGCTACGCCGCTGGTACAGCTGAGTCCCGATCGACAGCAGTTGCTGCTGCTGGAGCGTCCCGCGCTGCCGCCGATCAGTGACGTTGCGGCCTTCGAGTATCGTCTGGCCGGGTTGCGCTTCGATCCGAAAACCAGCGGACCCACGCGCGGTCAGAGCTATACCGGCCTGTCGCTGCAGTCGGTGAATGGCGACCCGGCGCGCCGGATTCAGGCACCGATTCCGGCCGGCGCCAGCATTGAAAACGTGTCGTGGTCGGCCGACGGCCAGAAGATTGCTTTCACGGTCACGAGCGATGACGCGATCACATTGTGGATCGCCGATGTCGCCACGGCGCAGGCGAAGCCGCTCACGTCGCAGCGCCTGACGGCGATTCTGGGTACTCCCTGTGTGTGGGTGTCCACCGCGTCACTGGCGTGCACGTTTGTGCCGGCCGCTCGCGGTACGGCGCCGGCGATGACTACCGCGCCGGACGGACCCATCGTGCAGGAAGCGCTCACCGGTCGCAGCGACCGCGCCGCCACCTATCAGGATCTGCTCAAGAGTCCGTTTGACGAAGCGATCTTCGCGCACTACGGCACAAGTCAGCTCGCGCTCGTCTCGCTTGACGGGTCGGTGAAGACGTTGGGTGCGCCGGATATGCGCACCGATGTGAGCGCGTCGCCCGATGGCCGCTATCTGCTGGTGAGCACGTTGTCGCGTCCGTTCTCGTATACGGTGCCGCTGAACTACTTCCCGACGCGCACGGAAGTGTGGTCGATGGACGGCGTGGTGGTGAAGTCGGTGGTGAGCCGGCCGCTCATTGAGCGCGTGCCGTGGGGCGGCAACGGCGCACTGGCCGGCATTCGCAACGTGCAGTGGCGTCGTGATGTGGCGGCCACGCTGGCGTGGGTGGAAGCCCTCGACGGCGGCGATAGCGATTCGAAGGCCGATAAGCGTGACCGCATTGCCCTGCTTGATGCGCCGTTCACCGGCACCCCGAAAACGTTGCTGGAAACCAGCTGGCGCGCCGGCGCGATTACCTGGGGTTCGGCGGGGCTCGCCATTGCACGCGAGAACGAAGGGAAGACCCGCAAGACGCGCGCATGGATCATTGATCCGTCGGGTGCCAAGGCACCGCGGCTGTTGTGGGAACGCTCAAGCGAGGATCGCTACGCCGATCCGGGCGACTTCCTCACGGCGCGCGATGCCCGCGGCCAGACGGTGCTGCTGACCACGCCCGACGGCAAAATGGCATTCCTGACCGGGCTGGGCGCCGGCCCCGAAGGCGATCGTCCGTTTGTGGATCGGTTCGAGCTCGCCACCGCGAGCAAGACGCGGTTGTTCCAGAGTGCAGCGCCGTACTACGAACAGCCCATCGGCATGCTCGATGCCAATGGCACGGTGGCCCTGACGCGCCGCGAGTCGAAGACCGACGCGCCCAACTATTTCGTGCGCGATTTCGTGCGCCGCATCGCTCCGCGCGAGCTCACGCAGTTCACGGATCCGGCGCCGGTGTTTGCCGGTGTCACCAGCCAGCTCATTACGTACACGCGTCCCGATGGCGTGAAGCTGTCGGCCACGATCTATCTGCCGGCCGGCTACGATAAGGCAAAGGATGGTCCGCTCCCCTTCTTCCTGTGGGCGTATCCGCTGGAGTTCCGCTCGCGTGAAGCGGCCTCGCAGGTGGTGGGTTCACCGTACCGCTTCGTACGGCCAAGCGGTGCGTCGCACCTGTTCATGCTCACGCAGGGCTACGGCGTGATGGACAACCCCACCATGCCCATCGTAGGCGTGGACGGCAAGGAACCGAACGACACGTACGTGGAGCAGCTCACCGCGAGCGCCAAGGCGGCGGTGGACACCATCGTGGCGATGGGTGTGGCCGATCGCGACCGCATTGGCGTGGGCGGACACTCGTACGGCGCGTTCATGACGGCCAACCTGCTGGCGCACACGCGGCTCTTCCGCGCCGGCGTGGCGGAAAGCGGTGCCTACAACCGTACGCTCACGCCATTCGGCTTCCAAGGCGAAGAGCGCACCTACTGGGATGCCCCCGACCTGTACGGCGCGATGTCCCCGTTTACGTACGCCCACAAAATCAAGGATCCGATCCTGCTGGTGCACGGCATGGCCGACAACAACACGGGCACGTATCCGATTCAGAGCGAGCGCATGTATCAGGCGCTCAAGGGCAACGGCGCAACCACGCGCTACGTGCAGTTGCCCGGTGAGTCGCACGGCTACCGCGCGCGTGAAAGTGTCGGGCACGCGCTGGCCGAAATGACCGCGTGGCTTGATCAGTACGTGAAGCCGAAAAAGCGTACCACGATGTGACCGAGGCGACATCGATAGTGAGTGCGCTGATTCGCACGCTGCGCGCGCAGTCCAATCAGGCGATTGCGGCGCATGACGCCGACCGCACGGTGTCGTTTATGGCACCGGATGTCGTGGTCGGCGTGGCCGGTGGCCCTACGCTGAAGGGGCGCGACGCATCGCGCGCGGCGTTTGCCCAACAGTTTGCCGATCGGGCGTTCGTTACCTACGAGCGCACGATCGAGCAGGTCACGCTCCCCGACCCCATGCGCGCCACCGAGCGTGGACGCTGGGTAGGCCGGTGGCGCCTGAAGACGGGGCTGCACGAGCAGCAGGGCAGCTACGTAGCCGAGTGGCGTTTCAGCGAAATGGGCTGGCTGATTTACTCGGAGACGTTTGTCGAGGCGTGACTATTGCTTCATGGCCGGCTTCGCGCTGGCCATCCCGCCGCTTTTGAGATAATCCACCGCCAGATTGGCCATAGCGCGTACGCCCGTGGGCAGCGCGGCCTCATCAGCGAAGAACAGCGGCGAGTGATTGGCCGCCTGGGACTTCTGGTCCATGCCCTTCGGGGCAACGCCGAGGAAGTAGAAGAGCCCCGGGATGTCTTTGGTGAAGGCTGGGAAGTCTTCGGAACCGGTGACCGGATTGACGGTCCGGAAGCCACCGTCGCCGGCCGTGCGCTGCAAGGTGGGCGTCATCTTTTCGAGCAACGAGGCATCGTTCTGCGTGATGAGCCCGCCAATGGATAGCTGCACGCGCGCCGTCGCACCGGCGGAGTGCGCGATGTCTTCCACGGTGCGCTTGACGCGCGTGTGAATCTCCTGGCGCATGTCGGCGTCAAAGGTGCGAATCGTGCCGATCATGACCACGCTGTCGGGAATGATGTTGCCGCGATTGCCGCCTTGAATCATGCCGATGGTGATGACGGCCGGTGCTGCCGTCACATCAATTTGCCGGCTGGCTACGGTTTGCAACCCCATCACGATCTGGGCGGCAACGACAATGGGATCCACACCAGACCATGGCGCCGAACCGTGCGTCTGCCGTCCCTTCACCACGATGTCGATCTGATCGGCGGCAGCCATGAAGCCACCGGCGCGCGTGCTGAGTGACCCGAGTGCAGAGGGCCACACGTGCAGGCCGAAAATGGCAGAGGGGCGCGGGTTCTGCAGGGCGCCATCGGCGATCATCGCCTCGGCGCCACCAAGCCCTTCTTCTGCCGGTTGAAAAATGAACTTCACCGTACCGGGAAGGCGTTCCTTCATGCCGGCCAGCACTTCTGCCGTTCCCATCATGATGGCCACATGATTGTCATGGCCACAGGCGTGCATCACGCCCACTTCCTGCCCGTTGTACATCGTGCGGACCTTGCTCTTGAAGGGCAGGTCCACGAGCTCCGTGACCGGCAGTGCGTCCATATCCGCGCGGAGGGCGACCACCGGACCGGGCTTGCCACCGCGCAGCACACCAACGACCCCCGTTTTCCCCACCTGTGGCGTGACCTCCATGCCCAGCGCACGCAGATGCTTCTCGACCAGCGCGGCCGTACGCACTTCCTGATTGGAGAGCTCGGGATGCTCGTGAATATCACGCCGCCACGCCACAACTTTGGGCATCACCGCCGTCATGCGCGTTTCAATTTCGGCTGCCAGTGGATCGGTGGCCTTGCCTTGTGCCGCCACCGGTTGGGTGGCCGTGAACAGCAGGAGCGCGGAGGCCGCGAGGGTAGCAGAACGGGTACGGTGCGTCATCGCAGAAGGTGAACGGTGAAAGGGTTCAGGAGCCGGACACGATGGCGTCCGCTTCGATTTCAACCAGGTACTCTGCACCAACCAGTCTCGCCTCAACCAAGGTGTTGGCGGGCAGGATGTGTCCGAACCGTTCACCATGCGCGCGGGCGACGGGCTCCCAATGATCCACATGGGACACGAACACGCGCGTGCGGATCACATCTTCCAGGGTACCACCCAGCGAGTGGATGGCGCCGGCGATTTTATCGATGGCGAAATGCGTCTGGGCCGCCGCATCGGTGCCGCCGATGACACGGTCGCCATGGGTGGCGGTGGTGCCGGATACACTGATGGTTTGTCCCTTACGCACGGCACGGCTGTAACCCGCCATCGGTTCCCACACCGTGCCGCTCAGAGCGAGCGTGCGTCCGTTGGTACCCGGGCGCGTGATAAATGGCGCGGGGAACTCCGAAACGTGATGACTGAGGTCGCCGCTTGCGGTGAGAAACGGAGCCCGGCGATACTCGTCGCCGCAGTCGCCGGGAATGGCGGTGAGTGCCGATTGGGCGCTGGCAATCGCACCACAATCATCGGCGTCCAGCGTGAAGGCAAAAATCCGCGCGGTGTCTGTGGCGTGGGCCGACTGTCCAAGACGCGCCCCGATGATCACACCGGCCACTCCCGGCTGATCAAGCACCCAGCGACTGGCAACGGCTGCGATTGACACGCCATGCTTTTCAGCGATGCGGTGCACGGCGCGCAGCAACCCCTGAAACGGCTCCCAGCCACCGGCCGCCCGAATGAACCGGCCGTACTTCATCTGCGACCACGTGCTTAAGGCGCCCCAGTCGGGCTCTGCCACGCCAAGCCATCGCTCGCTGAGAAATCCACCCAGTAACGTGCCATAGCAGAGCAGTCCCACTCCGTGCGCCTGCGCGTACGGGGCGAGGGTGTTGGTGAAGCGCCTATCAAGCAGCGATCCACTCACTTGATTGCTGGCAATGCGAATCCCGCTCGCCACGGCCACGCGCAGGTGCGCGGTATCCACGTTGGTGAGCCCGATCGCACCAATCCGTCCTGCGTCGCGTTCAGCTTCCAGATACCACAGGGCATCGAGCCACCGCGGGTCGGCGAAGGTCCACGCGTGGAATTGCAGGAGATCAAGGCGGTCGGTGCGCAGCCGCGTGCAGGCGCGATCTACGGCCGCGCGCACGTCATGCGCACTCACAGGACCCGGCACCGGCACCCATTTGGTGAGACACTCAACGGCGGTGCCCGGGTGCAGTTGCTGTCGATAGAGCCCGGCCACGTCTTCGGCTGATCCGTAGTGATCGGCCATGTCGAAGGTGCTGAAGCCGTGCTCCACGTACTGGTGCATCGCCTGTGCGGCGGCGGCCTGATCGAAGCTCCGGCCGTCGCGTTCCATATCGGCCAACTGCCAGAGGCCGGTTAACACACGCGAGATCTCAACACCGGGGGCAAGCGTACAACGGGGAATCGTGGTCATCGGCGGGTGCGGTGGCGGGATCAACGCGGTGATTACTCGGGGGGGAGCACGGAGGTGATCGCACGCAGATCCCCCCCGCGGCGGGCGAGGGCACGTGTTTCGCGCCAGTAGACGGTACTGCCGATGACCATCACCACGAACCACACCGGCGTCGAGCGCGCATACCATACCGAGACGTCAGCATGGAGATCACGCCAGGTATGCACGGCCAGCAGGATGGAGAGTAGCACCACCGCGCTGCTCGCCACCACAATTTGCAGCGGGCGCGATGGCAGCACCCGCATCGCGCGTGCGAGCGAGGGATTGTGTGCCGGCAGTCTGAGTACAGACAGCGCCATGATGATGAAGTTCACCAGCATGGCGGTAACCAGAATATCGACACCCAAAAAGAAATCGCCGGCGAAGTGTCCGCCGAAGATGCCGATGGTGGCAAGGAGTGCCGATACGAAGAGGGCGACGTGCGGTGAGCCATAGCGTGGGTGCACCCTGGCAAGCGCCTGCGGAAACACACCGTCCTCGGCCCACGCAAAACACAACCGCGACACCCCCAACAGCATGCCCGGCAAATCGTTAATCAGCGAGACCGCCGCGCCAGACACCATGATGATGGCCACCAGGGGTGACGCCAGTGGCGAGAGCAGCCCGGGGGCGGTGACGTCGCGCACCTGACTTTCCGCCGCGACATGCCACCATGGGACGGTGTGGTATACGGCCGCAGTAAAGAGAAAGTAAAACGCACCGACCACGGCAATGGTGAGCCCGATGGCAAGCGGAATAGAGCGTGACGGATTTTTGGCTTCGCCCCCGGCTTGGGCAATGGCATCAAAGCCGATGAAGCTTGAAAAGAGAATGGCGGCGGCGGGTGGGACCACGGTCCAAAACGCCGCCGGCGCGGGTTCCGGCGGAAGGGCGCGCTGCTGCGCCGCTAACAGCGCTACGTATTCCTCGACGGAGTGGGAAAACCCCGTTACAATCACCAGACCGCCGCAGACAAACATTACGAGCATGAGTGGCATGAGGGTGTTCGCCACGGCGCGCACTCCACGCAGGTTGACGAACACGAAGGTCCACAGCAGCAGCAACGCCAGTCCCAACCGCAGGGGGCGCTGCTCAAGCATCGTGGCCACCGTGGTCCACTGCGCAGCGGCGGCAATGTCACGCAGAAATGGCGGGATGACATACGACACCACGCCGATGGCGATACACAGCCCGAACCACTGCGAGAAGCTGGCGAGGAATCCGGCGTAGGGACTGATGGCGCGACTCGCATACACGTAGGAGCCACCGGCGCGTGGCATCGCGCTGCCGAGCATGGCGTAGCAGAGCGCGGCGAGGACGGCGGGGATGGCAGCCAGCGCATAGGCCACGAGCACCCAACCGCCAACACCGGGTACGGTGCGCTGCAGCGCGAAGGGGACGATGTTGATGCCGGCACCAACCATGGAGCAGATGCCGGTGGAGGCCAGCGCCACCACACCGAGTTCGCGACGAAGGCCCGTGGGTCGTGAGACGGGGGGCGTACTCACCGTCGCACGATCAGTTCGCGTCCGCCCCGAAAGGCGCGCACGCCGAGCTCCGTGTCGTTGAGCAGGAGTAATGCGTCGGGTCGTCCGTATTGTCGCATGAGGTCGTGCATGAGAGGGGCATCATGATTCCACGGGTAGCCGAATACCACGTCGAAATCGTCGAGGGCACGACCGAGCTGCAGATATCCGGAGGGTCCGTTCCCGATGGTGTCGGATTCGTTGCCGCCGGGGCGTTTGTAGCCGGTGGGGAGGAAGCTACCGGTTACGAACTGGGCGCGTGAGTGGAACCGGGACGCGAGCTCGCGTGCGGTGACGACCAACCCGGCATCGAGTTCAATCCCGTAGGCGTCGAACCCCATGAGGTCCGCCATGATGGTGATGACGCCGGTCGCGGAGCCCCATTCCAGAAAGCGTGCCCCCGGGGCACGGTGCGCGAGCATGGCAGTACGGACGGCGTCATAGTCGGCGGGGACAAAGGCATGGAAATCACGGTCACGCTCGTTTCGCTCAAAGCGTTCCCACAAACTCCATCCCGCGGCACAGAGCGCATCGAGCTGCGCGTGCAGCGCTGAATCGTCAACCACGTGCAGGGCGGTGGCCCGTCAGTCCAGCTGTGCGCGCGTGTCGCGGACCACCGCGTGGGTCTGCACCGTCTTCATAATGCGGGCCATGTCCGCCTCGTAGCGGTCGCGCTCCTCCGCTGTCCAGAGCTGCACACTGGCTGCGGCCCGGATGGAGGCGAGCATCTCGTCTACCAATTCACGCAACCGTGGATTGTGACGGCGCTCCGGCACATCACGATGGGAACTCGTTTCGGCGTTGCTCATGGGGGATAAAGTTGCGCCAAAACCGTCCCGGACGGAACCCGCACCATGGCAAAACCGCGGCGTTCCCCGGTGCACGGGCTCTCCCCCACGCGGCCTTCAGTCGTGCAGCACCCGAACGGCCGGCGTTTCGAGGTCGTCGTACTGGCCACTGCGTGCGCTCCACACAAAGGCCAGGACGGCACCGCCAACCATCAACAGGGCTAACGGTAACACGATATACAGCACGATCATGCGGCACGCTCCGCGGCGGTGGTGCGGGGAAAGGTGGTGCTGTACCACGACCCGAGCACCACGGTGACCGAGCTGGTTGGCATCAGGATGGCCGCGATGAGGGGGGTGAGCAGGCCGAACACCGCGAGACTGGCACCCACCAGGTTATAGCCGATGGACAGGGCAATGTTGCGTTGGATGACGCGCACGGTGCGGTGCGCCCCCTCCGCGAGTTCGACGAGCGCCCCGAGTCCCGGGCGGGTGAGAAAGATGTCGGCGGTGGCCAGGCACGCCTCAGCGCCGCCATGCACGCCAATCCCAACGTGAGCAGCGGCAATGGCGGCGGCGTCGTTGATGCCGTCGCCAACCATCACCACGGTGCGTCCTGACGTCGCCTTGAGCTGTTCCACCATCGCCAGCTTCGCTTCCGGTGACGCGCCGCCGATGGCGTCGTGCGGCGCAAAGGCCAGCGTACGCCCAACCGACGAAACGACGTCCTGCGAGTCACCGCTCAGCATCACCGTTCGCCACCCGAGCCCACGTAACCGCTGTATAGCGTCGAGCGCATCCTCGCGTATGCGATCCCCAAGGCCGGCGATGGCCACCACCACCCCGTCCACGGCGATATGGACCGGCGTGAGGGTGTGATCGAGATGGGCTGCCACCTCGCGCAGCGCGTCATCCCCCATGCTGGCGGCGGCCCGCACAAAGGCCGGTGATCCAATACGGACCACGTGACCGTGCACTGTACCCTCGAGACCCGCGCCCGCCAGATGGCGTGACGCCGTCACCGTGGGGGTGGGCAGGTTGGGCCAGGCACGACGGAAGCCATCGGCCAGCGGATGCGACGATCCCGCTTCCAGCGCGAGCACCAACGGCTGGACCCAGTCGGGACCATGCCACACCGTCAACGCCGTGCGTCCCTCGGTGATGGTGCCGGTTTTATCGAGCACGAGAATGCCCGGTGTTGCGAGCAGTTCCAGCGCATCACCGCCCTTAATGAGCATGCCGCGACGCGACGCACGCCCCACCGCCACCGTGATGGCGAGCGGCGTGGCCAGCGCCAGCGCACATGGGCAGGTGACAATAAGCAGGGCGATGGCGTCATCGAGCGCATGCGGCGACGACGCCCGCCACTTCATCAGGAACGTCACCGCCGCCGCCACGAGCACCACGGCGGTAAAGCGCCCCGCCATCCGATTGGCCAGCTGCACGATGGGCGCCCGACGTGCCGCGCTCTCTTCCACCTGCTTCATGAGCCGTGCGATGCGGCTTGACTCGCCAGCCTGCTCCACCCGGAGCTCCAATGGCGACTCCACATTCACCGTGCCGGCGTACACCCTTGCTCCCACCGCCACGGATGTGGGACGCGATTCACCAGTAAGCAGCGCGGCATTCACAGTGGAGTGTCCACTGCTGACTACCCCATCAGCGGGGAACGACTCACCCGCCCGCACGTCAATCAGCATCCCCGGGAGCAGCGCCTCACTCGGAATTTCGCGCCGCACGCCGTCTTCAATCACCCGTGCGGTTGTGGGCGCAATGGCATGCAATTCCTCGGCCGCATCAACGGCCATGCGTTGGCCACGCTGTTGCAGAAAGCGTCCAACCAACAGCGCAAAAATGAGGACGGCGAGACCGTCGAAGTAGATGGGTCCCACATCGGTAATGGTATTGATCGCACCACGCACGAACCCGGCGGCCAGCGCAATAGCGATGGGGAGATCCATGTGCAGCGTGCGTGTGCGCAGCGATGCCCACGCGCCCGTGAAGAACACGCGTCCGGGCCAGATGAAGGCGGGGACGGTGACGATGAAACTCACCCAACGGAAAAAGCGCCGGACACTTTCATCCATGGTGTTGAGTTCGCCGGCATACAGCGCGAGTGCGGCCAGCATCACATTGATGGCAATCGCGCCGGCAATGCCGATGCGCACCAGCATAGCCCGGTCTTCCCGCTTGCGCATGTCGGCGCGCGCTACGCCACGAAATGGGTGGGGCGGGTATCCCAACGCATCAAGCGCTTGCGCCACGCGGGAGAGCGGCACCGCCGCCATGTCCCACTCGATAACCGCCAGCGAACGCCGCACATCGAGCTCGGCGCGCACCACGCCGGGCACCAGCAACGGCACGCGCTCCACAAGCCACACGCATGAGGCGCAATGCACACGCTCGAGATAGAGCTCCGTGCGTGAGAGGCCGGTGGCCGCGGTGGTGATGTACAGCTCCGCAAACGTGGCATGATCAAACTCGTCATAGCGGCGCCCCGAACGCTGCACCGGTGCCTCACGTCGTTCGGCAAACCCGTAGTACGCGTTCAGCCCATGGTGCTGCAGCATACCATAGGCGGTCTCACAGCCACTGCAGCAAAAGTGCGCGTCCGCGGTCTCCTCGATGAGTCCATCCGGTACCGGAAGGCTACAGTGAGCGCACCGGATCTTTTCACCCACCGCAGCGGTTGGCGTTCCTACGCTGAGTACGGTTGTCACGGGTGTGCCCCTCCATGCGCGTGCGCGTTCGGCGCCGATAACGCCGTCGCGCCGGATGGCGTTGCGCCGGCGTGGTGTGGTGCGAAGCGTCCGGAGATGGTGAGTAACCCCATGACCAGCACAATGGCGGGGCTGAGCATTGGCAGACGCACGCGGAGCGGCGCAAACAGGCGCTGGGCACCCAGCCCAACGGCAACCAGTGCGGGGACGGTGCCAAGCCAGAAAGCGGCCATCACGAGCATGCCACCGCGCACGCTGCCGGCACCACCGGCGGTTGCCACAAAGACATACAACCATCCGCAGGGTAACAGGGTGGTGACCAGTCCGGTGAGCCACGCCC
The DNA here is from genome assembly GCA_947463135.1 of Gemmatimonadota bacterium. Taxonomy (GTDB): domain Bacteria; phylum Gemmatimonadota; class Gemmatimonadetes; order Gemmatimonadales; family Gemmatimonadaceae; genus Gemmatimonas. Next base: position 44,738 of record CANHTA010000004.1, read on the forward strand.
GTATCGCCATCGGCTGTTCCCGCACGGCGTGGAGCAGGTGGCCCATGGCGCGTGTCCACCACTCCGGTGCGCGCGCGGTGCTGCGATGCCCTGCGTGCGATGTCGCGCGGCGCCAACGCACACCACGTTGGGCCATGATGGTATTTGTCGCCCATGCAACCATCAACAGGCCGGCAACCGCGGCGGCTGTGTGCTGCATCCCCGAGCGAACACCAAGCGCCGCAACCCCGGCGCCAACCCCGCCGGCGAGGGCGCCAAGGGTGAGATACGACGTGAGACGACCCACGTTATACAGCGTATGTGCACGGAGCGCTGATGCCGCTGTGCCATGCGCCGTTCCGGTATAAAAGCAGACGAATGCGCCGCACATCCCCGCGCAGTGTACGCTGCCCAGGAAACTGGCCAGCAGAATGGCCGATACCGTGGCGGTCACGGCACACCCTGACCGCCGCCGGAGCCCCGATTGGCACGAACCGCAGACAGGCGCGTGCTGGCGGTGAAGTGCGCGTCATTACGCGCGGCCTTCACGCGAATCTCCCATTCCCCGGGTGTTTGAATCGGCACGGCCGCGGTGTACACACCCGCTGCCTCTTCCACGAGGCGGGCGGTGCTCAGGTTGTTCGCGCGCGCGTTAAAGAGCACTGTAACCTCAACCGTGGCACCGGTGAGCGGTACCGACTTCGCATCACGCAGCATCACGCGCAGGCGCGTGGGCAATCCGGGTACGATTGAATCGGCGGCAAGCTGTACGCTCCAGCCAAGCGCGAGATTGCGCTGGGACTGCGCCATGGTGGAGTCGTAGAACACGGCTTTGCGGTAATAGTCCGGCTCCACGGAAAACGACGGATCGTTGTTGGCAATCCGCATCATCACGAGATTCCCGGCAACGGTGGCCACGAGTAACCCCGTGATACCGAGGGGCCATCCGAATCCTGCTTTCATGGCGTCGTATCGGGTGAAGGTGTGGGCGAGGGACCAAGCAGGCGGTAGGGCACAGATTCCCGATAGCGCGCACCATCGGTAACGCCAATGGTGATCATGCGCTCTCCGTTCACGAATGCGCGACGCGGCAGCAGCACGAAGATGCTGGTGGTGCGGGTGGCTCCGGCGTCAATGCGCAGGGGGTTCTCCGGTGCAACGATGGTGATCTCATCGGGGCGCAGTCCTACGGACTCCAATCCGCTGAGCGTGATGGTGTAGGCAACCGGCGTCCCGCGCCGATTGGTGATCTTGATGCGAATCTGATTGGATACCCGTCCCCCGGCGTCCTCCGTAAACGGCCCGTCGCGTCCGCCGCGCAACACCGTGAGGTCGGCCGATTCCTTGAGGAACAAGGCCGTGATCAGTGCGCCGATGAGGACGGTGAGGACGGCCGGATACAAGATCGTGCGCATGCGAAGCAGCTGCCGCGGCTTGCCGGCTATGCGATCCTGCGACGCGTAGCGGATGAGCCCTGTCGGCTTGCCGATTTTCGTCATGATATCATCGCAGGCATCGATGCATTGGGTGCAGTGGACGCACTCCATTTGCAGGCCATTCCGGATATCAATGCCGGTGGGACAGGTTTGCACGCAGGCGCCACAGTCGATGCAGTCGCCGGCCTCGCCGCTTGGTACCGTGCCGACATGCCCGCGCGGTTCACCGCGGCGGTAATCGTAGGCCACGATGACCGACTGGCGGTCAATGAGCGCCGACTGCCAACGCCCATAGGGGCAGACAATCAGGCACGTCTGTTCACGGAAATAGGTGAAGTTGAACCAGACGAGTCCTGTAAACAGCACCACGAAAAAGAACGCCCTGGGATGTTCGGCGGGCGGGCTCGCCATCCAGTCGTAGAGTTGCTCGGTGCCAACAAAGAACGCCAGTAACGTGTGCGACACAAACAACGCCAACGCGAAAAACGTGCAATACTTGGCGAGGCGTCGTGGCGTAAACCACGCGCCTTGCTTATCGAGCTTTCTCGAGCCGGTGTAGCCGCCATCGAACCAGCGTCCGATGGGGCGGAAGAGGAATTCCAGATAGACCGTTTGCGGACAGGCCCATCCGCACCAGGCGCGGCCGAAGAGCGCCGTGATGAGAAAAATGCCAATCACGCCGCTGCCCATGACGAGCATGAACAGCAACGTGTCGGTTGGCAGGAAGGTGTACCCCATGAGCGTGAACTGGCGGCGCGGCAGGTCCATGAGGAACACGGGCTTGCCGAATAGCCGCAGGTGCGGCGCCGCGAAGAACATGGCCATCAGCAGATAGGCCACCACCTGTCGCTTGCGCCACCATGCGCCGTGTGAGGGCTTCGGACGAATCCAGCGGCGTGTGCCGTCTTCGTTGAGCGTGGGGAGTACCCGACCTGTCGGCCGTGGCCCTCCCGGGGATGGCGCTGCGCCGGTACTCACGGCGTAACCGGCGTGCCCTGTGGTGCCTTCGGGTTAGGCGGATTGGATCCCTGCAGTGACGCGACATAGGCAACGACCTGCTCTAGCTCCTCCGGCTTGAGCAACTTGTTCCACGCCGGCATACCTTTCTCCAGCACACCATTCGCTACCGTGTTATACACGTCGGTGATGAGCCCGCCGTGCAGCCAGACGGCATCGGTGAGGTTCGGTCCGATCAGCCCACCGCCATCCATGCGGTGACACGAGGCGCAATAGGCGCTGTACGTCTCTTGGCCCTCGTGCAGCGCTTCCCGATCGTCCACCATCGCCAACAGGGCGGCGGCAGACCGCTTCCCGCCGCTCGGCGCCGGGTGCGCGGCGGCAAAGGCCTTCATGTCGTCTTCGTAGTCTTTCTCGCGACCTTTGCCGTTGCCCACCGGCCCGATGTTCATCAGGTAGATGGCCGAAAAGATGATGGTGCCGGCGAAGGTGAGCAGCCACCAGCGCGGCATCGGATTATCGTACTCCTGAATGCCGTCATACGAATGCTCAATCAATCGATCCTGGCGGCTTGCCCGGTCGTGTTCGTCTTGTGTGGACATCGGTCAGCGCTCCGTCTGGCGAGGCGTGATGATCTGGTCATCCTCAAGGGGCAGCCGTGACGCCGCATGCAGCTCGGCTGCGCGCGATGGCCAGTAGGTATGGATCGCGATGGCGATGAACGCGCCGAGGAACAGCACCAGCGCGACTTCTGCATACTGGGACAGCTCTGCATAGCTCATGATGTCTGAGAGCTTCATCAGCGCACCTCCGCAAGCCGTGGGTTTGCACGCGTGTCTGCCGTGGCAGCGGCCGCAGCTGTCACCTTGATGTCGCGGCCAAGCCGTTGCATGTAGGCCACCATTGCCACGATCTGCTTGTCTTCCAACCCTCGCGGCCCACCTTGCTCCACAATCGATGCCGCGATGGCCTGCGCCTGTGCTCGCGCCATGGCTGGTGCGCGATTGACGGCATCACCGTAGGGTACGCCCACCATGGCCATGGCATCGACCCGCGACTGGATCTGCGCAAAGTCCAGGGACCTGGTGAGGAAGTGTGAATACGCCGGCATGATGGACTTGGCGGTTACCGCCCGCGGATTGTCGAAGTGGCGTACATGCCAGAGGTCGGGATACTTGCCGCCCTCACGCGCCAGATCGGGTCCGATACGGCGTGAGCCCCAGAGGAAGGGATGCTCATACACCGACTCGCCCGGCTTGGAGTATTCACCAAAGCGTTCGGTTTCGTACCGGAACGGACGCACCATTTGCGAGTGACAATTGAAGCACCCTTCCGCGATGTACAGATCGCGGCCCGCGAGTTCGAGCGGTGTGTACGGCTTCACCGATGCGATCGTGGGGACGTTTGACTTGATGAGGAAGGTTGGCAGAATTTCGAAGAGCGACGCGACGACCACGGCGAGGATGGTGAGCACTGTGAACAGCATGGGCGCACGCTCCCACGCGCGGTGCCACTGCACCTGATTGAAGCGGGCCCAGAGGCCGCTGGCCGGAATCACCGGGTGTGGTTCGACATAGTGCGGTGCCAGTGGTGCGGCCTCCACCACAGGGACGGCGTACACCGACGGACGCCGCGCCCACGTCATCAGGATATTCCATCCGAAGATGAACATGCCAACGATGTAGAAGGTGCCGCCGACCACGCGCATCCAGTACATGGGGAGCAGCTTGACCACGGTTTCTACGAAGTCGGGATACGCGAGACGTCCCGTTTCGTCGAAGGCGCGCCACATGAGTCCCTGCGTCACCCCTGCGCTGTAAATCGCCACGACATACAGCACGATACCAACGGAGCCGATCCAGAAGTGCAGCTCCATCGCCTTCTTGCTGTAGATCTCCGTTTGAAACAGGCGCGGCAGCAGCCAGTAGATCATGCCGAAGGTCATGAAGCCGTTCCAGCCAAGCGCGCCCGTATGGACATGGGCAATGATCCAATCGGTGTAATGGGCGAGGGCGTTGACGCTCTTGATGGAGAGCATCGGCCCCTCGAACGTGGACATGCCGTAGGCGGTGATCCCCACCACAAAGAACTTGAGGATTGGATCGGTGGCGACCTTATGCCACGCACCACGGAGCGTCAGCAATCCATTAATCATGCCGCCCCAGGAGGGTGCCCAGAGCATCACGGAAAAGAGCATGCCAACGGTGCTCGCCCATTCGGGGAGCGCCGTGTAGTGCAAATGGTGCGGCCCCGCCCAGATGTACATGAACACCAGTGACCAGAAGTGCAGAATGGACAGCTTGTAGCTGAACACCGGCCCTTCGGCGGCCTTCGGCATGAAGTAGTACATCAGGCCGAGGAAGGGGGTGGTGAGGAAAAACGCGACCGCGTTGTGTCCGTACCACCACTGCATGAACGCATCCTGCACTCCGGCGTAGATGCTGTAGCTCTTCAAGAACCCCGCCGGCACCGACAGGTTGTTGAAGATGTGCAGAATCGCCACGGTGACGATGGACGCGATATAGAACCAGAGCGCGACGTAGAGGTGCCGCTCACGGCGCTTCAGGAGCGTGCCGAAGAAGTTGACGGCAAACACCACCCACACGATGGCGATGGCGATGTCGATGGGCCATTCGAGTTCAGCGTATTCCTTGGCTTGGGTGAAGCCCAGTGGCAGGGTGAGCGCCGCGCTCACGATGATGGCTTGCCACCCCCAGAAGTGGAATCGACTCATCCCATCAGAGAACATGCGGGCTTTGAGCAGCCGCTGCGTGGAGTAATAGCAGCCGGTGAAAAAGGCATTGCCCGCAAAGGCGAAGATCACGGCATTGGTGTGCAACGGCCGGAGTCGCCCGAAGGAGAGCCACTCAATGTTGAAATTGAAAACGGGATGCGCGAGCTGGAGTGCAATGAGCAAACCCACGAGCATGCCCACTACGCCCCAGATCAGCGTGGCAAACAGGAACTTGCGGACGATGTCATCGTCGTAGGAAAAGCGGTCGAGCGTCGCAGCCGACGCCCGCGGCGCGGCGGGCGGTGCCGCGACGCTGGGTGCGGAGGTCATGGAGTGCCTCTGGCAGTACGTGGAAGGGCGGTCATCGGCAGAGAGTGTAGACGGCGGTCCGTCACACCACCGTCAGGCGTGTGATGGATTTCCGTCGGGGATTCCCCGATAGCCGGTGCGGCGAGGCGCCCCGCATTTCGCTATACTGCGAGATGACGCAAAACGGTGAGTTCCTTCGCCCGACCAACCGGCGGGCCTTTCTGATGGCGGCCGCCCGGTGTGGCATGACGGCTGCGGCGGCGATGGGTGCGGGCACGGCGTTCGCCCAACCACGCCCGAAGGCGGCCATTCCTCGCGTGATGACGGTGTACAAAGATCCGAACTGCGGGTGCTGCGCCGAGTGGGTGGCGCACGTGCGGAAGGCGGGGTTTGTGGTCGCCGTGCGCGACACCGGTGATTTGGCCACGGTGAAGGCGTCTTTCGGTGTGCCTTCGGCGTTGGAATCGTGTCATACCGCCCGGATTGGTGGCTATTCCCTTGAAGGGCACGTGCCGGCCGATGTCATTGACCGGTTGCTCCGCGAGCAGCCCACGGCGCTTGGCCTCGCGGTGCCGGGGATGCCGATCGGCTCACCGGGGATGGAGCAGGGGGGCCGCAAGGACGCCTACGACATTCTGCTGTTCGACAAAGCGGGAAAAACACGGGTGTACGCGTCGCGGTGACCGGGCATGCTGACGGGTCGTTGCAGGTGGTGCACGCCGACGAGGGTGACATTGCCGATATCGTTGCCCTGAATAACCTGTTTGCCCCCGACGGCCTCACGCTGCACCGGAGCGAGGCGTTTGTGGTGGCGCACCTCCAGGACTATCAGGTGGTGCGCGCTGCTAACGGGAGCTTGCTGGGGCAGGTGGCGCTCGATGAGTACTCGCCCTCGCTCGTGGAGCTGGTCTCGCTGGCCGTTGCACCCGACGCCCAAGGGCGGGGGCTTGGACAGCAGCTCATCATGGCAGCGGAACAGTTGGCACGGGAACGAGGGTATCCGGAGCTGTTCGCCATTTCACTGGCGGAGCCGCTGTTTTTGCGCATGGGCTTTGAGGAATCCACGATTCTGCGCTATCCGGAGAAGATCGCCCGGTATCGCGCCATCTCACGGTCCGAGTTGTCTATCGGGCGCAAATTCTGTTTTGCCAAGCGGCTTACCGCGACCAACGGGAACAACCGTCCCCGCGCGTTCCACTGGCCCTGACGACCACCGTGGGTGAGCTTTCCCAGCATGCCCCCACAATTCATCGATCCCTCGGTGCCCAAGCGCATTGATCGCTGGCGTAGCCCCTCGCTCGGCCTCGAGATGCCGATCGTGTCGTATGGATGGCGTGGTCAGCCGGTGTTGTTGTTTCCCACCGCCGCTGCGGATTTCCTTGAGAATGAGCGCTTCTGGCTGATCAAGGCGGTGGAGCCGCTGTTGACGCAAGGTCGTATCCGCGTGTTTTCCATTGACAGCATCAACAAGCTGGCGTGGATGGATCGCACCCTTCCCGTGCGGGAGGCGGCGCGACGGCAGGCATTGTACTCGCGCTATATCGAAGACGAGGTGGTGCCCTTTATCCGGCATACCTGTGGCGAGGCGCAGGCGCGCCCGATTACGACCGGGGCAAGTTTTGGCTGCTTCCACGCCGCCAACGCCCTGTTCCGCCGCCCCGATCTGTTTGGCGGATTGATCGGGATGAGCGGGTTCTATGATCTGTCAGATGGGTATTTCCAGGGCTACTCCGACGACCACTGCTACTTCAACAATCCGATGTGGTATGTGGCAAACCTGCAGGGCCACGCGCTTGAGCTGCTGCAGCATCACACCAAGATCGTGTTGGTGGCGGGTCAGGGGGCGTACGAGAAGCCGGAGGCCACGCGCGAGTTTCATGATCTCCTCGACCGTCGGCACATTGGCCATACGTTTGATCTCTGGGGGCACGACGTGAATCACGATTGGCCGTGGTGGCGCAAGATGCTCCCTCACTATTTGGAGCGACTCGGATGCTGAACTCTCGTGTGGGATGGTTGGTGCTGCGTGGCGGGTTGGCGATGGTGGTACCCGCCTTGGTATCGGCACAGGCGGTAGCACCAAAGCCGGCCGCTGCCGCGGTGCCGGTGAAAAACGCGTCGCTTGATGTGCGCGTGGCATACGTGAAGAAACTGCTGCGCAATACGCCGCTGGTGGATGGACACAATGATCTGCCATGGGCCATGCGCGAGGCGGCCAAGAATCCCCTGGATGTTGTGGCGTATGATCTGCGCACCACCACGGCAGGCATGACCGACATTGCCCGGCTGCGCAAAGGCATGGTTGGCGGGCAGTTCTGGTCGGTGTACATCCCGGGCGAGGTGCGCGATTCCGGCTACGCGCGCATTCAGCTGGAACAGATCGATATTGCGAAGCGCGTGATTGCGCGTTATCCCGACGTGTTCGTGCCGGCGTTCTCCGCCGCCGATGTACGCGCCGCGTATGCACGGGGCCGAATCGGATCGCTGCTGGGCATGGAAGGCGGACACGCCATCGAGAATTCCCTGGGTGCGTTGCGCGCCTATTACGAACTTGGCGTGCGCTACATGACGCTCACGCACAACGTCACGCTGGATTGGGCCGACGCGGCCAACGATGTCGCGCGGCACAACGGGCTTTCCGCCTTCGGCCGTGAAGTGGTGCGCGAGATGAACCGGCTTGGGATGATGGTGGACTTGGCGCACACGTCACCGGCTGTGATGAGTCAGGTCCTCACCGTGTCGGAGGCGCCGGTGATCTGGTCGCATGCGGCGGCCCGCGGTGTCACCAATGTGCCGCGCAACGTGCCCGATTCCATTCTTGCACGACTGCCGAAGAACGGCGGTGTGCTGATGATGACGTTTGTGCCGGGCTTCGTGTCGCAGACCGTGGCGAGCTATAACGCACAGCTCTCGGCGGTCCGTGATTCGATCACCAAGCGTTTCCCGAATGACAACGACGCCCAATTCAAGGCGGCGGCGGCGTGGCGTGAAACGCACCCCACGCCGGCAGCCACCATTGCCGATGTCGCCGATCATCTTGATCACATCAAGAAGATTGCCGGGGCGGCGCATGTGGGGATCGGCGGGGATTTCGACGGGATTACCGAAACGGTACGGGGGCTCGAGGATGTCTCCACGTATCCCACCCTGTTCGCCGAGTTGCTGAAGCGCGGATGGACCGATGCCGAGCTCAAGGGGCTCGCTGGTGAAAATGTGCTGCGCGTATTCACGGGTGCCGAGCGGGTGTCGGCGCGACTGCGCGCGACGCGTCCGGCCTCGACGAAGACCATTCAACAGCTAGACGGACGCCGCCCATGAGCCTTGATCGCCGGACCTTTGTGAAACACTCCGCGTTGCTCGGTGGCGCGGTTGGCCTGGGTCTTCCCGCGGCTGCCCACGCTTTCACGGCCGACGGCGTGCGCCCGTTGGTGTGCCGTCCGGAAACGGGCGAGGCGCAGCCGAAGCCGCTGCGTATTCTCATTTTGGGCGGCACGGGATTCATCGGGCCGAATCAGGTGGAATACGCGCTGGCGCGGAAGCACAACGTCAC
>CANHTA010000005.1 GCA_947463135.1 Gemmatimonadota bacterium
CTGGTCCACACAGATCCCGAACATTCACACCTATCTCGCCATGCCGCCGAGTGGGGTACGGATGATGGGGCTGCTGGGGCTGGTCCGTCCGCTGTTGGCCGTCGGCGCCATACGCCGCGTTGTGGAGCGGCAGATCGACGCGCGCGTTACCGGACCGAGCGCCGCCGTTCGGGCCACCGCGCGCATGCACATCTGGGGGCGGGTCACCCATCAGGATGGACGCTCCGTGGAAGGAACCGCCGAGACGCCCGAAGGTTATCGCTTCACCGCGATATCGTCGGTGGAGTGCGCCATCCGGGTGCTGTCCGCGGCGCCCTCACCCGGATACCACACCCCCTCCACCGCGTTCTCTTCGCGCTTGCTCGACCAGCTACCGGAGTGCACCACCCATGCGTAGCCGACTGCACAATCAGGTGGTGCTCATTACCGGCCCCGCCCGTGGGATAGGTGCCGCCACCGCCCGGCGCGCGGTACTCCAGGGCGCCCGGGTGGCACTGGTTGGGCTCGAAGCGGAACGGCTGGCCGCCCTTGCGCAGGAGTTGGGACCGGCGGCGGCGTGGTACCACGCCGATGTCACCGACCAGCAGGCCGTGAGCGACGCGGTGGCCCGCGCGGCGGCCCACTTCGGCCGCATCGATATCGTGATCACCAATGCCGGCATTGCCAGCATGGGGAGCGTAGCCATGGTAGACGTGGAAGCCATGGCACGGGTGATCAACGTGAACGTGATCGGCACCATGCGTACCGTGAAAGCCGCCCTGCCGCATCTCATGGCCAGCCGCGGGTATGTCTTAGTCGTCTCCTCTGCCGCGGCCTTCAGTGCCATGCCGGGCCTTGCGGCCTATGCCGCGTCGAAAGCCGCTGTGGAGCAGTTCGCGAACGTGCTCCGGCTGGAAATGGCCGCCCATGGTGTGGACGTTGGAAGCGCGCACATGACCTGGATTGACACCGATATGGTGCGCGATGCGCAGCACGACCTGCCCAGCTTTCAGCGCACCCTCGCCAAACTCCCCGGTGCCTTTGGTGTGGTTACCCCGCTGGAGCGGTGCGTCGATCAGTTTGTGCGCGCCTGCGAGACGCGCGCCCGTACGGTGTTTGTCCCCGGCTCACTGGCCGTCGCGTCCCTGCTCCGTCCGCTGCTCAACAGCGCCTTCGTCACACGCCTCACGCGCGGGTCGATGGCACTGATGAGCAGCGGGGCCGACCTCGAGATGCAGGCCCTTGGGCGGGCCTTCGGTACGAACAGCGTGGGCATGGGAGCTTCCGCGAAGGAATCCCCTACCGCACCAGCGGAGCAATGATATCGGCAAAGGCCGTGCGGGCCCGATTCAACCGCGACTTCACGGTGCCCAGATTCACCCCCGTAATCTCGGCGATCTCCTCGTACGACTTCCCTTCCAGCTCCCGAAGCACGAACACCTCACGGTGATGCGCCGGGAGCTGCCCAACCGACTGCTCCACCATGTCCCGCAAATGCCGCTTCCGGAACATGTCATCCGGGCGGGTATGCGGATCTTCAAACTGCAGCGGCCGGTCTTCTTCTTCGAACTTCGCCTTGATGGTTTGGAAGAGTACCAACGGATTGCGTGAACGATTCCGGAGTTCGTTTTTCGCCAGATTCGACGCGATCGTGTAAATCCAGGTGGAGAACTTCTTCGAGCGGTCGAAGCGTCCGATATGGCGATACACGCGGATGAACGCTTCCTGCACCAGATCCTCGGCGCGGTCGCGATCGCCAATGGTGCGGTACACGAAGTTGAGCAGGCGCCCCTGATACCGGTCAACGAGCTCTTCGAAAGCGCGCTCTTCGCCGGCGAGGAACGCCGACACCACATCACCGTCCTCCAGCGTGCGGAGATGCTCACGCACTGGCACGGCAGGGGTCGTCTGCGAAGTCAGTTTCGTACGAGCCAGTTCGGCCATGATCGAGTCCTCCTCCTCCGGTGACGCGAGCCCAACGGCTCGCGGTGCGCCAACCAGGTCGCCGGACACTCCGGCCAACCATGTCGTCACATACCCTGCGTAGTGCACGCGGCGTGCCGACGGGAACTTTTTGGAACCCGAACGGACAAGTTGTTGTCAATCAACAACTTTAGCCTTCCGCACCCTACGTCACCGTAGCGAATTGAGATTCAAGACCACACAAAGTGTCTACCATTGAGGACACACAAAGAGGACAACCGGAGTCAGTTCAACCGGAACCCTGCCGTAAAGAGCAACGCCAACGCCGTTTTGGCGTCCTGAATCTCCCCCTGCTCAATCATGGCCAATGCCCGTGACAGCTTCACCGGCGCCAGCTCCAGAAATTCATCCGCTTCCCGCTTGCTCTCCCCGGCCACCAGTCCGGTGGCGAGATAAAGATGGATCTTCTCATCGGTGAAGCCGGGGGTAGTGAACATCGTGAACAGATGCTCCACACGCGACGCCGTGTAGCCGGTTTCTTCCTTCAGCTCGCGATGCGCGCAGGCCAGCGGGAGCTCCCCCGGGTCCAGGCGACCCGCCGGGATTTCGTACAGGTACCCCTCGGCGGCATACCGGTACTGGCGAATGAGCAGCACCTCCGGATCGCCCTCCACATCGCCCAGCAGCGGCACAATGGCGCTGGCACCCGGATGGCGCACCATTTCCAGCTCTCCCGTGGAGCCATCGGGAAAGCGCACGATGTCACGATCGATGGAAATCACACGGCCCGTGTAGCCGCGCGTGCCGCTGATCTTTCCGGTGGCATGCCCGGACCCGTCACTCATGCGCGCTTCCGGGTGGCTTTCTTCACGGTCTTCTTCACCGCTTTCTTTACCACTTTCCGCGCACCCTTTTTCGGCTTTTTCGGCAGCGGAATATCGTTGCCGGCCAGCCACTGTTTGATGGTAGGGCGCAGATATACCGGAATGCGAAGAATCGTGCCCCGACACTTTGCGGCCCCGCACCGGCAGGCATAATAGCGCACGTCTTCCGGCTCGTACTCGTCCTGCCACTCAAACCGGTAGTCGTACACCAGCTCGGTTTCCGGCGAAATCGGCTTGATCGCCTTGATCCAAATGTGACCGTCCTCGATCACCGTTTCGCAGTTCGGATCACAGGAGTGATTGATGAAGCGCGCATCGTTCCCGCCATAGCGCGCATCGAGGACCGTCTCGTCGTCCAGCACAAACAGAAACGTATGGTGCCGTCCCTTGCTGTCGTCGTAGCGCCGGTCGGCTTCCTCATGCGTGATCGGCTGCCCCCAGTACTCATCGATCTTTTTTCCTGTGCGGATCGGCAACAGCGCAAACGCACCGCGCCCTTGGATTTTGGAGCGACGCACCTCGTAGTACGGGCTCTTGGGCGGCTTCACCCGTGGTGCAACGGACGGCTTGACCACCCGTTTACCGGCTTGCTTCGCTGGCGACACGTCGTTTCAGGAGGCTGAAGAAGAGGAAGAGAGCGGCGCGGCGGCGACATCGTCGTCTGACGGGTCATACACCGTGACCGGTCCAAGCGAGAGCGCCTCGACGCTCGGACGGATGGCGGTAGCATCACCCACCACCACCACCTGCAATCGATTCGGATCGAGATGGGTTTGCGCCACCCGCAAGACGTCCTGCGTGGTCACCGCCTTCACCCGATCCCGATAAGTATCGAAATAGTTGGTGGGCAAACGGAAGATCTCCACGTTGGCCAATCCGCCGGCCACTTCGGCCGTGGTCTCGAAACGAATCGGGAAGACACCAACCAGATAGCTCACGGCCAACGACAGTTCCGCCTCACTCACCGGCGCTTCACGGATACGCGCAAACTCCAGCGTGATTTCGCGCAGCGCCGCGGCCGTAACCGCCGTCTCCACCGCCGTGGAGATTTCAAAGGGACTGGCCGCGCGGCGCCAATCGAAGGCAGAGTGTGCGCCATACGTATACGCGTGCACTTCGCGCAGATTCAAATTGAGACGCGAGGAAAACAGTCCGCCGAGAATGGCGTTCATCACCACCACGGGGAAGTAATCCTCATGGAGGCGCGGAATCGCCACATGCCCCACGCGAACCTCGGACTGCGGCGCATCCGGCTTATGCACCAGATGCACCCGCGGCTCGGGAAAACGCTGCGTATCGAGGGGTTCCGTGACCGGCGGCGCCGTGCCGGCCCAATCACCGAAGTGGGTGCTGGCCAGCCGTACGGCATGCTCTACATCAATGTCCCCCACCATCATGAGCGCCGTGGCATCGGGCCGGTAGTACTCCTGGTGATACGCCAGCACCTGCTCACGCGTGAGGCGCACGGTGCTGGCTTCATCACCACCCGCCAGCCGGGCGAAACGCGACGCGGGCTGGTATAAGAGGCGCGAGAAGAACACGTCGGAGAGCCCGCGCGGTTCCGCACGCAGCTGTGCCAGATCGGCTAACCGTTCCCCACGCATGCGCTCAAGTTCCGACTCGGGAAACGCCGGGTAACGCAACACTTCGGACAACACCGCCACGGCATCGTCAATGCGTGAAGAGAGTGCCGTGATCTGCACAATGGCGGAATCCCAATCGGCGCCGGTATCCAGCGTGGTGCCCAGCATCTCCAATCGCGAGGTGAGCTCGAGCGCGTTCATGTCACGCGTTCCTTCCGCCAACGCCCGCGTGGTGAGTTGGGCCAGTCCTTCGTAGTCCCGAGGATCGCGGGTGGCCCCCGCTTCGATTACCGCGAGCGTGGTGACCACCGGATAGGCCGGGACATTGGCCACGATCAGCCGCAACCCATTCGCCAGAATGCGGGTAGCGAAATGCGGAAAGCGATAGGCACTGGGTGTACCGGCGGCGGGCCGCGGTGGAGCCGGGGGCAACGTATCGGAGGCCACATCAACCGCCGTTGGCTGGGGGGAGTGCGTCATACGCCACCCTCCGCGTGCTCGTGCGATACGTGGTGATGGTGCTCGTCGGTTGGCACATACACCAGCACCGCACGGTTATCGGGGCCCAGACGTTCCCGCGCGAAGGCGGATACCGCCGCGGTGGTCGTGGCACCATAGCGCGCCACCTGCTCGTTGATCAGCGTGGCATCACCAAAGTACGTGGCAAAGCGTGAGAGCTGATCGGCGCGCTCGGCAGCCGATTGCATGCTGGTGACAAAACTGGTTTCAATGAGTGCGCGAGCCCGCTGCACTTCGTTGTCGGTGACACCCTGCCCGTGCAGAAGATCCAGCTCCGCCAACACGGCGGCTTCCAGCTGTTCGGGAGCGATATCAGGGTGTGCCGTGGCGTCAATCACCAACAGGTCACTGCCCTTCGCCAAGTCGTACGTGAAGGCGCTGGCCTGTGACGCAATGCGCTGCTGGCGCACCAGTGACTGCTCCAACCGACACCCGGTGCGCAGACCAAGCACGGCGGCCGCCAGCGAGGCGGCGTAGTACCCGTCACTGCCGAACACCGGGGTGCGACAGGCCACAAAAACGCGCGGCAAGGCGACGGCATCGGACACCACGCAGCGGCGGGTCTCTCCAAACGTCGGTGGCACGGTCATGTCACGAAGCGGCGGCCGTGGCGCGCCACGGGGGATCGGTCCGTAGTACGTCTCAATCAACCGCATCGTCTCGGCACGATCAAAATCCCCGGCCACCGTGAGGACGGCGTTATCGGGGGTGTAATACGTGCGGAAAAAGTCGGCAACGTCCTCGAGCGAGGCGTCGGTGAGATGCTCCATCGACCCGATCAACGAGTGGTGAAACGGATGCGTGTCGGGGAAGCAGAGCGCCGGCAAACGCTCCCACCAGGTGCCGTACGGTTGATTATCCACCGACCAGCGGCGTTCGTTCTTTACCACGTCGCGTTGCGTATCCAACTTTTGCTGCGTCAAACCCGGGAGCATCCGTCCCATGCGGTCTGCCTCAAGCCACAACGCCAGCGCGACTTGGTGCGAGGGGACGGTTTCGTAGTAGTTGGTACGGTCAAGCCAGGTGGATCCATTCAACGTGCCGCCGGCACGCTGAATCAGCTCGAAGTGTTCGTTGGCCTCCACGTTCGCGGAGCCCTGAAACAGCATGTGCTCAAACAGGTGGGCAAACCCCGTGCGATCCAGCCGTTCGTTGGCGGAGCCCACGTGATACCATAGGTTGACAGCAACGATCGGCGCAGTGTGATCTTCAGAGAGCACCACCTGCAAGCCGTTCGGGAGATGATAACTCTCGACTGGAATGCGCATAGTCCAATATTGGGGTAGTGGTCACGAAAGTCGGAACCCCATCCGCCCGAACCCGTCCTGTTGTTCGCCGATCCACTCTCCTCCACGTTCCGTTATGACCAGTTTTTCGCGCCGGACCCTTCCGCATCTGCTCGCACTCGGTTTCTTCGCCGCCTGCGGGGGTGACCCGCAGGTTCCAACGGCGGCCACGGCCACGGCCAGCACCACGGTGGCGGCCACCGTAGCGGCCACCGTGGCCACGGTGCCGGCTGTCCGCGTCACCGACGCGAAAGGGAAGGGGATCAAAAACGTCATGGTACGCTGGCGTATTGCCGGCGGCGGCGGGAAAGTGGTGAACGACTCCGTGCGTACCACCGCCGCCGGCGACGCCAGCTCGGGCGGATGGACGTTGGGCACCACCGCCGGCCAGCAGACGTTGGAAGCCACCGTAGACGGGATTCCGGCCGTCACCTTTACCGCAACCGCCAGCCCCGGCCCGTTAGCGCAGATCGTGGCGGCCACGGCCATGGAGCAGGAGACCCAGGTGAATACCCCCGTGCCGGTGTTGCCGTCGGTGCGTGCCGTAGATCTGTACGGCAACCCGATCGCGGGCACCGCAGTCACCTTTACCGTGGTGCAGGGCAACGGAACGATTACCGGCGCCCAGCAATCCACCAACGACCTTGGACGCGCCACCGTGGGCGCCTGGACCGCCGGCACCGCCATCGGTCAGCAGATTCTCTCCGCCACCGCGTCGGGCGTGGCGGCAGCCAACTTCAGCGTGATCGCCCTCGCCGGTCCGCCGGCCGATCTGCTCAAATTTGCCGGCGATAATCAACCGGGCATCGCCAACACCAACATCAGTACCCCTCCCGGGGTTCGCGTGGTTGACGCGTTCGGAAACCCCGTGGGCCGTGTCCCCGTGCTCTTCACCCCAGGGACCAATTCCGGCACCGTCAGCGGCGGCTCGGCCGTCTCCGATCCGGCAACGGGAACCGCCTTTGTAGGCAGCTGGCGTCTCGGCACAGCCACCACCCAAACCCTGAGCGCCACCAGCAGCGCCATTCCGAATAAATCGGCCACCTTCACCAGCACGGTGTCGGTGTCGTTGTTTGACGTTGATGTCCGCTTTATCGGCAACGCCTCGTTGGCGACACGCACCGCCTTCGCGAACGCCGTGGCCAAGTGGCGGCAGGTCATTGTGGGGAGCATTGGAAGCGTGAGCGCCAGTATTCCCGCCGGCCCCGCCGCAAACTCCTGCGTCTCATGGTCTCCGGCGGTCACCGGCACCGTACAAAACACCGTCATCTTTGCCCGTATCGACTCCATCGACGGGCCGGGAACGCCCGGCGCCGGCAACATTTTAGGACGGGCCAGCCCATGCTATGTGAACGGGAATAACATCCCCTTCATGGGCTTCATGGAGTTCGACAGCTATGACGTCGATCAGCTGGTAGCGCGCGGACAGTTTGAAAAAGTGGTGCTCCACGAAATCGGGCACGTCTTGGGCATCGGCACCATCTGGAATTTCCGCCGCTCCCTCCTCAACACCACCAACACAGACGATCCCTACTTTGTGGGGAGTGCCGCGCGCGCGCAGTTCGCCGCCATTAACTCGGTCACCTATTCCGGCAATCCGGTCCCGGTGGAAAACACCGGCGGTCAAGGCACCATCAACTCGCATTGGCGTACCTCCATCATGCAGCGCGAGCTCATGCAGGGCTTTGCGGTGAATCAACCGCAACCGCTCAGTCGCATTACCGTTGGGTCGCTCCAGGATTTGGGCTACACGGTGAATCTCGCGGCCGCCGATGCCTTTTCACTGACCGCCGCCTTGCGGAGCGGCTTTGGCTTCGACGACAACCGGGGCATCCCCTATCGCGACGTCGTCCCGGACATCGAGATCAAGCAGCTCCGTCCCGATGGCCGCGTCGTGCGCATTCCGCGCCAGAAACGCTGAGCCGCGTCACGGGCGGCTCTCAGCCGGGTTACCGCGTTGGCGGTACCGATGCTGAGCCGCCCGTGAACATGAGCCAAAGCGTGAGCGCCACATCAGTGGGCAGCGCGATGGACTCCCGCAGCATGTATTCAATGGCCACCGCACGGTTGGCGGAAATCGGACTCGTGCGGGTGGGCGACGGGAGCGGACGCAGCCCATGCAAGCGGGCCAGCACATCAAGCCGCAGCATGTGAAAGGGGTCACTCACCAGCAAGACGCTGGGGCGTTTCGACAGCTTGGCACGTACGTCGGGCGGAAGCGAATCACGCCACGCCTGTAACAGCCGCGCGGTACCTTCAATAGACTCAAGTGAGGTCCGTCCATCCGACTCCAACAGGATGGCTGTGGATGGCACCCCGCGGCGCACCAAATAGCGGCGACCGGCAGCGGCTTCACTGATCAGATCACCGTCACGACGACCGCCGGTTAAGAGCATCCGCTCAGCCCGACCGCTTTTCCACAGCGCCAGCGCGTGATCAAGCCGGGCTCTGAGCACCGGTGATGGACGTCCACCGTAGTGGGCCGCGCCCAACACCACAATGGCGTCGGCGGGCCCCTGGGCCGCCCGCCGCGACCACCCGAAAATGATCACCACGCTCAACAGCCAGCCCATCAGCGCACGGCCAAGGAGCTGCAGCACAACTGTATATCGAGACCGCCGGCGGGCGACAGATGCCATGATGCCAAGCTACTGCCTGCACGCGTCCCGCACAGGCAGGAGCGCCCGACACGACGGGACCAGTTACAGCGTGACCACCATGCCGGGAGCGGGGATATCCACCGAGAAATGATCAGCCCGCAGCTGTTCGGCAAACGCCGTCTGTGCCGGCTGTTCACCATGCACGAGAAATACGCGCGGCGTACTGCGCCCGTCGGCGCGACCACCATCACGTACCGCCCGCACCCACGCATGTAGTTCCGTGCGATCGGCATGGGCACTGTACCCGTTCAGCACCGTCACCTCGGCGGCCAGATCAACGTCCTCACCGAAAATCCTGATCACCCGCCGTTGCTCCAGAATGCGACGGCCCAAGGTGTGTTCGGCCATAAATCCGACAATCAGGATGGTGTTGCGTGCGTCGCTCGCCCCGGCGCGCAAATGGTGCAGAATCCGTCCCGATTCCGCCATGCCCGACGCGGCAATGATCACCATTGGGCCGCGTTGGGCGTTGAGCGCTTTGGATTCGCTCACATCGCGTGTGAACTTGACCAGCGGAAAGTCGAAGAGGTCATCCGTGTGACGAATGAGATGTTCGCCTTGGTCAAACACTTCCGGATGCATCGCAAACACCGAGGTAGCCGCTGTAGCGAGCGGTGAATCGATGAAAATGGGGACCGACGGAATCTTTCCGGCGCGATGCAGCGCGTGCAGGTCGTATACCAGCTCTTGGGTACGTCCCACGGCGAAGGCGGGAATTAACACCCGCCCACCCCGGGCAGCGGTTTCACGCACCACGCGCCCCAGCTCGTCACGCGCCCCTTCCACCGACTCGTGATCGCGATTCCCGTAGGTACTCTCGCACAGAATCACATCGGCACCACCGGTGGGTGGCTCAGGATTACGAATAATCGGCAGGTCGTGGCGTCCGATATCTCCCGAGAACACCACGCGACGGGTGGTCGCCCCCTCCTGAAGCTCCAGCACCACAGAGGCGCTTCCCAAAATATGACCGGCCTCCGTGTACATCGCGCGCACCCCATCGGTCACCTCAAACCACTTCCGATACGGCATGCCGATCATCTGTTCCAACGTACGGGTGGCATCTTCCACGCGATACAACGGCTCGGCGTGGGGCCGCCCATGACGCTCCAGAAACTCGGCGTCTTTTTCCTGGATATGCGCCGAGTCGGCAAGCATGAGCGCGCAGAGGTCGCGCGTAGCCGACGTGGCCCAGATAGTGCCCTGGTACCCCTGCGCCACCAGATACGGCAGCCGGCCGGCGTGGTCGATGTGGGCATGCGACAGCACAATGGCGTCGATGTCCTCCACCGGCAGAGGGAGACGGAGATTTTTCTCGCGGCTCTCGCTGCGCCGCCCCTGAAATAGGCCGCAATCCAGCAACACGGTGCGCGTGCCCACGCGCAAAATATGGCAGGAGCCGGTGACTTCCTGGGCGGCGCCGGAGAACTCAATGTGCATACGCTGCTACTCCACAGGCGATAACGAGAACATGAGCCGAGCGACCCATCTTACCTGTCCACGGCTCAGTTCAACAGAGGCCACCCGCATTAGAGCTCGCGTTGCATCTCCGCCGGCATGCGCAGATCGCGGCGGGCCAGCAGCTTCTGAAGCGACTGCCGGTGCAAACCCAACGCGCGCGCCGTCCGCGCGATATTGCCGCCATTCCGCTCAAGGGCTGCGCCAAGAAAGGCGCGATCAAACTCCCGCAGCGCCCGTTCGCGCGCCTCAACAAAGGGAAGATCGGAAAGCGGCTCAGCCTTATACGACACCACCGTTGATCGCTGCGCCGTGAGCGTTGACGGGAGATCACAGGGACAGATTTCCACACCGTCGGCCATGACCAACGCGCCTTCAATCACATTGCGCAGTTCGCGGACGTTGCCTGGCCAATCATGGTTCTGCAGCAGTACACTCGCCTCATCACTGAGGCGCCGCGCCGGCAAGCCGTGACGCTCGGCAAATACGCGCAGAAATTGACTTGAGAGCAGGGGGATGTCGGCGAGGCGGTCTCGCAACGGCGGCAGCACCAGCGAGATCACCTTCAAACGGTAGAGCAGATCTTCGCGAAAGCGACCGTCCGCCACCATGTCGTCAAGCGGTCGGTTGGTCGCAGCAATAACGCGCACATCCACGTGCGTGGTTTTCGTACCCCCAACCCGCATCACATCCCCGCTCTCCAACGCGCGGAGCACCTTAGCCTGCGCCAGCGGACCGAGATCCCCAATCTCATCAAGGAACAGCGTCCCGCCGTGCGCGGCTTCAAAAAGACCACCGCGATCCTTCACCGCCCCGGTAAACGCGCCACGCGTATGCCCGAACAGCTCACTCTCCACCAGCTCAGAGGGGAGCGCCGAACAGTTGAGCGCAATAAACGGCTTGTGACGCCTGCCGCTTTCGTCATGCAACGCGCGCGCAACGAGCTCCTTGCCCGTGCCGCTCTCCCCACCCACCAACACAGTGACGTCGGTACGGCCCACACGCGAAATCATGCGAAACACCTCGCGCATGACCGGTGTGGTGCCATACATGCCTCGGAATTGGTGCACCTCGGCAACCGCCTCGGTGGTCGTCGCCACGCGCACCGCCGACATGGCATCGGCACGGCGCAGGAACGCGATCACGTCATCACGGTCCACAGGTGTAGAGATGGCATCAGCGGCACCGAGATCGAAGGCCCGCTGAGCTGCGTGCGGCAGCTCCGGCACCGTGGCGATCGCGGTCCGCAATGCGGGGTGCGCTTTGTGCAGTGCATCCAGCAGTCGATACCCATCATCGTTGGGCAGCTGGTGGTCGGTAATCACCACGTTGACTTCTGCCGGCGTGATGATGTCACAGACGCCGGCGGCCTGAGCGGCATGCAGGAGCTCCCGGCCGTCGTCTTCGAGAATAACGCGCAGCGAATCCACCAGTGACTTACGCTCACTCACCACCAAAATCCGCATCAGGCGGGATGGATGGGATGAGCCACCGCGCTCCGCAATGCGAAGATGTCGTTCGCGTGCGGTACGTGGTGCCAAGGAAGAATCGACCTGGTGCAGCGCGGCATTGCTCATATGGGGTCTCTCATGAAGACAGTATCCCGAAGGTAGGCTGTCCGGACACAGGGGAAAACAAAAAGCGCGAGACCCGCTCTTGGTGAGAGCGAGACGTCGCGCCTTCAACTCCGGGATCACTATCCCGTCGCTAAGGTTGGATCGATCGAGCGATCCGAATGTCGTCCTACATCAAACAGTGCTGCGGTACTGAAGAATCCGGCGCCGGCACCGGGGCGCCGTGTCCACCAGTCCTGCTGACGGTGGAGTATTATGTGCCCTGCCCCCGCACGCAAGAGCGGAACGGTGAAATCTTTTGCGGAACCTACCGGTTGGTGTGTACAACCCCGAAACGTTCCACACCGCTAGGGGCCCTACGCGCTACACCAGCTTCGCGAGCAGTTCGAGTTTATGCCGGAGATCGCCGAGCGCCTTGGACTTGAAGGCCCCCTTGGTCTCCTCAAGCACCGCGATGGTCTCCTCCACAGCGGCCTGAAGCTGTGCGCCGCGCGGGCAGTTGATGAGCTGACAGGCATGGGATGGCACCGCCTGTTGCCCGGCCAAGGCCCGACCCAGTTGCTCAAGATCAGACAGCGATCCCATCACATTCCGCAGGGTGAGCGCCAGGAACGTATCCACCCCTTGAACATCCGTAGCGGATTGAACCCGCGGGACATCCGCCGGTGCGCCGTATTCGCGTAGCCTCGACTCCGCACTCTGCATCGCCTGATAGGACCGAAAGCGCGCGACGGCACTCGAGACGCGCGTGAGGAGCTCCGGAAAATGCACCGGCTTCACCAGATAGGCCGCCACCGGGAGTTCAATGGCGGCAACCGCCGATCGCACCGACGGGAATCCCGTGAGAATGATCACCGGCAATCCGCCACTCAGGTGCGCCACCTGGCGGACCAAGTCCAGATCCGCATTCCCTGGCATCTCGAGATCGGTAATCAGCAGATCGTAGGTAGCAGCCGAAATCGCGGATAAAGCCGACGCCGCGTCCTCCACGGTATCCACCGTAAACCCTTCAATCCGCAACAACTCAGCCGTTGCACTTAAAATCGTCGGCTCGTCGTCGGCCATCAGAATTCGTCCGCGACTCATCGCAGCACTCCACGCTCCAGAGGGGTCATCGGCAGGCGAACTTCGAATTCCGTTCCACCCTGCGGTCGATCATGCACAACAATGGAACCACCCACAGCCTCAACAGACTGTCTGACCAACGATAAACCAATGCCCATACCACCCGTCTTCACCGTTTTGTCCTTGGTGGTAAAAAACGGATCAAAAATGCGGGCGCGAATGTCCGCCGGAATACCATCCCCCTCATCCGTGATGCGTATCACGCAATGATTCTGTTCCAGCAGCGCCGCAACGGTGATGGTGCCATCAACGGGTGAGGCGTCGTACGCGTTCTGGATGAGATTGTACAACGTTTGCCGGAGGAGCGCATCGGGCACCGGAACCAACGACGGTGCGTGCGACAGATCCGTAGTGATCGTCACCTGACGGCTCCGATTGAGCTGCTCAAGAAAGCTTACCGCGTCGGTAACGGCCAGAATCACGGACGATGAGGTCATCAGGGATTGGTCCGGGCGGTACGTCTCATACAGCTGCCGTGTGACCGCGGCAATCCGCGCAATCTCCCGCTCAATGGCGCCGACAAACCGATAGTGGGGATGGTCGGTGGGAATGGCCCCGCGAACCAGTAAGAACGCATTCTGGATCCCGGCCAGCGGGTTGTTGATCTCATGCGCCACGCGCGCCGCAAGCTGACCCATGGTTGTCAGCGCGCCGATTTCGCGCAGCGTTTCCTCCACACGTTTCCGCGCCGAGAGATCACGCCCTTCCACCAGCACCTGTACCACACGATCCTCATGATCCTTAATCGGCTTAAGGGAGAACTCCAGCGAGGCCGTGCGGTCCGGCGCACGCGGGATCTCTATTTCAAAAATGGTGGGGTGGTCAGCACGAGCCTGTACGAAGTGCTCATGCACCAATTCATGCGTACGTGGATCGGAATCCCACCACGGTGCAAGCCAGAAGGAGACGCCCGACAGTGCGGCCGCGGTGCTGCTGCCAAGCGCTCCGGTGGCACGATTGGCTTCCAGAATACGGCCGTCGTAGTCAAGCAACAGCTGCACCTGATTGGCCGAATCAAAGATCACGCGAAACCGGCGTTCACTTTCCTCACGTTGAACATCCGCCAGCATACGCTCTGTGACATCGGCCGAAATACCAAACAAACGCGCCGGCCGGCCTTCCGGGGTTCGCTCAACCACACGACCGCGATCAATTAAGACATGCCATGAGCCGTTGCCGGCGCGAATCCGATACTCACACTCAAAGGCATCAGCGCGACCAACCATATGAGTGTCCAGTGCCTGCTCGTACGCGGCCATGTCACCGGGATGAATCAGTGCGCACCATGCCGAAAGCCCGCCGTCAAGCATGTCAGGATCAAGGCCAAGATATCGCAGCAAGCCAGGACTCCGGTGCATGGTACCGCCGGCTACATCGAGTTCCCATACGCCATCGGTTGCCCGTTCAATGGCCTGCTGCAGGCGCCGCTTCCCTTCTTCACCGGCCTCCGCCAACATCTCACGCTGCTGCCACATGGTTACCGAGAGGAGCGCCGCCACCAGCAAGCCCAGCGTGAACACCAGCTGTGGCAGCTGCGAGGGTGAGGTGCCTGGAGCCTGATAGACCGACACCGTGAGTGAGCGCGCTCCAAGCTGGAGTGGCGTGGTATACACCGGCTTGGTTGGGGGGACCACGCCACTGATGAGGGAATCGCCACGGAACACGGCCATGACGAATTCACTCCGAAGGTCGGGAGTGCGCTCACCAATCAGCTGTGCCTCGTTGATCACGCCCACGATCACGGTGCGACCGTACGCAGCGGTCAACGCCGGAGCGGAAATCGGGTACAGCAGCGCACTCCCCCACGGTGCATTCGGGAGCGCCACCAGCCGGCGGGGTGTGGCGTTCCCACCCTCCGAAGGCCGTTCTTTCGTGAAGGGGGCCAGATCAGTGTGATAGCGCTGCTGAATAAACTCCTGCAACTGCCGGTGTACTGTTGGGGAACCCGATGCCGTGGGCACCATCTGCAGCACCGAGCCGGTGGAATCAAGCCACACCAAACCCACCAGCCCCTCTGTCTCTTGGACAAGGCGTGGCAGCCTGGTGTTCCACATGTCCTCGCTCACGCGACGGGTGGCCGACAACGACATCACCATGCGACCCAGGGCGCGATCAACCGTCCGAAATTGACGCTGCACCGTGTAATCCAAGAGGTCGGCCACCAGCATAGCGTGCGTGGTGATATGTGAGCGCTCCCGCGCCACCAGCAGCTGCCACAACGCGACCACCACGAGCGATGTCACAATGCCGGTCAGTATCGGCGCGCGGTGCGATAGCGCCGGCATCCGGGCGCGAGACGACACCGCGTGGGAGAGCGAGGCCACACCCAACAGCAGCAGCGACAGCATGCTATTCAACGGGGCGGGTGCGTCCACCTCCACCGCAAGAAGCGCCAACCGATCGGCTAAATGAAGCAACAGCAGCATACCGCTGCTGACCACCACCAGCGCAGCAACGGTGACCGTGGCGGTACGATACCGCGCCGGTTCCGCGGCTATAGCCGACAGATACAGGGCCACGCTATACAGCAGCAGCAACGCCGCCACGACCGGAGAACAGGCGTACGGCGGTATAGGCGTTAACACGCGAGCGTACAACGCGTCATCAAGAGGCCACGAGAACTGCTGCCAGGCCATAAAGAGCGCAACCACACTGCCAGCAGCACACAGGAGCGCCACACGACGGGCCAGGGTTTGGCGGCCCTGAAGTGTGGCCAGACATCCTCCTGCCGCCATCGTAATGAGCACGAGCTCACTCACGCGCGCCGGTTCAAATTCGCCCAGCGGCTGCACCAGCCAAGGGATACCGAACAGCCATCCCAGCACAGTGGGCGCGCTCAACACACCTGCGGCAATGGCGAGCCCGCGCGGAAGCCGCGGGGCAGTCTTACGTGGTGAGGAATCCCAATAGTCAGTTCGCATATCCTACGGAGTCTCGATGGGCTCGGCACCCTTCGCTAGATGCAGCCGGAAGGCTGCACGTTCTTGCGGGCGAGGCTACCTTCGACAGTATGTCCATATCACCACGCACGTTTCCCACGCTCAGCATCGTCGACCACCCGTTGGTCCGTCACAAAATCACACTCCTGCGTGATCGCGCAACACCAACGAAGCAGTTCAAGGAACTGGTGGACGAGATCGCGATGCTGATGGCCTACGAAGCCACCCGGGAGCTGGCCTTGGATCCAATCTCGGTGGAGACGCCACTGGAAACCGCGCACGGATGGTCGGTTCGCGGCAAGAAACTCACCCTCGTGCCCATTCTGCGAGCGGGGCTCGGGATGGTGGAGGGCATTTTACGTCTCATGCCATCAGCGCGCGTAGGACACATTGGCCTCTACCGCGACCACGATACGCTGGAGCCGGTGGACTATTACTTCAAGGTGCCGGGTGACGTGAGCGAGCGCGATTTCCTTCTGCTCGACCCCATGCTCGCCACAGGCGGAAGTGCCGCCGCCGCAATCAGCTCCCTCAAGCGGGCGGGCGCATCGCGCATTCGGTTTCTCTGTCTCGTGGCTGCCCCGGAAGGGGTGGAGCGCGTCGCGCGCGAACACCCCGATGTGCCAATCCTTGCGGCCGCGCTCGACCGCGAGCTGAATGCCAATGGCTACATTCTCCCCGGACTCGGGGACGCCGGTGACCGGCTTTTCGGGACGAGGTAAGGGCGAAGTAGGGAGTAAGGAGTAAGGAGTAAGGGGTAGTGCATACCCCCTACCCCCTACTCCGTACCCCCTACTTCGCCGTTATCACCCAAACCACTCCCGTGGTGCTGTACGCTGCTGATCGGCCGCTTCGAGTACCCAGGACTGGGCCACCGGTTCGGTGACCTCATCGCTTACCCGCGCAAACCATTGGTCGGCCTGAACGTCGTCGCCGATGCGCCGCCAGAGTTCACCCACCAGGTAGGTAATCACGGCCCGCTCCTCTGTGGGCACCACGCCGTAGGCGTCAAGCGCAGCGGCGAAATGCCACGCGGCATGACGACGGAAATAGCGCTCGGCTTCCGTATCGCTCTCGTCCACACAACACCACGCCGCCCGGATATAGAGGTCGGCCAGATACCGTGGATCACTCTCTTGCCACGCGGCCACTTTGGCCGCGTGCTCGTACTTGAGCGAACCGGAAGGCAGTTGCGACGTGAGAGCCGGCGCCAGCTCCGTCCAGACCAAGGCGCGAAGCCGATCGTCGGGACGCACATCGTCGCCGAAATCCCGCTTGACACCGGCGTAGCCACAATGCGTGCAGAGATGCACAAAGTACGGCAGCGGCTGCATGCCAGCGGCGCGTTCATGAAAATCGGTGCGCTTGCCACCAAAGGCATCGGTGGCAACAACGGTTTGCGAACGGAATGGCACGTCGCAAACGGGGCACGTCAATTCAATGAGATGCAAAGTCGTCATGGTGCTGAGTCAGGGTTCACACCGGAGTCTCGGCACCTTCCGTTTAAAAGTTGACGGCCGGTTGTCAGATTCGGCGCCCTGAGCTTGTACGGTTCCAACATCACGGCTAACTTCTCGCGTCGTGTTTGGCCATTCGTGCTCGTTGCTCTGGATCGCGACGGTCTCCCGTTCCCGGGTCGTTGATGTTGATCAATCTGGTTCCGGATTTTCTCGCCGTGCTGGACGCCGACGATCGGGTGTCGGCATACCACGCCTATTTTGAGCGCCACAAGGCGCTGCTCACGGCGTATTGGGACAATTATGTGCTCGAGCCCTCGGGGCCGCACTTCGAGGAGGTCATCGACTCCACGGTGCGAGCCAACCGTGACGACTTGCATGCGCTGCTGTCGCGCACCGATGTGGTGGCCTTAGCCCGCAAGGCGGAAGAGAAGGTTCGCACCCTGCTCGATATCGATATGCCCTACGATGTCGTGCTGATGGTTGGGGTGGGAGCGGCGAATGCCGGCGAGCTGGTGGTCAACGGACGTGGCGTGGCGTTTGTCTGTCTTGAGCATTTTACCGGGGTGCCGAATCCCGACACCCAGGGGCTTGGTCTGGACCCTGAGTTAATTCCGCTCTGGCTGGCGCACGAACTCACGCACGTGGTGCGCTACACCTCTCCATCCAGCCGCAGCGACATGCGCGGCTTGGTGGAAGATGCCGGCGGCTACTACTCATACTGGGAAACGGGACGCCAGGCCTCGCTGCGTGAGCTGCTGGTGAACGAGGGGCTCGCCGTTCAGGTGTCGCGGGCGGTTAGCCCGGGGCATGCCACGTGGGAGTACTATGGTTTTGCGCGAAAGCAGTATGCGCGCATGCGCGAGGTTGAGCCGGTGCTTGAGCGTGCCGTTGCCATCGACGGCGACCGGGCGGCTTTGGGCCTCCGTCTCCGCTATCTCTCGGGTGGCATGAGTGATGAGGCCCGCACCGTGGAGCGCACGGTGCTTCCGGAGCGCGCCGGCTACTTTCTGGGCGCCCGCATGGTTGAGGCAGCCATTGCCGCCCGTGGATACGCCTGGGCCACGCGGGCCAGTGTGTACGAACTCTCCACGGTGGGCGAACCGGTGATGGAACGGCCGAGGCTCACGATCGTCGGCTGAGCGTGGCAGGAGGGCCGGTCCAGCCGCCGGCTCATTTCCGGTCCAGGCGCCGGCTCATTTGCCGATGCAGAAGTCCCGGAATACGCGGTCGAGCACGTCCTCGGTATCAATAATCCCGATCAGCTCCGTCAGCGATTCACGCGCGGCGTAGAGATGAACGGCAGCAACCGGGGCGGGTACAGCCCCCTGTTCCCATACCGTCAGGAATTCAGTGAGCTCGGCGAGCGCCGCCAACAGCCCGGCGCGATGCCGTTCGCGGGTAATGAGAATCCCGTCACCGGCAGCCCCCGAGGGCATGTGGGCTGAAGCGTCTACCGCCGCCGCGTGATCAATGGCGTCCAACAGCTCCCGCAGCCCCTCGCCCGTCTCAGCGCTCACAGACACCACGCCATCCTCACCGCTGCCAGGGGCCGGGCCGAGGTCCATCTTGGTGTGCACGCGAAGCACCGTCGCCTGGGTGTGTGCCCCAATCGCATGGCACGTCGCCGCGATATCGTCAGGGTGGCTGCCGCAGGCCAGCACAATCCGAGCCTGTCCCAGATAACGGGTACTTACTTCAATACCAAGTCGCTCGATCTCGTCATCGGTTTCGCGAAGCCCCGCCGTGTCCACAAAGCGAAGCGGTACGGGGGTGCGGTCAAGGACCGCCTCAATGGCGTCCCGCGTGGTACCCGGTATGGCGGTGACGAGGGCGCGTGATTCACCCAGCAGCACATTAAACAGCGACGACTTTCCTGCATTGGGAGGGCCGGCAATCACCACCAACACCCCGTCGCGGAGTAACGATCCCTGAGGGGCCGTATTGATGAGGGCACGCAGTGCCTCACACAGCTGCGCTGCCGCCTCGGTAATCCGCCTCGGGGCGATAGGCCCATCATCTTCTTCGGGGAAGTCGATATCGTAGGCCAGCAGCGCTTCCAGGTGAATGACCTCGTGGCGCAACGCATTCAGCCGCCGAGAAAGTCCCCCGTCGAGGTGTACGAGCGCCTGCCGATGCATGGCCGTGGTACGGGCGTTGATGAGATCGGCAACCGCCTCCGCTTGTACCAAGTCCATCCGGCCATTCAACACCGCGCGACGCGTAAACTCTCCCGGCGTGGCCAGCCGTGCGCCAGCGGCCACACAGGCGGCCAGCACCAGCGCCGGCACCACCGAGCCACCATGCGTGGAGATCTCCACCACCTCCTCGCCGGTATACGAATGCGGTGCCGCAAACCAGACCACCAGCGCATCGTCAAGCCGTTCCCCATGCGGGTGGGTGAGCACAACGCGCGTGGCGTGGCGCGGGGTGAGGGAGGACGCGCCAAGGGCGCGCACGATGGGAATCGCGCGCGCCCCTGACAACCGAATCAGCGCAATCGCGCCGTGCCCCGCCGCTGTGGCGAGCGCAACAATGGTGTCGTCGCCACCAGGCAGCTCGGTGGCCGAAACCACCTCGTTATCCCCGCACCACCGGAGTGGACTTTGAGCGCTCTTGTGAGATGAGCCACTGTTGCGGTAACGAGGCCAGATTTTGCACGAAGTAGTACAGGTTGAGACCAGAGGCCATGTTCAGGAAGATGATCATCATCATGACCGGCATGAGGTACATCGTCATCTTCTGCTGGTCGCTCGCCTTGATGCCCCGCATACCGATCCAGGACAACGCCATGGCGGTGATCGCCACCAGAACCGGGATGATGTAAAACGGATCTTTGATGGAGATATCAGGGAACCACAGGAACGACACGCCGCGGAACTCGATGGTGTTCTGAAACACAAAGAACAGCGCGAAGAACACCGGCAACGGGATCAACATCGGCACGCAGCCGGAGAGCGAGCTGAAGGGCGACATGCCGTGTTCTTTGTACACCCGCATCATTTCCGACTGCAACTTCGCTTGATCGCCCTTGTACTTGGTCTGGATTTCCTGCAAATACGGCGAGATCCGCTGCATCTGCGTGGAGCTGCGCATGGCCTTCTGATTCAGCGGCCACAGGATGATGCGCACCGCGACACCGAAGAGCACAAGAATCCAGCCGTACGACAACCCCAGCGTGCTCTTCATCCAGAGCAACAGGCGGATCACCATGGTGGCAAACGGCTGCACAACGCCCTGCAGCCACCCGCCATACGGGTTGGACGTTTCAAACGATCGGCCAATGGCCACCAGCCGTTTGAACTCCTGCGGACCGGCATACACCTCAAAGGCAACGGATCCCGCGTTGAGCGACGCCACAATGGTGGCTTCGCTGCGCGTGGCCGCCTTCGCGACCCGGGTTCCGCCGGTGAAGTTCACTTCGGCAAAGCCCGCCGTGCCCGTGGGGGCGAGAACGCCCAACAGGAAATACTTGTTTTTGGCCACCGCCCAGCTGATGGGACCGGGCTCAATGCGACGCTCACCCGGGTCGAGTGAACTGAAAGTGACACCATTCGCGCTTTGCTTATCCAGCTTGTAGGCATAGGCCAGATGCGACTGATCCTCACTGGTGTCCGCTTCCGACGACCGGAAGCCCGGCGGCATATCAATGAGAAGGAAGCTGTTGGCGGGGGCCCCCTCCACCGTGGCCGTCACGTTCACGCGGTAGCTATCCGGCAAGAACGCGTAGGCGATGGATATGGCGCGGGCACCAACGGTGGCGCTATACAGGACGACCTCACGGCCGTTCTCTTCGGTGCGCGTCGCCGTAAAGGTGTGCGCATTCAAGGCTACCGTATCGCCTGGTGTCACGAGCCGGAAGCTGAGCAACCGATCACCGGCGGAGGCTAATTCCACGGGGTCGCCCTTGGTGCGCCCTTTATTGGAGAGCGCCACATACTGCTGCATTTGGGCGCCAATGAGCGCCGCGCCGCGGTTGGTGGTGCGGAAGAGCGCCTCGCGGGTGGTGATAACCGCCGTATCAACCGGTACCACCGCCTCTGGTGGGGTGCCGATCATGGCACCGGGGGCAGCGCCCATGCCGGGCTGAACCAGGCCGGAGCCGGCGGTTACCGCGGCGGCGGGGGTATCGGGGAGCGCGGCCACAGCATCGGTGCGGCGCAGGGTGTCTGTTCCAGCCGTGGTGCGACCCGGTGCCGGAACGGGCGCAGGGAAGAGAATCGGCGTCAGAATCAAGACCGCCGCCATCAGGACGACGGCGAGGGCGATGCGGCGTGGTTCCATGGTTTGTCTAAGAGAGCGCTCAGGGCACCGGATCAAATCCGCCGGGCCGGAAGGGATGACACCGCCCAATCCGGCGCAGCGCCATCCATCCTCCTCGTATGGCACCGTGGCGCTCGAGCGCCTCGATGGCATAGGCAGAACAGGAAGGATAATAACGGCAGGCGCCCCCGAAGAGGGGCGACAGCGTAAGCTGGTAGCCACGCACGAGCAGAATGCACAGCGTCGCGATCACGGCAGGCTCGTGGGAATCACCGGGCCAGTTTGCGCAGGGCGTGGAACAGTTCGTCGCGCAACACATCGAAGGGGCGATCGTAGGCAACGGGCAACACCCGGACGACCAGATCGATGGGGGCAAGCTCAGGGAGTACCGCCACCCGGACAATCTCCCGAAGGCGTCGTTTGAGTCGGTTGCGATCGACGCCCGAGTGTTTGTACTTGGGAATCACGAAACCGACGCGGGGAAACGCATGAAGGGAAGCCATGGCGCGCACGTCCAACGAGGCCGTGCGTACTCGCTTCCCTTCGTGTCGAACCCGCTCGAGATCGGACCCGCGCGTGAGACGTTGCGCGCGCGGGAACGACCGGGACTCAGGCGCCGGCGTACTTCGACGGGATCTGGACGGTCAACACCTTGCGTCCCTTGCGACGACGACGGGCGAGAACCTCGCGGCCCCACTTCGTCTCCATACGTGCACGGAAACCGTGCTTGCGGACTCGCTTGGTGTTGCGCGGACGATATGTGGGCTTGCCCATAAGAAGACTCGAGAAAACGCGGAGTGAAACGACGCTGACCTAGCCTTGCAAAGTACGTCCAGTACTGGGGTGAGGTCAAGGCCGCCAAGTAAGGCCGCGACAACGATTTGCCCATAAACACGCAACCGCGTCGGCCACTTGCTTGCGCTCACGAATGGCGCCGTTTTGTCACGTCGATGATACGATTGACTTATCCACACGGCGGCATAACCTTCGCCCCCCTTGGTCTTGTGCCCGCTCACCGTGTGGCCGCCGCCGATGCGGCCAACCTCCGACTTGGTATCCATGTCCCTTACGCCTGCCGAAACCTGGGATCGTCTGCGCCAACGCGCACGCCAGGTGATCCCGGAGCAGACCTATCGGACGTGGCTTGAGCCCACCGACGCCTTGGCCATCGAGGGCAGCACCCTCCTGATCGGTGCCCCCGATCAGTTTTCGGCCGATTGGAACGAGTCCAAACATGCCGATCTGCTAAGCAGTTTTTCCGCCGTCGCGCTGGGCCACCCCATGCGGGTGCGCTTCAAGGTGGCCGAAGAGCGGATCGGCCGCGTGCAGATGGACATGTTCGTGCAGCCACCGGCCAACCCCGTTGTTGCGCCACCAACCGCACACCAACAACGCTTATCAGCGCCACTCAACCCGCGCTATACCTTCGATCAGTTCGTCATCGGCAAGTCCAATGATGTCGCCGCCGCCGCCGCCCAGGCCGCGGCCCAAGCCCCCGGCAAGGTCTACAACCCCCTCTTCATCTACGGGGACACCGGGCTTGGCAAAACACACCTCATGCAGGGCATCGCCCACGAACTGCTCAAGCGCACCCCCACGCTCCGGCTCGCCTTCGTTGGCACCGAGCAGTTTACCAATGAATTCGTCCACGCCATTCAAACCGGCCAAATGGGGGAATTCCGCCGGCGGTTCCGCGAAATCGACCTCCTCCTCGTGGACGATGTGCAGTTCCTGAAAGGGAAAGAATCCACACAGGAAGAGTTCTTCCACACCTTCAACGCCATCTACGAGGCCGGACGGCAGATCGTCCTCACCTCCGACCGGCCCCCCAAGGAAATCCCCGGACTCGAAGCCCGACTCGTCTCCCGCTTCGAATGGGGCATGGTGGCCAATGTCGATGCGCCCGACCTCGAACACCGCATCGCGATCCTCCGCAAAAAAGCCAGCCTCGACCATCTCGAACTTACCATTCCCGATGAGGTCATCGAGTTCATTGCGCAACATGTCAAATCGTCGGTGCGCGAACTGGAAGGCTCCATTATCAAGCTGCTGGCCTACGCCTCCCTGAAGCACCGCGACATCTCTATTGAGCTGGCCCGCGAAGCACTCCGGGACAAACTGAAAAGCGCCACCACCTCGGATTTCCCGGAAATCCCCCCCACATCCATTACCGTCGCCACCATTCAACAGGTGGTCTCCCGCGAGTGGGGCGTTACCCCCGACGGGCTCCGCTCCAAAACGCGCACCAAGCAACTCACCACCCCGCGCCAGGTGGCGATGTACCTCTGTCGCGAGCTGCTCGCCCTCCAATTGGTCGAGATCGGCAGTGCCTTCGGCGGACGTGATCATTCCACCGTCATCCATTCCCTCGATCGGGTGGCCGAAGACATGGGGCAGGAACCGGGTTTTGCCGACCGGGTTCTTAAGGTTCGCGGGATGTTGGAAACACTCCGATCCACTGGACAACTGGGCTCCTGATCCCCAGTCATCCACAGTCACTCCACACGGCATCCCCCTCCGGATCCCCCCGATGTGCAGGAATGCGGAGAAAAGACACCTCTCGACAGCGAATGCACATCAGATAGCATGGCGGAAGTGCTTTCCCAGATGTAGCTTACGGCGTTTATAAACAAGTCCACACGCTCTGCCGCTACTACCAGTTTTCTCTCTATCACTCCTTTTCACCGCAGTCCTTCCACACTCCGAGCATGCGCTTCACGATCTCGCGCGAGAAACTCCAAGAAGGACTCGCGGCCGTCACCGCCGCCGTACCGGCTAAAACCACCCTGCCGGTGCTGTCAAACCTGTTGGTTGAAACCACCGAGCGGGGTATCCGCTTTTCAGCCACCGACCTCGATATCGCCGTTAGCACAGAAGTCAGCGCCGATGTCGAAAGCGCGGGGGCCATTACCATTCCCGCCAAGAAGCTCAGCGAGATTGCCCGCGAACTGCCACCCTCCCCGGTGAAAGTCTCCGCCAGCGGTGAGCAACGCGTCACCATTGAGTGCGGACGCTCCAAGTTCAAACTCCTTGGACTCCCACGCGACGAGTTCCCCACCTTCCCAAGCGTACGCTTTCAGGATTCCTGGCGGGTGAAGTCGGGCGAACTGCACAAGCTTATTTCACATGTCGCTTTCGCCGTGAGCACCGAGGAGTCACGTCCCATTCTCAATGGCGTGCTCTGGGAGCTCCGCGAAGACCGCATGCGCATGGTTGCCACCAACGGGCATCGTTTGTCCAAAATGGAACTCCCGGTGGCATCAAGCAGCGCGCCACCGGGCGATCTCATTGTGCCACCCAAAGCACTCGAACAGATCAAACGGTTGTTCCCGGCAGA
This sequence comes from Gemmatimonadota bacterium, assembly GCA_947463135.1. Lineage (GTDB taxonomy): Bacteria > Gemmatimonadota > Gemmatimonadetes > Gemmatimonadales > Gemmatimonadaceae > Gemmatimonas. The sequence continues at coordinate 24,988 of CANHTA010000005.1, forward strand.
AGAAGAGCTGGAAATCGCCCGTGGTGATAATCACCTGGGCTTCCGGTCGCCCTTCACGTCGGTGTTCACGCGGTTGGTTGAAGGACCCTATCCCAACTACGAACAGGTCATTCCCAAAGACAACGATCGGTTCTGCCTCTGCGATAAAGCTGCGCTCACCAGCGCGCTCAAGCGGATGAGCGTGATCGCGTCTGATCAAACACATCGCATTAAGATGTCGTTCAACACCGGGATGCTGAAGTTCAGCGTGACCACGCCGGATTTAGGTGAAGCATCCGATGAATTGCCGGTGAATTACAACGGCGACCAGCTCGATATCGGATTCAACGCCACCTACTTGCTGGAAATCCTGCGCTACATGCCCACCGAGCAGGTTCGTCTCACCTTCAAAGCGCCGGAACGTGCCGCCACGATTGAACCGGAAGGGTGGGATGATGATGCCAAGTATCTCTGCCTGGTGATGCCGCTGCGCTTAATGGATTAAGCCGCGGCGCGGGATATCGCCGCGCGCGTTCTTCTGTTATCGACGACGTTCCGCCCGGAGCTCCACCTGTTGCCGCAGCCGCTGCAACGTTGGGGCGCCGGGCGGTATGCGTTCACTCAGCTGCAACGTGAGCGTGCTGCTCCCCTGAAGCCGATCCACAACGCCGCTGGTTGCTGAGAGCTCCAGACGTTGCGATCCGCTGCCACTACCGGCAATGGCAAAGGCCCGAAAGGCAGTGCCACCCTTCCCGTCAATGGTGGTACGGAGCTCCCGCGTAACCACCAGCCGTTCACGGGTCATTTCGCGAAGCGTAGACCGGGTTACCGACGTAACCGTGAGTGGTATCCCACTCCGGCACACCAGGCTGACCGTACTGTCCTGCCACGTATCACCCACACTGACCCCATCGGGGATACGCACCAATAACTCCCGGGCAAGCTGCATCGCGCTGGCTTCCGGACGATCACATTCGTTGACCAACGGTGGACGCGAGACAACCCGCAGTGTGCTGCTGTCCATGATGGCGTCAATCAACACCATCAGCGGTGGTGTGTTATCCGTGTTGCTGCTGCGTATGGTGAACGAATCAATCTGTCCCGCGCCACGGAGCGCGCCGGTTACACCCCGATTGAATTCGAGGGACACCACAGCACTGGTGGTGATCCGTTCTGAGGAAGGCCGAGCCGCGGGTAGCTTGGTGTCGGTGTCCGTGAACTGTGTAACGGAGGAGATCGCCCATCGGCTGGCGGGCTGCGCCAGTGGGAGACGCACCCGGAGTCGGGGCGTGGGGGCAACCACCGGCGGTGTTTCCACCGCTGGAGAAGGGGTTGGCGTGGGTACGGGTACAGCCGGTGCGCACCCCATGGCCGCACACGCGGTGATCAGGTACACCCCCATACGCCAACTGGCTCTCTGCACGACACGGTTCATAAACAGGGTGTCACGTGTCACTCCACCGGATCTTCGAGATCTCACGGAAAGTCGCCGGCCTATAAGCCGGGTTCTGTCAGTGCAACGCAACGCAAGCGTTCCGTTACACCGGACGGTCATTCCTCTCGGCGTGCAGTCACCCACACGCTCCAGCAGCCTACCCGCGGCTCGACGTTTTGCAACGTCCTGACGAGACGGGTCATCTCTCGCCGCTTATTTGGCCTTGCTCCGACTGGGGTTTACCGAGCCACCTTCGTTACCGAAGGTGCGGTGGGCTCTTACCCCACCCTTTCACCCTTACCGTACCGGCGGTTTCCCGACAGCATGGCGGTTTGCTTTCTGTTGCACTGTCCGTCGCACGAAGCTCACGCCGCATGCGCCCAGGCGTTACCTGGCAGTCTACCCTGTGGAGCCCGGACTTTCCTCGGTGTGTGAGCCTTCGCCCTCACATCGCGACCATCCGGCCGACGACTCCCCGTGAGAGAGGAAATATAGCGCACTGTCCGATTTTGCTTCACCAAAACAGCCCTTTTTATTGCGCACCCGTCCCTCGTGTTTCATGGCGCTGACGCTTCGCTGACACCCATGGAATAGGATTGTGCCACGCTGAGCCGATAGTCGTACCGCATCGGCATTAACCATGGACACTTAGGTGATCGAGGCGCACATGGCTTACCTCTCCGCATCGATGGTCAATCGGTCAATTGCGTACACTGCGTCCCCCGAAGTGCCAAAAAATGGGCTAACAGCACAGCCCGCTACTTCCCGCGCCATCGTGACCTTCCTCACGCCCGCGGAACAGCATCGTGTGGATGCATTGGGGCAAGGCAGTTACACCACCGTGCACCGCGACAGTTTCGACGACTTAATGCGAGACCTTCGTACCAAGCCGGTGTCCGCTATTCTGGTGTCTGTTTCCCGATACCAGGAGCAGCATGGCACCCAGATGGCGCGGATGGTGCGGGAATTTCCGCGGGTGCCCGCCGTGGCGCTTCTTACCGGTAATGAAACCCGCAATACCCAATCGCTCCTGGCGTTGGGCAAACATGGTGTGCAGGCACTGGTGGACGCACGCGAGCCAGCGGGGTGGCGCGATTTACGACAATTCGTCCAACGCGAGCTGGCCACCAGCATTGAATCGGTGGCCATTCAACAGATCCGGGCCGATCTGGTTGGTGCCCCAACCGATTGTCTCCGCTTTCTCGATGAGCTCTTTTTGGCACCGCGATCGCTCACCACCGTGCGTCAATTGGCACGGCGATTAGGTGTCGTACCAACCACCTTCATGAGTCGTTTCTTTCGCGCCGGCATTCCAGCCCCAAAGAAATATCTCGCCATGGCACGCTTGGTTCGGGCGGCGCGTCTGTTGGAGAACCCCGGCTATAGTCTCACGCAGGTGGCCTACCTGCTGGAATACTCCTCACCGCAGAGTTTTTCCCGGCATTTAACGCACGCCCTCCACTGTGGTGCGTCAGCGTTCCGGAAGCGCTATACGGGAGAAACCATGCTGGATGAATTTCGGCAACGCCTCATTCTCCCCTACCACCCGCAGCTTCTACGCTTTGTGCCCGTTGATGTCACCCCGCAATGGATGCCACGGCCACAGTCTCCGGACGCGCATCGACTGGAAGGTGTGGTGGCTCATCGTGCTTCGGCATAACCGACAACGGGCGAGCGCCCGCATGAACTACGGTATCAGCGACGGTATCGGCCACGGCGTCGCTCCGCGTATGGGCGTGCCGCAAGACGACGGCGCGCATTCGAGCGGCGGTTTGCGACAATTGCGCGGCGCTCAGCGAGACATGCTCAATACTGCTGAGTTGAGCCAGTGAGGCATCGGCCGCAATCCGTGCCCCACTGGCGGCCTGTTCGGCCGATCCATCCAAGGCTTCAAAAGCGTGCGCCACGCCGGCGGACAGCTGCGCTTGCGTGTGCGCCAACGAGGCAACATGCTCGCTCTGTTCGGCGAGCTGGGCAATGCCCCTCACCAGGTCCGAGAGTGCTTGTGTGGCATCATGGGCAATCTGACTGGCACCGGTGACCTCCTGCGCTGTGGTCTCCATAGACAGGACGGCTGCGCCAATCTCATCACGCACACGCTGTACGGTGGTGGCAATACGCTTGGCCGCGTGAGCGCTTTCCACGGCAAGGGTGCGGATCTCATCAGCCACCACGGCAAAGCCCGCCCCTTCTTCACCGGCTCGTGAGGCCTCAATGGCCGCGTTGAGGGCCAGCAGGTTGGTCTGTCGGGCAATCCGGGAAACCGTGTCAACAAAGGCCCCGACTTGCTCGGAGGCGGGAGCCAGTAAACGCACCTGTTCCGCAGTGGCATTCACATTGGTTCCCACCTGCACCAGCACGTGGGCGGCCCGTTCAATGGCCATGCGGCTGGCAGCGGTGGCCCGATCCACATCATGCGCATCGGTGGCCGTGGAGGCGGCCGTCTGCTGTGTTGTGGCGGCGGTACGGCGAGCATCATGACTTGCCTGTACGCCATCGCGTGCCCGTTCGCGTTGATGCATTAGGGCGTCACTCAATGCCGTGGCGGCGGCGGCGATGTCCCCCGCGCGCTGCTGCATGCTGGTGGCCGCGTTATGCACCTGGGTTGCGACCGTAGCCAGCTCCGCAGCTTCCTGCCTCACGGTGGTAATCAACAGGGTGAGCTCATCGAGCATCCGATTAAAGCTCATTTCAAGAAATCCCAGTTCGTCGGCATCACGGGCATCTGCACGCGCTGCTAAGTCACCGCCTTCCACCTGTGCCATACGTTCACGCGTACGGCGAATACGCGTAATCAGCATGGAGGGTGTTTGGATGACGTGGTGCGAGACAATGATGAGCAGCAACGCGGCAAACAGCACATGCGACCACGGAGCCGCATCAGTGGGGTGTGTTGTCCGGTACGCGTAGCTCGCGATCAGAAACCCCACGGTGGACGACAGCGTGGCGACGTAGCCGAGTGTCGGTCCGCGATTGAAGGAGTAGGGAACGATCGCGAGGATGTAGCTGATCACCAGCAGCGGTGCCCCAAACAGATACACGACACCGCTGAGTAACGCGGTATCAAGTACCGCAAAGAGGTACTTGAACCAGGGTTGATACCAGCGGAGCGATGCACCGAGTGCGGCCAGCGCCCAATTGGCGAGCACGGCCAGGCAGAACATCGCCAGTACCGCGGATGGCGACACATCGGCCAGCTCAAGTTTGAGCCCCGCGATGAGCATCCCGGTACTGAATACCGTGGTCCCGAATCGTCGCTGTGCCGCGAGTCGGGCCGAGGTGATGTCTTTGGCGCGCTCTTCATTGAAGAGGGCCTGATCGTGATCGTCGGTGCGGGGCGTGTGCATACGAGCACAAGACGCCCCACGCCGCGCCGTGGTATCAGATCAGGGGCTCAAGGTCACTGGCCGTGACCAGACTTACTACGGACAAGCCTGCGGCTTCAAGGGCTTCGCGACCGCCCTCTTGCCGGTCGACCAGGGCCAAGACCCCCACAATCACCCCTCCGGCGGCCCGGACAGCCTCAACGGCCTTGAGCGCGGAGCCTCCCGTGGTGATGACGTCTTCCACCACCACCACCTGGTCCCCGGGGTGGAACGGTCCTTCAATCAGTTTGCCGGTGCCATGTTGTTTGGCTTCCTTTCGTACCGTAAACGCCCGAACCATGGTGCCAACGCCGGCTTCGGCGTCACGGGCGGAGGCGTGCGCAATGGCATACGCGATGGGGTCGGCGCCCAAGGTGAGCCCTCCCACGGCATCCACGGGCCATCCGGTGTGCTTGAGGGCGGCCAGTGCGGCGCGACCGATAAGGAGCTGTCCTTCGGGGCTCATGGTGGTGAGGCGGCAATCCACGTATAAGGTGGAGCGGCGGCCTGAGGCCAGCACGAAATCGCCCCGCTTGGCCGAACGCTCGGCGAGCAGGGCGATGAGACGGGATATCGTTGGTTCGGTCACGAACGAATGGGCGGAAAGATTAGCTGCGACGGAAGAGCCCCTTCATTTTACCGAAGAGGCCGCTTGACTCGTCACCCGTGGCGGCGGCAGGGACACCGCTGGCGCTGAGTGGGGTGGCCATGGCGGTGGTCTGGGCGGCGGCGGTAAAGGCGTCAGAAAACGCTTGGACCGACGGATAGCGCGCGCCAGGCTCCTTGGAGAGCGCCTTCATGACCACCGTTTCTACGGCAACCGGGAACGCGAGAGGCGGCTTCGCCTGGTTGAGCGCAACCGGCGGCTGGGTGAGCAGTTGAGAAAACAGCTCGCGCGGAGACTTGCCGGTGTACGGCAAGGTGCCTGTGAGCAGGAAGTACGCGATGGTGGCCAAGGAATACTGATCGGCCGCGGGACCGACTAGTTCACCGGAGAGCGCTTCGGGGGCCACGTACATGAGGGTGCCTACGAAGAAGCCGGCCCGTGTGAGACGCTGATCGGGCGCGGCGTCGGTGTCGGCCGCAATCCCGAAATCGAGCAGCTTCACCTGATGGGTGGCCGGATCGTACATGACGTTTTCCGGCTTGAGATCACGGTGTACGATACCGACGTCATGCGTGGCCTGAACGGCACTGCAGATCTGCGACAGGATTTCGACGACTTCCTTTGATGACAGCGGCCCCGATCGTTCCGCATATTTATCAAGGATCTCTCCCCCCGCCCATTCGATGGCGAGGTAGTAGCGATCGGTGTCGAATTGTCCGTAGTCTAGGGTGCGCACGATGTTCGGGTGTTGTACCCGTGCGCCGAACTCCGCTTCGCGCAGGAATCGCGCGACGGCGGTTTTGTCATGCTGCAATTTTTCACGCAGCACCTTCAGGGCGACTGTACCATGCGTGGGATGATCGGCCCGAAAGACGGTAGACGTTCCGCCTTCGCCCACTTTTCCCCGCACTGTATAGCCGGCCAGCGTTGTTCCGACTAGTGTCTCTATGGCCACAGGGCGAACGTAATGCCGCCTTGCGGTGCCAGCAAGAAGTGCCTGAGCATTATGTGCCATCCGTGACCCGTTCCTTTAAACGGCACGGTGTTCGCGGGTGATCAGCAACCACGGTGGGTATTTCGGTGCCTGCATGGACGGACCTATGCGTTTTGTGAATCCACGCTTCGTGCCTCTTCGCGTTCGCGCCACGGCCGCGCTTACGGTTACGGCTGCCCTCCTCTCCGCGTGCGCTGGCAGCCGCCCGCCGGTGGGACCGGGAGCGCCGCGCCCCGGATCGCCACCGGGGCCACCGGGTCCAGGTGGGATGACCGCTCCCGGCGTGGTCCCCGGCTCGCCAGCGGACATGCAGCGACTGTACCGCAGCATGGGACTGATCGCGGGCGCGGGCTCCATTCCGTTTGTTTCGTCGGTCTCCTTTCTGCGCTCCCCTACCCCCGATAGTACCCTCACCCTGATCGCGCTGAGTCTGCCGTCGCGCGCATTAGGCTTTATGCGTCAGGGGGAACGCTATCTGGCGCGGTACCAGGCGCGTTTGGAGATCCGACAGGGACAGACCGTGGTGCGGCAGGTTGAGGCCACCGAGCAGGTGCTGGTGCCCACCTTCCGCGAGACGGCGCGCACGGACGAAAGCATTATCTGGCAGCAGTTCCTGAAACTGGCCCCGGGGCGCTACAGCGTCACGCTCAGCATTAAGGATGAGTCCAGTATCCGGAATGCCACGGAAGAGGTGCAGCTCGAGGTCCCGCGTCTTTCCCCGGATATGCTCGGCTCACCGCTTCCGGTGTACGAAGCCATTCCGCGTACCGTCCCCGACTCCTTGCCGCGTCTGTTAGCGCGTCCCCGCAGCACGGTGGTGTTTGGACAGGACTCCATGCTGCCCTTGTATCTCGATGCGGTTGGGGCATCAGCACCGTCGCAGGTGCATATCCGGATTATGGGGGACGGTGACGTTCGCCTGTTTGACACCGACATCGAACTCCCCCCCCGCGGTGAGGGGCGCAGTACCACCTACGGTGTGCCGGTGGCGAAAATGGGCATTGGCATCAACACGGTGCTGGTCAGCGTGCCGGGGCGCGCCGATACCGCACGGGCACGGGTGTTGGTGAGCTTGGGCGAGGATCTGCCCATCGCCACCTTTGATGAGATGTTTGCCTATCTGCGCTATTTCACGACACCCGACCGGTTACGGATGCTCCGTGACGCCACGCCGGCGCAACGCCCGGAGACGTGGGCCAGGTTCCTGAAGGAAACCGATCCGATTCCCGGAACGCCCGAGCATGAAGGATTGCGGGATTACTTCGGACGCATTCGTGTGGCCAATGTGCGGTTTCGTGATGACGGTCCCGTGGGGTGGCAAAGCGATCGTGGCACGGCGTTTATTGCACTCGGCGAGCCGGACAACATCATCGATACCGGGATGACGAATCCCAACGCGCGTGTGCGCCAGCAGCTGTGGGAATACCGCGAACTGCGTGTCCAGATTGTGTTTCTGGATCAGACGGGATTTGGGCGGTGGCGCTTGGCGAATCAAAGCCGTGCGGAGCTCGATAACGCGATCCGTCGTCGCATGGCCTCGCAGCAGTGAGCACGGTTCAACGCCCCACCGCTCCGCGTCTCTTTCTGATTGACGGGTATGCGCTGATCTATCGTGCCTTTTTCGCGCTGATGACGCGTCCCCTGATCACGAGTCATGGGGAGAACACCTCAGCGGCGTGGGGGATTGCCACGTTCCTCAAGCGGCTGCTGGTGACGCACCATCCCGAGTTGCTCGGTTGGGTACATGATTCGGGGGCCACGTTCCGTGACGAGCTGTATCCCGAGTACAAGGCAACGCGCGAGAAGCTCACCGACGAACTGCAGGCCGACTTCGATCGTGGCCTGGAGCGCATTCACCAGCTGCTCGCGGCCTACCACATTCCCGTGTTGTCGGTTCCGGGATTTGAAGCCGATGATGTGATTGGTACGCTGGCCAAGAAGGGCGTTGAAGCGGGGTACCAGGTCGTCATCGTGTCGGGCGACAAGGACTTTCAGCAACTCGTGCGCCCCGGCATCTGGCTGCTCAATCCGGGCCGCGGTGGTCCTGCCAGCGTGGAGGAACAGTGGGTTGGCATGGAGAACGCCAACGACCGTCTCGGGGTGCCCCCCGAACGGGTCATCGATTACCTCGCGCTCGTTGGCGATGCGTCGGATAACGTGCCCGGCGTGAAGGGGATTGGCGAGAAGGGCGCGCAGGAGTTGATCGCGGAGTTCGGGGCTCTTGAGGAGATCCTCGCGCGCGTGCACGAGATCACCAAGAAACGGCCACGTGAGGCGTTGTTGGCACAGGAAGCAGAAGCGCGCCTGTCAAAACAGCTCGTCACGATTCATCAGGATGTACCCATTGCGCTCGATCCATCCTCGCTGCAACTGAGTACACCTGATACGCAGGCGCTGCGTCATCTGTATCTGGAATTGGAGTTCACGTCGCTGTTGAAGGAACTCGGTGGGGCCACGTTATCCGAGCCGTCCGCGGCCGATGCGTTGGCGCCTCACTCAGCGCCCCCCGTTGTGCCATCGGGGATGGGTAGTCGTCCGGTGGCGCTACCGATGTCCATGAGCACGAGTGGCGTACCGGTGCTGGCCGATGCGCGGTATGTAACCGTTGATACGATGCCGGCAGTGGAGTCGTTGCTGGCCCGTATCCGCGAGGTTCCGTATGTGGCGTTCGATACGGAAACGGTGCCCGATCCCGGCGCGCCCAATACGATTGATGCCATGCGGGCCACGTTGGTGGGCTTGTCTATCGCGGTGGCTCCGGGCGAGGCGTATTACCTGCCGTTCGCGCATCGCTACGACGATGGCGGCGGAAATCTCGCGTTGCTCTCGGGTGATGCGGGGATTGCCGGCCGGCGTCTGAACGCCGGCGTCTTGCCACCGGTGAACCTGCCACCGTTTCGTAGCGAGGCCATGGCACCATTACGCGCCATGCTTGAGGACGCGAGTGTGCGCAAGATCGCCCAGAATGCGAAGTACGATATTCTGGTGCTCCGCGGTGCCGGTGTGCGTGTGGCCGGTTTGGAATGTGATACCATGCTGGCGAGTTACGTGCTCGATCCGGGACGTCGGTCACATGGATTGGACTTGCTGGCGCTGGAGTTTCTCGGTCACACGATGACTGCCTATGAGCAGTTGTGCGGTCGTGGGCGTCATCAGCTCCCATTTGATGTGGTGCCGGTCGATGCCGCGCGCGATTACTCGTGTGAGGATGTTGATGTCACCATGCGGTTGCGCGCCTGTTTGGAACCGATGCTGGAAACGCACGGGATGTCGGAGCTATTCCGCCAGGTGGAAGTGCCGCTGGTGACCGTGTTGGCGGATATGGAGTGGGACGGGATCGCCATTGATCTGTCGTGGTTTACCTCGTTGAAAACGCGGTTCAAGAGTGAACGGGAGCGCGTAGAGCAGCTGATTTACCGCGAAGCCGGTCAGGAGTTCAACATCAACTCCAATCCACAGCTGCGGACGATTCTGTTTGATACGCTGCAACTGCCCGTGAAGAAGAGAACAGCAACGGGCCCCAGCACCGATGCCAGCGTACTGCAGGAGCTCGCGGAAGAAGGTCATGTGCTGCCGTCGTTACTGATGGAGTATCGCGAGATCTTCAAGTTGGAAGGGACCTACATCGACGCGTTGCCCAAGTTGGTGCATCCGCGCGATCACCGTTTGCACACGTCGTTCAATCAGACGGTGGCGGCTACGGGTCGGTTGTCTTCCACCGATCCGAACTTGCAGAATATTCCCAACCGTCGTGAGCTTGGCCGCGAAATCCGCCGTGGGTTTGTACCACGGCCGGGATGGCGATTACTCAGCGCCGACTATTCACAGATTGAACTCCGGCTACTGGCACACTTGTCGGGTGATCCGGCCTTTGTGTCAGCGTTTCAGGCGGGTGGCGACATTCACCGACAGACGGCCGCGATCATTTTTGGTGTGGCATTGGGCGACGTCACCGGAGAAATGCGTGCACGCGCCAAGACCATCAACTTTGCCACCATTTACGGACAGGGTGCGCACGCGCTGTCGCGTCAGCTCAAGATTTCGCACGCCGAGGCCAAGGCCTTTATTGAGACCTACTTCGAGCGCTTTGCCGGGGTGAAGGCGTTTCTTGATCGATGCGTAGTCGAGGCGAAGGCGAAGGGGTATGCGGAGACGTTGTTTCACCGTCGTCGCTACATCCCTGAGCTCAAGGAGCGCAATCATAACATGCGGGCGTTTGGCGAGCGTGTGGCAGCCAACGCCCCCATTCAAGGGTCGGCGGCGGACCTCATCAAAATCGCGATGATTCGCGTGCATCATGCGCTTGCGACCGAGGGATTGGCGTCTCGCATGCTGTTACAGGTGCATGACGAACTCATCTTCGAATTACCGGCAGACGAACAGAACGCGTTGTCGGTGCTGGTGAAGCGTGAGATGGAGGCGGCGGCGGTGCTTCACGTTCCCTTGTTGGTAGAGATGGGTGTTGGCGATGACTGGGTGTCGGCGAAGTCGTAATGTCACACGCCTCCTTCATGACGGTTGAGGGGTCCATTGCGAGCGACCCCGATCCGCAGCGGCGCGCCGACCGGTTGCGCGAGGTGACCCTCACCTGTGGTGCGCGGGAGTTCCGGAAGCGTCGCGCAGGGATGATTCATGCCATGGACGGTGGGCTCTGGCTCCACCGCCATGTGTGGTTGGGTCATCCCATGGTGCATCTCGTGAGCGTTGATCGCGCACGATTGCTGGCCTACGGCCACGCGCTGGGTCTCCCCGAGAGCCGCCTGCAATACAAGCCGCTACGTGATCCCCGTACCGATGAACGCCGGGACGCCTGGCATTGGGATCTTGGTGGTCCGGTGTATCCACCCCACGACGCGCGGTTGCTGGCCGACTGATTCCGCGCGCCTTGTGGTTGCGCGTTACCCGCGGCGCAGATGGACGTCAGCGTCGCGCGCGGCCTGTTCCCCTTCGGGCACGTTCACTGTGGCGAGAATGGCGCCGCCAATGATGAAGAAGGCAATCACCCACAGAATGGCGCCGCGGCTGCTGCCGGTTTGACCAATCGCGATGGCGAAAATCAGCGGACCGAGAATGCCGCCGAACTTTTCGAAGACGGAGTAGAATCCGAAAAATTCACCGCTTTTGTGTTTCGGCACCATACTCGCGAACAGCGACCGGCTGAGCGCCTGTGTGCCACCCTGGACCAAGCCCACGAGGATGGCGAGGATATAGAACTCGCGTTCGGTTTGGATGCCATAGGCATAGATGCAAATGCCGGTGTAGACCACCAGGCCCAGGAAAATGGAGCCCTTCGCCCCCAACCGACCGGCGAGTGCGCCGAAGGCGAAGGCAAAGGGAATGCCCACAAACTGGACCAGCAAAATGGCTTTGATCAGGGCAGGGCGTTCAATACCGATTTCCGTGCCAAATGCGGTAGCCATCTTGATGATGGTTTGAATGCCGTCGTTGTAAATCGTAAAGGCCAGCATGGCGAGAAACGCTTGCTTGTACTGACGCATTTCCCGCAGGGTTTCACCCAACCGGGTAAACGCCACGACAAACGGGTTGGCCGTGGAGGTTTCATCGGCCTCGATGGTGCGCGGGGGCTCAGGGACGGTTCGCAACACCGGGAGCGAAAAGAGCAGCCACCAGACTCCCACGGAGACGAACGCCAGCCGTGCGGGGAGCGTGGCTTGCTGGGCGGTGATCCCCTCTCCACTGGGGAGACCGAGGAGTCCCGGATTACTGATCCACGCGAGGTTGAGGGCCAACAGTAATCCGCCACCGATGTATCCCATGGCGTAGGCGGCCGTGGATACGCGATCGATTTCCTCGTCCGATGCAATGTGCGGGAGCAGCGCTTCATAGAACGTCAGGCTGCCGGTGGCGCCGGCGATAGACAGCACGAACAGCGCGGAGGCCAGCAGCAGTTCGCCGCGGTCGATGAGGAACATGCCAGAGGTTGCCACCACACCGATCAACATGAACGCCAGGAGAAAGCGTTTCTTGGCCGCCTTCACGTCGGCCACCGCGCCGAGAATGGGCGCCAGGATGGCGATCACGATGGCGGCCACGGTATTGGCGTAGCCCAACGATTGTGTGGCGGCCTCAGGGGTACGATTCGCCCCCGCCACCTGAATGAAGTAGATCGGGAAGACGGCCGTTGTGATAACGGTCTGCATGGCGGAGACGGCCCAGTCGTACATGGCCCAGGCGCGTAACTCGGGCCGATGGAGTCCCAGCACGTGCAACAGTCCCTTCCGGGATTCCCTGCGGGCGTCAGCCATGAGCGGTGTTGGTGGGAAGTCTCGTGATGGACAGTATCTTGCGGCAGATTATAGTCCCTGCCCACACACACGCTGTCCAGTCTGCTGCATCATGTCTCCGGTTTGTTCTGCGCGTAGCGCCTTCCGAAAGCGTGTCCGCCCCCTTGTGGCGGTCGCGTTGCTGTGTGCGCCCGTCGCCTGTGAGCGCCAGTCTGTGGTGCCCAACGCCGATTCTGCGGCGTCGACAGCGGGCTCAGCTATACCGGATCGCGCTGCTCCAGCTGTCTCCGGCAGCGGGTGGGACGTGGCCTCCGGCCCTTTTGTGCTGCTCCCTACGGTTGATGGCGGGTTGCTGGCGGGATCGCTGTTGCGGGCCGATGCCACGGAGCTCACCGTTGGCGATACGGTGGGGGTTGGTGTTGAATCGGCAGATGGGCGCGTGGAGCTGTTTTCGCGCAGCGGCCTGGTGGGGACGGCGCGCCTCACGGTGGAAGCGGCGCCACGCATGGGCGAAGGGTGCACCGCCTGGCCGGTGGCGCGTCTCGCCCTTGATCAGGGGCAGGCACCCGTGCCCTGGACGGCGGCGTTTGTGATGGGTCGTGTCACGGCGATACCGCTGGACTCTATTGAAGGGCTCGCGCCGCGTGATTCGGCGCGCCTCGCCAGCGATCTCACCCGTCTCGCCTCGGGATTGCGCGACGATACCAGCAGCACCTTCCGTGGCCTGCCGTTTGTTGTGGTGCGCGCCTGGCGCAGCCGTGGCCTTGATTCGGCGTTCGTGATTGCCACCTTGGCACGCCGGGTGAATCAGGAAGACGATCCCAAGGAGGAGCGACTGGTGATCGTGGTGGATGCCATCGGCAATGACGCCAAGCGTTGGACTGTAGCGTGGCACGAACGTGCGGCCGGTCACGAAGAAGAACTGGTGGTGGCCGAACCGTTGCTGGCGTTCCGGAATATCGGGGTGGCGGAGGTGCGCTTGCTCTTTGGTCGTGATGATGGGGTGGCGCTCGGCGCTGCGGTGCTGTCGCGTTCGTCAACCGGATGGCGTGTGCTCTGGGAGAGCGCGGTCGCCGGATGTAACTGATTCCGTGTTGGTCGAGGCAACCGACCATCCGCCCGAAACGCAAGCCGTGGAATTCGGTTCGTCTGCTGCATAGAATCCGCGCACATGACTGAGACGCTTGCTCCCGCCATCGTTGCGCGTGTCGCGACGGAACTCTCGCTGAACCCGCAACAGGTTCAGCGCACGCTTGCCCTCTTTGCTGAGGGGGCCACTCTTCCTTTTGTCGCCCGATACCGGAAGGAAATCACCGGGGGGTTGGACGAGGTGCAGCTGCGCGATGTCCGCGAGCGCGCCGAGTATCTGCACGAACTTGAGGAGCGTCGGTCGGCGGTGCTCAAGAGTATTGACGAACAGGGCAAGCTTGATGATGCGCTGAAGGCCTCCATTCTGGCGGTGGACACCAAACAGGCGCTGGAGGATCTCTATCTTCCCTTCAAGCCCAAGCGTCGTACACGCGCCATGATTGCCCGTGAACGCGGACTTGGGCCGTTGGCGGAAGGGATGTGGAGTGGGGCGCTGGATGATGCGGCGGCGCTGGCCACGGCGGCGGGGCACCTGCTGCCGGAGCTGGACGGAAAACCGTCTGAGGTGCCCACGGTAGAGGCGGCGTTGCAGGGCGCCCGGGATATTCTCTCCGAGCAGGTGGCCGAGGACGCGCTGATCCGCGGCTGGGTGCGCGAGATCACGCGTGCCAAAGGGGTGGTGAAGAGTAGTGTGATGACGGGCAAGGCCAGCGACGACTCGAAGTACAAAGACTACTTCGATTATGCAGAGTCGTTGGGCACCATTCCCAGTCATCGCATGCTGGCGATTCGTCGTGGGGAAACGGAAGGGGAGTTGCTGTGGCGCGTGGAAGCGCCGGTGGAAGAGATCACGGCGCGCATGGTGCGTGAGGTGATCGGCCATCGGACGGCATCGCAACAGCTCACCCTGGTGGCGACGGACGCGTACAAGCGGTTGCTCTCACCGGCGATTGAAGTGGAATTGCGGGTGGAGCTTAAGACGCGTGCTGATGATGAAGCGATCACGATTTTCGGGCGCAATCTTGAGCAGCTGCTGTTGTCGTCGCCGGCCGGCGAGAAGCGGGTGATTGGTTTGGATCCCGGCTTTCGTACCGGCGTGAAGGTAGCCGTGGTGAGCGCAACCGGGGCCTTGGTGCACACCGACACGTTGTACTTGCATCAGGAAGACCGGTTCGCCGGCGCCATCCGCTCGCTGTTGCAGCGCTTTACCCCGGAGCTGATTGCCATTGGCAATGGCACGGCGAGCCGGGAAACCGAGACGCTCACCAAGGCGGCCATGCGAGAGCTCGATCCGCCGGCTGGTGGTGAACGTCCGCAGGTGGTGGTGGTGAACGAGGCCGGTGCCTCGGTGTACTCCGCCTCGGATTTGGCGCGGGCGGAGTTCCCCGAGCTTGATGTGTCATTACGTGGCGCGGTCTCCATTGCCCGTCGTCTGCAGGATCCGCTGGCGGAATTGGTGAAGATTGACCCGAAGAGCATCGGGGTCGGTCAGTATCAGCACGATGTCAATCAGACGCGCCTCAAGCAGCGTCTTGATGACATCGTGGAAAGCTGCGTGAACCGCGTGGGGGTTGAGGTGAACACCGCGTCGGCGGCGCTGTTGGGATATGTCGCCGGTATCGGCCCCGGGCTGGCGCAGGCCATCGTGTCGTTGCGTGATCAGCGGGGACGTTTGCTTTCCCGCGCCGACCTCAAGGAGGTCCCGCGTCTTGGGGCCAAAGCCTTTGAGCAGGCGGCTGGCTTTCTCCGGGTCCGTGGTGGCGTGCATCCGCTGGATGCCAGCGCCGTTCACCCCGAGCGGTATGCCCTCGTGGAGCGGATGGCCAAGGACATCAAGGCCGACGTCCGCACCTTGATCGGCAACGATGCGCTGGTGGATGCCATCGAACTGCGGCAGTACGTGAGTGATGACGTCGGGATGCCCACGTTGCGGGATATCGTGGCGGAGCTCAAGAAGCCCGGCCGCGATCCCCGGGCGGCCTTTGAGCCGCCGGCATTTCGAGATGACATTCAGAAGCCGTCCGATCTGTTGGCGGGCATGGTGCTCGAGGGGGTGGTCACCAACATCGTCGCGTTCGGTGCCTTTGTGGACATTGGGGTGCACCAGGATGGGTTGGTGCATGTCAGTCAACTGGCCGATCGCTTCATTAAGGACCCCAACGACGCGGTGAAGGTGGGGCAGAAGGTCTCGGTGACGGTACAGGCGATCGATTTGGCTCGTGGCCGGATCGCCTTGAGCATGCGAAGCGATGGTGGCAGTGGCGCCGGGAAGCCGCAGGGGGGCGCTGAACGTGGCAACGACGGCACCCGGCGCGATGTGACCTCAAATGCCCGTGGGCCTGCACGGCCGTCGTCGAAGCCTACGCCGGCGGCGAAGCCCTTCGTTCCCACCAAGGGCTCGGTTGCCCCCAACGGGATTCGTTTCAAATAGCAGCCGTTGGTGAGGGAGCGGTTAGACTTCACCGGACATGATTCCTGTCTTGCTTGCGCAGTGCTTTTCCTCGGGTATCCGCGAACGCGGGGACGCCTACCTCGATCCGTCGGTGCTCACCCTTGAGCAGGTGGATGCGGGTGCGGCAACCGGCGTGGTGCAGGGCACCCGTCCGTATGGGGTGTTCCTGCGCTCTCGGCCGGGGCGGCTGCATTTGGGGTGCAGCTGCCCGCACGGACAGGAGCATGGCGCCTGTAAGCATCTGTGGGCGTTGCTGCGTGTGCTCGATGAGCAGGGCACGCTTGAGCCGCTGCTGGCCACGGCCGCCTCATCGTCGGCCGAACCGCAGGTCAGCTTTGAACGCCATCCCTTGGCGGTCATGAAGCCGCAGCCCAGAGCGGCTGAGGTGCCACCGGTTCCAACGGCTGCTTGGCAGGTGGCGCTCCGCGAAACCAGCGGGCGTCAACGCTCGGTGTTTACCGACGTGCGGGTGACCAATCGTGCCACCGCGCTTCCTGACGACCGGCGGATTGTGTATCTCGTGCATCTCACCGAGAGCGCGTCCCACCGGGGGCTTCGGGTGGAAGTCATGACGCAGCGGCGCGACCGGGACCGTGCATGGGACGAACTGAAGCACTTCCCGTATTCCTTGGAGGCATGGTGCAACGCCCCCGATCCGGTTGATCGCCAACTCGCGGAAATGCTGTTGGGAAGCTCGGACGCAGAGGGGATCACCACGATGCCGACGGGCGGCTTTATTGTGCGGCCGCGCGCGTATCGCACCACGCTGCGCATGCTCTGCGATACGGGGCGGACGCGCTTGCGCAGCAATCGTCCATCGCTCGACGCCCGCCTGATTTCCTGGGACGACGGCACGCCATGGCAGGTTGCCATGCGCCTCGATCGACCGACGCCGGATGGCTACCAGTTAGTTGGTGAGTTGGTGCGCGAGGACACGGTCCGCCTGCTGAGTGAAGCGAGCTGGCTGCATGAATCGGGGCTCGTGCTCTTTGGCGAAACGCTCTCCCGCCTTGATAGTGATCAGGTGTGGCCCCTCGTACAGAAGCTGTGGACGGCGGGTGAATTTGAGTTGGGTGATGATCCGTCGGCGTTTTTGGCGGAGTACCACGCGCTGCGCAACATGCCGCGCCTGTCGCTGCCCGATGGCGAGATGCAGATCGAAAGCGATGCGGCACCACTGCCGATGGTACGGGTAAGCAGCGCTGGCGGCTCGTGGCGCTCGTCGCCGTCGTGGCTGACGCTGCGCTTTCGCTACGGCGCGGAGTTTGTGGATGCCGTGTCAACGGCCGCCACCTGTTTCGACCGGAAAACCCGCACGCTGTATCGCCGTCGTATGGCCGCCGAGCGGAATGCAATGACGCGACTGCGTGCGCTGGGGGCGCAGGAGATGTTTTCCTACGCCGAGGGCCGCCTGTCACTGGTGGTGCAGCCGCACACGTTGCCGCGATTGATCTCCACGCTGGCGCGTGAGGGGTGGTTGATCGAGTCGGATGGGGCCACGTTTGTGGCGCCGGGGCCGTTGCAGGTTCGGGTCACGTCAGGGATTGATTGGTTCGATCTCACCGGCACGGTGCGCTATGGTGAGCACGAGCTGTCGTTGCCGGACTTGCTCGCGGCCATGGAAGAAGGCCGTGATATGATCGAGTTCGGAGACGGCGTGGTGGGGTTCCTCCCTGAGGAGTCGCTGGACGAACTGCGGGCGCTGCTGGCCATTGGCGTGCGTCGCGGTCACGGGATCCGATTCCGGTCGTCGCAGCTGGCGTTACTCGATGTGCTCTTGGCGGCGCTTCCCGACGTGGACGTTGATGAGACCCTTGCTGCCGGTCGTGCCGAACTCAGAAAGTTTGAGGGGGTGCGCACGGTGCCGGTGCCCCGCGGTTTCGTGGGGACGTTGCGCGGGTATCAGGAAGACGGGTTGTCCTGGTTCGGTTTCCTGCGGCGCTTTGCCTTGGGTGGATGTTTGGCCGATGACATGGGTCTCGGCAAAACCATTCAGGTGCTCGCGATGCTGGAGGCCCGACGCGAGGAGGGTGCCGGTTTATCGCTGCTGGTCGTGCCGCGCTCGCTCGTGTTCAACTGGGTCCGTGAGGCGGCACGCTTCACGCCGCAGCTGGTGGTGCATGATCTCAGCCACGCCGATCGGTCGATAGAGGATCTCGATTCGGTGGAGGCCCACCTGGCGATTACCACGTATGGCACGTTGCGTCGCGACATCGCCCGACTGGGATCCCGGCGCTTTGACTATGTCATTCTTGATGAGGCGCAGGCCATCAAGAACGCCGGCACCGCAACGGCCAAGGCCTGCCGGTTGCTGCAAGCCGACCATCGCCTCGCGCTGAGCGGCACGCCCATTGAGAATCGTATTGAGGAGCTTTGGAGTTTGTTTGAGTTCCTCAATCCGGGCATGTTGGGGGCGGCGACGACCTTCAGCTCCGCTACCCGTACGCTGGCCACGTTGCAACCGAATGCCTCCGGGGGATCGGCGCAGGAGCTGTTGTCGCGCGCGTTGCGCCCCGTGGTGTTGCGTCGCACCAAGGCCATGGTGGCCAAGGAACTGCCGGCACGGATCGAGCAAACCATTGAAGTGGAGCTCGAGCCATCACAGCGGGCCTTTTACGAACAGTTGCGCAGTCAGTACGCCACGAGTTTGCTCGATCGGGTGGAGCGCGATGGTATTGGCAAGTCGCGTATGCACATCTTGGAAGCGTTGCTGCGGTTACGTCAGGCCGCATGCCATCCAGGGCTGGTTGATCCAACAAAGGCCTCACTCCCCTCGGCGAAACTCGATGCCGTGGTCCCCGCGTTGCAGGAGATCGCGGCGGAAGGGAATAAGGTGTTGGTGTTCTCGCAGTTCACCAGTTTCCTGTCGTTGTTGCGCGCGCGTCTCGATGCAATGGAGCTGCCGTACGAGTATCTCGACGGACGCACGCGCGATCGTCAGGCCCGTGTCGACCGGTTTCAGTCGGCCGATGGTCCGCCGCTGTTTCTCATCAGCCTGAAGGCTGGGGGACACGGGCTCAATCTCACCGCCGCGGAGTACGTGTACCTGCTTGATCCGTGGTGGAATCCCGCGGTGGAAGCACAGGCTATCGACCGGGCGCACCGCATTGGGCAGACCAGTCAGGTGATCGCCACCCGCGTGGTGGCACGCGACACCATTGAGTCGAAGATTCTCGAACTACAGGCCAGCAAGCGGGCATTGGCCGACGCCATCCTCAGCGAGGACAGAGGCGGGTTGGCGGCGGTGGGTCGGGAAGAGCTGCAGTTGCTGCTTGGGTAACTGCGGAGTATGGGGTAGGGAGTAGGGGGTAGGGAGTCTGGCTCCGTACCCCCTACTCCGTACTCCCTACTTCGCTGTTGCCGCCTGTTCGACGCGCTGCATGACTCTGAGCAAGTTCCCACCCCAGATCTTCTCGATGTCGCTCTTCGTGTAGCCGCGACGTACCAGTTCCTCGGTGACGTGCAGTGACTCCGAGGCATTGCGCCAGCCGTCTACGCCGCCGCCGCCGTCGAAATCCGAGCTGATCCCCACGTGGTCGATGCCGATGAGCTGTACCACGTAGTCGATGTGATTCACAAAGTCCTGGACCGTGGCGGGCGGGTCTGACGGATAGCGCCGCGCCGTGATGTCTTCCTGTTTCGCCAGATAGGCGTTGCGCTTCTCGGCGGTGAGCGCCTGGATCTGGGCTTGGCTTTCACGACGGTCGGTGGCCGTGATCCCGAACTCGGCGCGCAGGTCGGTCATTGCGGCTGCCCGCGCCTGCTCGCGTGGGATGTCACGTGTGGGATCACACTTCACATAGCTGTTGAACGCCACCAGCTGAATCACGCCGCCGTTCTTCTTGAGCGCCAGGAGCTGTTCGTCGTCCATGTTTCGGCTGTGATTGCAGATGGCGCGTACCCCTGAGTGCGAGGCCATGATCGGTGCCCGTGAGATCGCGAGCGTTTGCATCATGGACTGCTTGGAGGGGTGCGACACGTCGATCATCATGCCGAGCCGGTTCATTTCGGCGATAACCTGCCGGCCGAGTGCGCTGAGGCCGTTGTGCAGCCACACGCCGTCGCGTTCGCCGGTGTTGGAATCGGAGAGCTGGCTGTGTCCGTTGTGCGCCAGCGACATGTACCGCCCCCCGCGCTCAAAAAACCGCTGGACGTTGGTGAGGTCGGCGCCGATGGGGAATCCGTTTTCCACGCCAATGAAAATCACCCGCTTTCCGGCGGCGTGAATACGACGGGCGTCAGCGGCTGTGTAGGCAATCTCAGCGCGGGAGGGCGCCAGCTGTTCCGTGAGGCGATGAATGGCGTCGAACTTCTCCAGCGCTTGTGCATTGGCGCTGGCAAAGCCATCAGCGTCCAGCTTGGGCGATTGCCCCACGTACACCACCAGAAAGGCACCCACCAAACCGCCTTCTTCCATCTTGACGAGATCAACTTGCGTGCGCGGGAGTTTCTGCGTGTAGTTGGGCCCGGTGGCAGTGAAATTGGCCGGCGCAATATCCACATGGGTGTCGATGGACAACACGCTGGCATGAATAGCGGCGGCACTGGCTTTCACAGCGGCTTCATTGGTACCCGGTGTGCGGCGCTGCGCCTGCAGGAGCGTGGGTGCAACGGCCAATGCCAGGGCGGTATACCGCAGAACGTGACGCAAGGGCATAAGGTGACGGCGTGAAGGGGTGGTGTGGCGGGACACGGCTGAGTGGGGTGATGTAGAGAGTACGTCCAAGATGGCGCGCCCGCTGCCCCGGCACACGGTGTGCATTCCTTCTCGGCATCCCCCAACAGCGAGAGGACATGCGTACTCAGGTGAAGACGGACCAGTGTGTGGATGACTGGGCCGGCGGCCCCACAGCGGGCGACGGGATCGGTGGAGGGATGCTCCGATGACGATGACCATGCCAACCGTGGAGCATTTCCCGGAGTTGCTGCAGGATCGGACCGGTCCGTGCGTTTCGATCTATTTGCCGCTGGGTCGGCGGTTTCCTGATTCGCAGCAGGATGTGGTGCGCTTCCGGAACCTGCTGCGCCAGGCTGAAGCGTCGTTGGCGCTGGTGATGGACGACGAGGCCGTGGAGGCGTTCACGGCTCCGCTACATGAGTTGGCCGATAATCATCGCTTCTGGTTGCATTCGCGAAGCGGATTGGCGGTGTACTTACATGCGGACTTTTTCAAGGTGTACAAGCTCCAACGGGTGGTCCCTCCGCTCGCGCTGGTTGCCAACTCGTTTCATTTGAAGCCTCTGCTCCGGGTGTTTCAGTCGGCCGACCGGTTTCAGGTGCTGGCCATGACGCGTGATCATGTGCGCCTCTATCAAGGCAACCGCGATACCATGGACGAGGTGACGTTACATGCCAGCGTGCCACGGACGCTCACTGAGGCGTTGGGTGAGCAGGTGACTGACGCGCATACCGCGTTGAAACCGGTAGGGCATCTCGGTCATGGTGGAGCGATTCTGGCTATGCACGGCGGATCAGGTTCGCGGAAGGATGAACTGGATAAGGACACGGAGCGCTTCTTCCGCGCCGTAGACCGCGCGATTGTTGAGCATCATACGAAGCCGGTGGGGGTGCCCATGGTGTTGGCGGCGCTCCCTGAGCATCACGCCCTGTTTCGCGAGGTCAGCCATAATCCGCTGTTACTTCCCGACGCCATCTCCGGTAATCCAGACGCGTTTACGCTTGACGAGTTACGCGCGAAAGCGTGGAGTATCGTAGAGCCACGATATACCTCCCGACTGGCGGGGTACATCGACGAGTACCGTGAAGGGGTTCCGCGTCACCTGTCCTCGGCGGAGCTCTCCGAGGTCGCCATGGCGGCGCTCGGGGGACGCGTGCGCACGCTGCTTATTGAAGACGACCGGATTGTGCCCGGTCGCGTGGATCGCCTCACGGGGCGGCTCTTTCACGGTGAGCTTTCCGATCCGCACGCCGGCGATATGCTCGATGATCTCGCCGAAATTGTGTTGCGCAGAGGTGGTGATGCCGTGATCGTCCCGCGTGATCGCATGCCGTCGGTTACCGGCATTGCAGGGATCTACCGGTTCTAGCGCGGCCCCCATACCGCCATCTCGTATCGGCCGTTGGCCGTTGGATGGAGGTATGGGCTAGACCGCGGATAGGCGTCTACGGTGTCCGGTCACAGCCAGCACGATGAGGGTGAGGACATACGGCACCGCCAGGAAGAGTTGATACGGAACCCCGGTCCAACCCATCGATTGAAAAAGGGTTTGCAGCGACGTGGCCGCGCCGAAGAGGATGGCGGCGGCGGCAACGCCAAGCGGCCGCCATCGTCCCAGCACCACGATCGCCATGGCGATGAAGCCACGGCCGGCGGACATCCCCTCCACAAAGGTTCCTGCCTGCGCGAGCACCAAGGTGGCACCGGCGAGACCAGCCATGGCACCGGCAAAGAGTACGGCGAGGAGCTGTGTGCGTCGCGGGGCAATGCCGGCCGCGATGGCGGCGGCGGGATATTCGCCGACCGCGCGCAGTGCCAGTCCGGCCTGCGTGCGCTGCATCCACCACGCCAACAGAGGGGCCAGCAGGTAGAGTGCGTAGGTGATGAGCGGTTGTGCGAAGAGCGCACGACCAATCAAGGGCAGCGATGAGAGGAAGGGGAGCGCGTGGGTTGCCGCGGTGGGTGTGGTTAACGCCACGCCCCCAGTGCCGAAGACGGTGCGGTACACGGTGCCGGTGAGTCCGAGCGCGAAGAGCGTGATGGCCGTGCCGGTAATGATCTGATCGGCGCGCAGCCCGATGGCGAAGAGCGCGAAGAGCGCCGCCACCAGGAGCCCCGCCAGTGCCCCGGCGGCGAATCCGCCCCCCACCCCGATCGCCCCCATGCCAATGGTACCAGCGGCGATGGTGGCACTGAGCGCTCCCGCGATGATGGAGCCCTCAAGCCCAATGTTGATGACGCCGGCGCGCTCGCTCACGCTCTCGCCCAACGCTGCATAGGCCAGCGGGGTGGCGGTGCGTACGGTTGCCTCCAACAGTCCGGCCCCGATGGTGAGCACGCTCATCCCAACGGCCGTGGCGTTCACGGCGGTGGCGCCACTGATCATCTCCGGCATTAGGTGCCCGACTCGTCGGTGCGCGACCGGTGCGTGCGGTCTGCGGCCAGCACCAGCAAAATCAGCAAGGCTTCTACCACCGACACCACCACACTGGGTACGCCCGCATCCCGCTGCATGGCATTGGCGCCGGCTTCCAGCGCCCCGAACAACAGCGCGGTGGCCAGCACGCCCAGCGGATGCAGCCGTGCCAACAGCGCCACAGCGATGGCGGTGTAGCCGTAGCCCGGCGAGAAGTTTTCGTACAAGGCGTACGTGATGCCGCTGTATTCCACCGCACCGGCAAGTCCGGCCAAGAGTCCGCTCACGAGAAACGCGCCGAACATGGTTCGCGGGACATTGATGCGTCCGGCACTGGCTGCGGCCGTGGCGGTGGCCCCCACCGCACGCAGCCGGAACCCACTCGCGGTGCGGCCCAGCCACCACCAGACGCCGATGGCCACGAGGATCACCACCAAGACCCCCGCGTGCAGTCGTGT
Organism: Gemmatimonadota bacterium; assembly: GCA_947463135.1. GTDB lineage: Bacteria > Gemmatimonadota > Gemmatimonadetes > Gemmatimonadales > Gemmatimonadaceae > Gemmatimonas. Next base: position 48,706 of record CANHTA010000005.1, read on the forward strand.
CCCACTGAGCAACACGGGCATCTGCAGCTCGGGCACCAGGGTTGCCGATTGCGGATTAACGCCGGTGGGCTCCTGGAGCGGACCGCGCACAAGCCATCCGGTGATATAGAGGGCCACGAAGTTCAACATGATCGTGCTGATCACCTCCAGCACGCCGAAACGCAGCCGCAGCGCCCCCGCGATGGCGGCCCAGGCACCGCCCGCCAGAGCGCCGGCCACCAGTATGGCGGGAATGCCAAGAAACCATGGCACGCCACCCAGCGCACCGCTGAGCGCGGTGGCGGCTGCCGCTCCCATGAGCAATTGCCCTTCGGCGCCGATGTTGAGAAGCCCTGCACGGAAGGCCACGGACACCGCGAGCCCGGCGAGCGCCAAGGGGACCATCCGCACGATGGTGGCGGACGTGATCGCGTAGTACGAGCCAAAGGCTCCGCGCACCATGGCCGACAACGCGGCCACGACATCGTGGCCGGTGGACAGCAACAGCACCGACAGCATCACCATGGACAGCGCGACCAGCAGAAGCACCCGCGCCACGGTGGAAGCCAATGGGTGGGTGGTGATGGTGGCGGCGAGCCCGGCAACGGTGCGGCGCGTTGTGCTCATTGGGTGCGGTCCGAGACCGGCGCGTCAGCACCGCTGAGCATACGACTGCCGAGGATGTCCCGATCCTTCTCACTTGGCACGAGGGTGCCGTGGTGCATGGCGAACACCCGATCGGCTAACTGGAGCACCTCATCGAGGTCACTGCTGTACACCACCACCGCCATCCCGGCATCCCGTGCATCACGGAGCGCGCGATGCACCGCCGTGGTGGCCACGAAGTCGAGGCCACGCGAGGGATTCTCCACCACGAGCGCCTCGTGTGCCCCCTCGAGTTCACGCCCTAACACGAACTTTTGCTGATTGCCCCCCGACAGGGTTCGTGCACGCGCCTCGTGGCCGGCGGCGCGGACATCAAAGCGTCGGAGCAGCGCGGCGGTCTGCGTGCGGAGCTGATCCCAATGCATGAGGCCTCGGCGCACACCCGCGCCGGACAATGCCAGATTCTCAACCAGTGGTGCATCGAGCAACAGCGCATCACGATGCCGGTCTTCCGGGACAAAGCCCACGGTATCGGGAATGGAGCAGGTCCCCGATGTGGGCGGCAGGCGTCCCGAGAGCACGCGAAGCAGTTCATGCTGTCCCGCTCCTTCCACCGCCCCAATGCCAACGATTTCGCCGGCGCGCACCTGAAGCGTGGCCGACCGCACACGATCGACGCCGTTGGCATCACGGACCTGAATCTGGTGAAGCGACAGGACCACAGCTCCCGCCGTCGCCGTGGTGTGCGTGGCATCCCCCGATGCGTGGTCCGTACTCTGGGGAGGTGCACCACCCAGCATGGCGCTGGTTACACGGGCGTGATCGGTGTCGCGCACGGCGGTTGCCAGCACGGTGCGCCCGCGGTGCAGCACGGTGAGGTCGTCGGCGACTTCAAGGGCATCGCGCAACTTGTGCGTGATGAGGACCACGGCGTTGCCGGCATCTGCGTAGCCGCGAAGCCAGCGGAGTAACTCGGTGGCTTCTGCGGGGGCCAATACGGCGGTGGGCTCATCGAGAATGAGCACGGTCACATCGCGCGCGAGTGCCTTTACGATTTCACAGCGCTGCTGCGCTCCAACAGGGAGATCCTGCACACGCGTGTGGGGATCGAGCGCGAGACCTGCGGCGTGCGCCACGGCACGCACGCGTTCGGCGGCCTGCTTGGGGTGAAAGAGGCCATGCCCGCCAAGGGCGATGTTTTCGGCCACGGTCATGCCGGGCACCAGCGTGAAGTGCTGGTGCACCATACCAATACCGAGGGCGAGCGCGTCGGACGGTGAGCGCACGGTAACCGGTGCCCCCCGCCATTGCATCACGCCCTGTTGCGCACGCACCAATCCGAACACGACGCGCATGAGCGTGGTTTTTCCGGCGCCGTTTTCGCCGAGCAGCGCGTGCACGCTGCCGGCGCGTAGCTGCAACGTGGCCTGCTGCAGCGCGGGGACGTTGCCGAAGGTGTGCGTGATCCCATCAAGCGAGAGCACCACCTCCCCCGTCGGCGCAGAGGTCACGAGCCGGTGGGGAGACGCAGAAAGGTCCACGGAATCCCGAAACGCGCTTCCAGGAAGGCACCAAGCGCCTGAACGCCCAGCGTCTCCGTGGCATAATGGCCGGCATACATCACGCAGAGGTCGTGCTCGATGGCTTCCACGGTGGTGTGATGAGGCCCTTCACCCACAATAAGCGTATCGATACCCCGGTCACGGGCTTCGCGGAGTGTCTCGGAGGACGCGCCACCGCCCGAGCAGATGGCCCACCGACGCGTGCGTCGCCCCTGCGTCGGGATGGAGGTGCGGACACTCCCACCATAGCTCGCCGAAAAGGCGAGCACGCGCGAGAGTAGCGCGTCGGTGGCTTCGTCGGCTGTGCCGGTGACGCCGATATCCACCGTTTTGTAGCGAGCGAAGCCGCCATCCGGGGTGAGCCCCAACGCCCGGGCCAGCTGCACGTTGTTGCCGTACTCGGCGTGTAAATCCAAAGGAAGATGTGCGGCGTACACGGCCAAGCCGTTTGAGAGCATGGCGGCATACTTGTCGTACGGCACTCCCACCAGCGGCTGCACGCCGCCCCAAAACAAGCCATGGTGCACCAGCAGCAGGTCGGCGCCATCGGCCACCGCGTTGGTGATTGCGGCGTACGACGCATCCACGGCCACGGCCACGCGCTGCACGCTGCCGCGGTTTCCCACCTGCAGGCCGTTCATCGCGCCCGGGTAATCGGGGATCTCCGCAATGCGCAGCTCGGCGTTGAGCGCCGACACGATCTCCTGCAACGGAATGGAGGGGTGCGCGTCGCCGGTGTCGCGAACCGGGGCGGGAGGACGATCGGACAGCGGTGGGGTGGGCATGAATTACTTCGCGGGTGCCGGTAGTGGCTTGGCGGTGTCGGTTCCGGTGAGCAGATCAACCAGCCCCGTAAAGCTCCCGGCCTTGAGCATCGCCCCCACGGAATCGCTGGCCGCCAACGCCGCCGCCGGCACACGCGTGCGCATGGCGGGATTGATCACCAGCCGCACCACGTCGTCCCTCACCCCCAGGTTAATGACGCGGCCGGTGAAGGTGCCCGCCTGCACCTCGCGCGCAACCATGAGGAAGGCCTTCGGCAAATCGATCACCACGCTGGCAATGATGACGTCGGGCGCCACGCTGTTCTGATCGGCGTTGGTGCCGAAGGCCAGAATCTTCTTTTCTCGCGCGGCCTGAAACACACCAAGGCCAGCGGCATCGGCGTTCTGAAAGATCAGGTCCACTCCCTGCGCGATTTGCGCGAGCGCCTGTTCTTTGCCCGCGCTGACGTCCTCCCAGTTGCCGAGGTAGGAGGTGAGAATGGTGACCTTCGGATTCACGGACTTGGCACCGCGCTCGAAGGCGAGAAAGCTGCTCTTCACGGGGGGCAGCTCGGTACCGGCAATGAGCCCGATTTTGTTGGTGGTCGTTACCGAGCCGGCGATGATGCCGGCCTGATACGACGCTTCTTCAAAGGCAAAGGCGAGCCCCGCCACATTGGGTGC
>CANHTA010000006.1 GCA_947463135.1 Gemmatimonadota bacterium
AGAAAGTGATCTTTGCGCTGATCCGCCTCACGCAGGGCGGCAATGAGCGCGAGGTTTTCGATCGTGACCGCGGCCACCTGTGCCACCTGCACCGCTATCGAAATCTCGTCGGAGGTAAACGGGAGCGCGCCTCGCCACAGCACCAATTCCCCGAGCCGGCTGCTGTCGCGCCGCCTGAGCGTGAGATGCAGCGGCGGGTTGGTCCCACCGTTGGCCGTCGCACTCTGTTCCCCCGAATACGCCAACAGGTCGCCGGATGGATCACGGGTTGCGTGGTGCGTGAGGGGGCGGTCGCCGTGGAGCACCTCCACGTCAACGCGGTCGGCGGCACACAACTGGAGCAGTTCGTCGCCGAGTCCTTGCACCACGTCACCGACGTTCGCCGCCACCTGAAACGCCACCATGATGTCGGACAGCCGCCGCAAACGTGCCGAGGCGCGCTGCACGTCCGGCTCAGCGCGCTCGGCCTGTCCGAGGTGAGTGACCGCGTTGTGGTGACGCGCCGCCAGTGATTCCCCATTTGTCATCGCCACGCACTACTCCAAGGAAATAGATCCGTCGTGCCCGGTTGTCCGAGTCCGATGCAATGGAGCCGGCGCCGTCATCACGCGAAGCTGGGCGCAAGAATCGTGCAACTGGAGTATACGGAGCCCCTTCACCGTTCGGCAGCGCAGCCGTGCGGCTGCACGTGACCCGGTGGCACAGCGCGTCGCGTACGGGCGACGCTCACCGCCAGCGGAGGGGACCGCTCGGAGAGCGGCCCTTTAGGGGAGCGGTGGCAGCTGGGCGAACGCGTGCTGCAGGCGGCTCACGGTGATGTTGCCGTGTGAGGCATGCCAGAGCACGCGCCCCGCGTGGAGGAGAAGCGCCTGTGGCGATTCGTGTCGGATACCGCTCACGGTTTCCAAGGCCTGTGACAGCGCACGCTCCTGCTGGACCACCACCAAGCGCGTGGCGACATCGGGATGCGCCGCCAGAAAATCATCGTACTGGCGCTTCGCCGTGAAGGACACGGGACAGCTATTGCTGTGTTTGAGCACCAGCAGCGGCTCGTGCCGGTTCATAAGCGCTCGTGCTTCCTCAATGGCGGTGGTACCAGACGGGGCCGCCGTTACGCCGCGCTCGGCGATTGGCGATGGACCCGGCGTGCCGTTTCCCCTGGCACGCTGTGCCTCAATGGCCTCTATGTAGGCCGGCAGCGCACGGGCCCCGGTGAGTCGTTCAACGACCACCCCACCCTGAAAGAGCAACACCGTGGGCAGTGCACGCACGTCATATCGTGTGACCACTTCAGGATTGGCATCAGCATCGAGCTTCAGGATGCGCACCTGTTCGCTGGGGGTGCTACCGGCGCGATCAGTAGGCGAAGCACCGTATCGTTCGGCGAGGGTTTCGAACACCGGGGCCAAGGCGCGACAGGGGGTACACCACTCCGCCCAGATGTCTACAACCGCCAGCCCCGGGAAGGCCAGCACGTCGGCGGCGAACGCCGCATCAGTCAGGATTGAAACAGGCATAGTGAACAATACTCCGCGCGACAATGCCGAACACGCTACCAGGACAGCGCCGCCATGACCGCCGGGTTGGGAGTCGCCTCCGGAAGCTCCGTGACGCTGCGGATAACCACGGTTGCCTCCGGCAGTTCGCCGCGGTCACGGACATCGGCCTCGAGCTCAGCGGTGAGCGTATGCAGCGCCACCGCCGACGCCTCGTCGGGCGTGACCGCCCGGACCACCAGCGCCCCCTGCAGGGGACTGGTTCCACCCTCGCGAAGGTAGGCCAACAGGAACGTGCGCATAACGCCCACCGACGCCGGTTCGTTGCCATCCGGCTCGAGACAACTGGCGCGAATGGTGTACTCCGCTCCGAGCTGATACCCGCACGATGGCGAGGCCTCCAGCACGGTGAGCCGGTAGCCAATGCCCAACGGAAGCCCCTGCCGCGCATGCCGGTCCACCCCGATCACCCGTGCGCGAACCAGCCCGCCTCCTACCACATGAAACCGAACACGATCACCCCGCGTGTACTGTGGACGAGATCCATCGGTACTAAGCGAGCGGACTGCAAAGATCATAGCGCGAAAACCAACGAGCGATTCATGCACTTATCATAGGACCCTGCGTGGCACCGGTACAGTTACAGCGTGGGCGCTTTCATTACACGGCGGGCGCCGGCAACGTGCCATCACTGCAACAAAACGTGACACCCCAATTCATGCCGAGTGTTGTGTACGCGGGGGTCGCGGCTGTTTGCTCCCATGCGTTCCAGCGCGAGTCTCCGGGGCTGGTACGCGGGCCTCACCGGCCTATTGCTGAAACGCAAGCGGGGCCGGTCTCATGACCGGCCCCGCTCTGTTTGTCGTGCGCCTTCGCACGAGAGGATAGCCCCCCTTACTTCACCGAGTTCACCATGTCGAAGATGGGCAGGTACATGGCGACGATCATGCCGCCGACCACCACACCGAGGAACACAATCATGATGGGCTCGAGCAGCGCCAACAGGCCGCCGACGGCGGCGTCTACTTCATCGTCATAGAAGTCGGCGATCTTCGTGAGCATCTCGTCGAGGCCACCGGTTTGCTCGCCAACCGAGATCATGCTGATCACCATGGGCGGAAACACCTCGGACTTCTTGAGCGGCCCGGAGATGGTATCGCCGCCGGCGATGCTGGCGCGGCTGTTCATGATGGCGTCCTGCACCACGCGATTGCCTGAGGTGCGAGCGGTGATTTCCAAGCCGTCGAGAATGCTCACCCCGGACGAGGTGAGCGTGCCGAGTGTGCGGGTGAAGCGGGACACCGCTGACTTCCGGAGCACATCACCAAGAATGGGAAGCTTGAGAAGCGCGCGATCGATGACCAACTGACCGGCGGGCGTAGCGTAATACTGCTTAAAGAAGAAGAAGAGCCCGACACCGCCCACAAGAATGGCCCACCAGAACGAGGTGAGGAAATCCGACAGGCCGATCACCACCTGCGTTGGCAGCGGCAACTCCATGCCTACGCTATCGAACATGGTGCGAAACACCGGAATCACCTTCCAGAGCAGAATCACGATACACAGCCCGGCCACGCCAAGAATGACCATGGGATAGATCATGGCACCCTTCACCTTCCGGACGAGCGCGTCGTTCTTTTCCATGAACACGGCCAACCGGTTCAGGATGGTATCCAGAATACCACCGACCTCACCGGCCGCCACCATGTTGGTATACAGGTCGCTGAAGGCCTTCGGGTGCTTCCGCATGGCGTCCGCTACCGTGTTTCCCGACTCGACATCAAACACGACGTCACGCAACACGGCCGCGAGCACTTTGTTCTCGCTCTGTCCGCCCAGAATATCAAGCGCCTGCACCAAGGGCAGACCCGCATTGATCATCGTGGAGAACTGCCGGGTGAAAATCACAATGTCGCGCATCCCAATCGATCCACTGATCTTCTTGGGCGTGCCTTGCGATTCATCGACCTTGATAATGGTCAGCCGCTGACGGCGGAGTTGTGCGACCGCGTCATCACGACTGGGCGCCTCAATGCTGGCGGACTTGAGCTCACCATTGCTGGTGCGCGCGGAATAGGTAAACCGTGGCATCGGATTAGCTGGCCAAAGGGCAGAAGAGAGCAGGAATCGTGAAAGTCATTACCGTCGGCCGAGTCCACCCGTCGCGGCGCGCTCGTTCCCACGGTTGGCCGGTGGGGCCAGCGGCACGTTCTCCACCTGGCCTCCCACGCCGCTCATGCGCACGAATTCGCTGGGATCGCTCGACACCCGCACGCATTCGTCGGCATTCACCTGACGGGACACGTACAGCTGATATAAGGCATCGTTCATGGTCTGCATGCCGAACTTTTTGCCGGACTGCATCAACGAGTAGATCTGATGGACCTTATCGTCGCGGATCATGGCGCGGATAGCCTGCGTGACCACCAGAATTTCCGCCGCCATGACCCGACCGCGACCGGTAAGCCGCGGCAGCAGCACCTGCGTGACCACCCCTTCCAGGGTAAACGCCAGCTGCGAACGGACCTGACTCTGTTGGTTACTCGGGAACACATCAATGATGCGATTGATCGCTTCGGCCGCACTGTTGGTGTGTAGCGTGGCAAACACCAAGTGGCCGGTTTCCGCAATGGTGAGCGCCGACTGAACCGTTTCCAGATCGCGCAACTCGCCAATGAGAATCACATCGGGGTCTTCCCGAAGCGCATACTTGAGCGCTGACGCAAAGCTCTTGGTATCGGAGCCTACCTCACGCTGATTCACAATGCAGTTACGGTGCCGATGAATGAACTCGATCGGATCCTCCACCGTTATGATGTGCCCACGCCGATCGCTATTGATTTTATCGATCATGGCGGCCAAGGTGGTGCTTTTCCCCGAGCCGGTCGGGCCCGTGACCAACACGAGCCCTCGTGGCCGTTCGGCGAAGCTGGCAACCACCGGGGGCAGCAGCAACTCTTCAAACGTTTTGATGCGAAACGGGATCTGACGGATCACCATGCTCACACAGCCGCGCTGTTTGAACACATTGCCGCGGAAGCGCGAGAGATTGGCAATCCCAAAGGAGAAATCGAGCTCATCCTCCAGCTCGAATCGCTTCTTCTGGTGCTCGGTGAGTACCGAATACGCCAGCTGCAGCGTATCGCGAGGCGTCAGCCCCTGCTCATACGCTGACACCACAATGTCACCATCAATACGAAACTTCGGCCGGTCGCCGGCGGAAATATGCAAATCAGAGGCGTTCCGCTCGATCATTTCCTCAAGCAGGGTACGCAACGCAACCGTTGATGCCGCGGGAGCCGTCATGGGAAAGACAATGAGTAGGAAGTCGGAACCGGGCGCTGCGAAGCACAGAGCGCGCCGCGGCCGTGAGGCTTGAGCGTGATGGTGTCAGGCACGTTCAACTGGCGGTTTCGCGGATAACCTGATCAAGCGTCGTGACCCCCTTCAGCACCTTGAGCCATCCGTCCATGCGAAGGGAGAGCATGCCTTCACTGATGGCGGCATCCCGCAGCACCTGCACATCAGCGTTCTGCATCACAAGCTTCTTCAGTGTTGGGGTGAGGAACATGACTTCGTACACACCCTGACGACCCTTGAGCCCGGTGCCGGCACAGGCATCGCACCCGTTGCCTTTGAAGAAGGGCAGCTCACCGATGGTGGTGTCGAGTGACAAGCGGGTAAGGAACGGGGCCGCCTCCGGCGTGGCACGTGCCCGCGCGTTGCGGAGCGCCTCGTCGGTAAACCGCAGTTCGCGCAACGTGGTGGTCGCGCTTACTTTCGCCCCCGTGAGCTCAGCGGTATCCGGCACATACTGCACTTTGCACCCACTGCAGATACGGCGCACCAAGCGCTGCGCCAGAATCAGATTGAGCGCCGAGGCCACGTTGAATGGCTCCAGTCCCATGTCCAGCAAACGCGTAATGGTTTCCGGTGCCGAGTTGGTGTGCAGCGTGCTCATCACCATATGGCCCGTGAGGGCGGCCTTGATGGCAATACCGCCGGTTTCCAGATCGCGGATTTCGCCAACCATGATGACGTTGGGATCCTGCCGGAGAAACGCCTTGAGTGCTGCGGCGAAGGTCATACCGATATCGGTACGCACCTGCACCTGATTGATTCCGAAGAGGTTGTACTCAACGGGATCCTCAGCGGTCATGATGTTGGTGTCGCCGGTATTGATCTTGGACAGCGCCGAATACAGCGTGGTCGTTTTTCCGGAGCCCGTCGGGCCGGTGACGAGCACCATGCCATACGGATTGGAGATCGCTTCCATGAGCTCGCGTTCCGCCCGTGGTTCGATGCCGAATTTATCGAGGTCAAGCGTGAGGTTGCCCTTATCGAGAATCCGCAGCACGACTTTTTCGCCGAACAGGGTGGGCAGCACGCTCACACGGAAGTCGATCACCTTCTTGCCGACTTTGAGCTTGATGCGCCCGTCCTGCGGGACACGGCGCTCGGCGATATTCAGCGACGCCATAATCTTGAAGCGCGAAATCAGGGCCGCGCGCATTTTCAGCGGCGGCTTCATGACTTCAGTCAGTGCTCCATCGATGCGATAGCGGACACGCAGCTCGGTCTCAAAACACTCGAAATGGATGTCGGAGGCCCCTTTGTGTACCGCATCCACGAGGATGGCATTAATGAGCTTGACGACCGGCGCCTCATCAACCTGTGCCGCCAGGATGCTCGCATCCTGCACCTCCTCCTGGGAATCCAGCACTTCCACATCTTCTTCATCAGCGGCCGCGATATCCTGCAGCACCGACTGCATGTGGACTTCATTCGCTTCGTAGTGCTTCTCGATAGCGGCATGCATCGAGTACTCGCCGGCCAGCACCGGCACGATGTCATAGCGCGTGATGAACTTGAGGTCGTCAATCACGGCCAGAGCGGTCGGATCGGCGATCGCCACCGTGAGCTGCCGTCCCTCGCGCTTCAGCGGAAGGACCGTGTGCTTGAGCGCCAGCTCGGCGGGAATCAGCTTGAGCAGGCGCGTATCGACGGAGAAGCGGGAGAGGTCAACCGCTGGCATGCGGAACTGCCGCGCCAGCATCCGGACGACGTCGGTTTCCTGCACCAGCCCCAGCTTGACCACGGTTAACCCGAGGCGCTGTCCCGGCGTGGACGCCTGCTCCTTCAGCGCCATCGCCAGTTGCTCAGTACTAATCATCCCCTCTTTAAGGAGGAGATCACCGAGCCGCTCTGCGGCCCGACCTGAGAGTGGTGCAACGGGTGCGGCCATGGTTACGGTGCGTCGAAAAGGACACTGGGGAACGGGCGAAGATCGGCCCGGGCAGGAGCCTCACTTTGAAATGGACTACGCCGCCCGGAAAACGTCACCAACGGGGCGAGCCGCCGGGCCGTGGCGGGCCCTATACCGGGTACCCGTTGCAGGCTTTCGATGGTGGCAAAGGGCCCGTGCGTTCCCCGCCAGGCCACGATGCGGGCCGCGAGCGCCGGGCCAACCCTGGGCAACCGCTCCAGTTCGGCCGCGGTGGCCGCATTCACATCAGTAGGAACCGGTGGGGCTGGTTGAGCCGATGGTCCCGCTGGCGCCGATGGGCCCGGTGAGGCCGAAGAGGTCGATCCCCGACGGCGCTTGGGAGCGCGCGAGCGACGCGCCGAATCGACGGCGGTGATTTGGGCATCGAGCGCGCGGGCGCCCAACGTGGCGTCCCGTGGCGCCCCCCGTTCAGCCTGGGACACGTCGCGCGCCAGCGCGTTGCTGCTGAAGGTGCGTGCACCACCCCCAACCACCGCAATGGCGGCAAGGAAGAGGAGCGCTTGGCGTTCGGCGGGGGTTGGCATGGCCCCCACGATAGTGACACACCGTACTACCGGCGTAACCCCGGATACGACACGCTGATCACCGGAACGCACCAGCTGGTGACCGGTGCGCCCGAAGGCGGGACTACCTCAGGTCGCCGGCGAAGAAGCGGAGCTGGAGCACCGCGCTGATAATCAGATTCGACGTCTGCCGGTTGTAGTTGCGATCGAAGTTCACCACCCGAGAGCCGGTCAAACTAAAGGTGACGAGCTCCGACAGATCGGTATCGGCGTTGAAGTTGAAGGCGCGCCGTCCGTTGTCCGTGAGGACCGACGACGCGGTGGGAACCACCTCACCGGCGGCATTGGTGAACGAGGTACCCTGCACGATGGTTTGCGACGCCTCCTGCTGATACGACAGCGCGGTACGGACGCTCGCATTTCGCTTGGAGAAGCGCGGCGGCACCTTGAACCGTCGCGCCACATCAAAGGCCATCCGAGCGGTCTCCCCGGTGGTAAACGCACCCGGTCGCTGCTCTTCACGGTGGGTGCGATCGATGGACGCATTGGTGGTCAGTCCCCCCAGGAACGCCCAGGTGATTGCCCCGGAGAGTGGCTGGCTGCGCGCCGTGATGCGGCTGCGGTCGGCCAGTCCACCCGTTTCGTTGGGAATGACCGTGCTTTGTTCACTCACCAGGTAACGCCCGTTCACGTTCAGCATGGTGATCACTTTCCGGAATCGGGTGGGGCGCCAGCTCCAGCGCAGCGAGTAGTCCGGCTTCACCACCTGCGTACTGGTGATCACGGCCTGAAATCCATCAAGCGTGCGGCGTGTCCAGGTTTCCGTGGTGCCATTCTCCAGACGCGACTGCAGAGTGAGCGAAAACGGGAGATTCAACGACCCCGTGGCGGTAGCGCGGCGTAAGCGTCCGGCGGTGGTGGCCAGCTGTGCGTCCAATCCACGGAAGGCGTCGATGCCGCCGAGCCCCGCCTGATACCCCCACCCGGGGATGAACGCCGTGTTGTCATAGTTCGAGGTGAGACTCTGTTGCCAGGACACATCAATGGGCGCGAAGATCCTGCCAACCCGATGGGCAAGGGTCTTCTCCCCGGTGCGGGAGGTCACCAAACGTCCCACATCGAAGGTGGTCCCGGCGCTCAGCGTTTGCGCCGCCCCCAGTCGCTTTGGCAGCCGATACGCCCCCGTGGAATCCTGTGCACGCAACAGCGCGCGCGCATTGGGATCCTTGTTCAACGTAAAGGACGAGGTGAAATCCATCCGTGGACGGAGCCAGATGGCGAGTGTGGGTTGAAACTGCAGCGCTGACGTGAGCGACCGTTCACGTTCAAGACCAAGCGTGGTGCCGAGGAACTGCAATCGCTCGGCCGATGCGGCCTGCCCCCGATCGGTGCTGTCCGGCAATACCGAGGTGGTGCGATAATCGCGCCGGTCGAGCAGCTGACGCGCATTGATGGACGCCGACAATCCCGCCGATGGACGGAACTCGAGCGTGCCACTGTTTTGCCAGATGTTGGTTAACCCATTGGCCACTTGGCCAGTGTCGGTTGGGGACTCTGCCGCCTTGGTAAACGAGGTACTGGAGTTGGCGTTACGCGCCAAAGCCGTTGACAGCCGGAACGACGAGGGCGCCCACCGGAACCGTTGGCCGCGAAAATTCCGAATGGCCTCGGTTTCACGAAGCCCGCGCGGCAACAAACGGAACAGTGCGTCAATCACCCGCGGCAACGCGGATTCGCGACGGTCGTCGGCAAGATTGAGCGACGCACCAACGGCATAGGCGCTGGTGCTGGCCTCTTGAAATGCACTCTGCGACTCCGCGCTGGACCAGGTCCCGTTGAGCGCCAGCCCATTCACCAATGGCGCATACCATCCAGCGGCCAGCGGCGTGGCGCGTCGCAGTGCCACCGCATAGTTGAGGCGCCGGTCGGAGGGATTCCTTAGACCATCAATGCCGCTGGCGCGCACGTCGGTGCGGTTAATGAACAACTGATTCACACCGGTACCGGCGTAGTCCACGCTGAAGGGCATGATGATGCCCAGTCGCGCCGGGAGCATCCGCTCCAGATGCAACGTGGTGCCGACACTCACCCCGCTCGTGGTGAGAAACGACGGTGTTTCATTCAGCTGACGGAAATTCGGATCACGACGACTCACGTTGACACGGAAATCGGCCAGGTCACCGGCGTTCACCGCAATCCCCAGTTCACCGGCAAACCCGACATCATCAACCACATCGGTGAGGCGAATGTCGTTCACCCAAAGCTCGAGCGTATCGTTGCTCATGAGCGCTGTTCCCCCTCGCGGTACACTATCCACGCGAACAAGGCCAACGGCCAGCTCCTGCACACCGGCCAGGTTGGGCGGCGTGACCGTGGGATCGGCACTGTACACGATGTAGCCATCCTGACACACGGCAAAGCGACGCACGGCAACGCCGCGCGGCAATCCTGAGCGTCGAATGAGCTCGAGGTCAGCCCCGGAGCAGGACACCGAGTCCGCAGAGCCCTTCAGGAAATTGTTCTCCAGCTGTGCACGCAGGATCTGAAACTTCTGCAGATCCACGCGCACCTCAGGCTCCCATGCACTGAGTCCAGCTCCGGCATTCACCGGTGTGCGATACATGTAGAAGTTGTTCTCATCACGGCCCAGCTTCACGTAGCCGTTTAACTCCCCATTTTGCCCCCATCCATTACCGCGGCCGCGCATCCACAACCGGAGGGTCTTGTAGCCCATGAAGGTTTTCGTTCCTTCCTGAAAGCGGAAGAACGCCTCGGCGCGGTCGAAGGGACGGAACTGCCGACCGGGAATGCCCGCCTGTAACCGGAGGGCACGCTCGTTCACCTGCACGCGATTGTTCTCGTAGCCGGTTTGTCGATTTTCGGGTGCTTCAATCACTCCCGGTGGTGGGGTGTAAGGAACCAACGACGTGGAGTCGAGGGTGCCAATCACACTGGCAATGACGTACCCACCCACAACACCGGCGGAGTCACCGGCCATTCCTGACAGCGGTTCAACACTGCGCTTAAGCCACGGCGCGCCCACCAGACGGAGTCGCGTGAGCGCGACCCGCACAAAGGCGTCGTCGGCCGATGCCGCGCTCGACACCATGGTGAGTCGCAAGGCGCGCATCCGTCGATCGTTGGGGGCGTTTTGCTCTTCAAGCGGTGCGCGCCAATTAAGGCGCACCTGCACCCAGCATAGCGAGTCGCTCACCACCCCGGCCGCGCTGGAGTCCTTCTGTTGATAGCACTTCCCAACCCGGGTCCAATTGCGTTGGTCGGCCAGATCAACCACAAAGCGCTTGTACTGCTCTTGATCGATGGCCGCATCCGGGATGTTGAGTTGCCCGTCCAGATCGATGTCTTCTTCGTCGAGTCGGTTATTGCGGGCCCCACAGTTGGCGCGGCTGTCCCCCAAGACCTGTACGATCTGCACCGCTTGAGTGCAAATGGCCACGCGGTTTTGCGTGGTGGTGACTGGCGACGGGCCGGTTCGGTTGACCACCACCAGGGTATCGGCCACATCACCCGGTAACCCCTTGTCGTTTTCCGCCGCATTGAAGGCACGTGAAAACGGATCGCGTTCGGAATCAAAGCGGTCAAAACCCACCAGCCGCTTGCCCCGGTACGTGGAATCGGCAGGAAGTCCCGGGCGCGCCGGTGGCCTCACGGTGAGGGTTTCAGGGGCAAACGCCAGGCTGTTCTCGCTGATGTCACCGAAGTCGAAGACCAGCGTGGGGTTGCGTGAAACTTTCGACGCCTCCGACTGCACGAGCGCGAAAAACTCAATGTTTTCCGTCCGCGAGAGATCGGCACCGCTGGGGTTGATGACCGTGCGCAGCGAACGCCAGCGTCTCCCGGTTGGGGTGTTGCCAACCAAGCTGTTGTCACCAATCGTCCACGCAAACCGTCGCGTGGCGGTACCGGATTCGAAATCGAAAATCCCGCCGGTTTTGAGTGGATACAACGTCATCCACAGCAACTGCTCTGGTGCCTGCACCCCGCCACCAACAATGCGCACCGAGGGATCGATTTGCTGAATGTTGAATTGAATGAAGTTGCCCGCGACATCCACGCCGTTATTCTGAAAGGCCAACGTGGCTGCCCGGTTCACGGCAAATCCGTTGCTGCCGAAGCGTGTTGCCAGCGCATTGCCCAACGACGGTCGCGAACTGAAGTACCACGCGCCCTCGGATAAGGACACGGTGGGGATCGCGCCCTCGCCCTCGAACGATTCGATGTACGCTTGGCCCGCCGCGTTGGGCTGCGGTTTGCTCATCGCAAATTCGCCTTGCACGCTCACCCGTGACGCGGTGCGGCTTGGCGTGAAGGGCAGCTTGCCGAGGGCGCGAGTAAGGAGCGGTGCGTCCCACACCAAGTTCCCGGTTACGCCGGCCACCAGAGAACCCACCGGTTCGAATCCCAGGGGTGGACGGTTAAAGCCCGAGCGCTGACTCTGTGAAATGGCGGTAAACGCCAGCTGCCCATTCTCCAGCGGGAATTGCGACGCGAAGCCGAGGATGGTGGTGGGGGCCGCGGCAAAGAGCGGATTTTCCTCGTAGCGAACCGACACCTGGCGGGGCGACGCGAACAACGTATCGGGGCGATTGAAGGTGATCATGCCGAGATCGTAGTCGATCTGATAGTCCGTCTCCTTCACCAGCAGGCGACCATCAAGGGAGACCCGCTCGGAATTCGGACGCACCTGAATCGTGCTCAGCTTGATGGATTGCGCCCCGCCGCCACCTTCCGAGAGATAGCTGGCCACCATGCGATAGATGACCTGTGGCCGTTGCGCCGAATACAGGTACTCATTGGGGTACCGATACAGCGTATCGTTGGCCGGATTCGCGAGCGGTTGCGCCAAGCCGCTGCGGGCGAAGGGCTGTACCGACGGATAGAACACGAAGTAGTCGCGGATCAGCTTCTGCGTTCCGGAGCCGCCGGCGAACGAGGCAAGCTGGTTGGGATCGTTGGGGCGCGGCCACACGCGATTCTCCACGTCAAAGACCGCGGAGTTGGTGGCCTGCGACAACCCGAAGAGTTGCAGGTAGGTCTCACCACGGGAGGTGTTGATTGGCTTTTCCTGGTCCCCCGACGTGCCGGTGACGAGCTTGAGCTTGATGGTCTGGCGTTGCAGATCGTCTCCGCCAAGACGGTACACCGATTTGAGTTCGCGAAGAAAATAGGCGGGGTTCGTGGGCTGCAGTTCCGGTTCCCAGAGCAGGTTGGCAAACTGCGGCTCCGAGGTGAATTCAATATCGGGGGTGCCACCGGTGCTCACGTTGCGTGCCGCCACGCCGTTGACGTTCACTTCGTAGGCAACGGCCAGCCGCTCATTGTTGGGATTGAGCGGACGCACCAACGCGATCCAGAGCTGGGACGGATCCACGTAGTAGTCGACGTTCTCGCGCAGCACCTCGTAAATCTGCCGCAGCGGATTGCGCGCGCCTCGAACCGAGAACTGTGGCCCGCGGGGGTTTTGGTTGGCGGCGCCGATGAACTGGCGATAGACGTACAACCGTGCCGGCCGCACGGAATCGGGGAGTGCGGCGGCCAGCTGCTGCATTTGCTGGCGGTTGAGCAGATCGATGTTGGGATAGCCGCCCAGCAGTCGCGGATCCACGGTAAAAAAGAAGCGGCGTGTTTCCACCTGAATGTCTTCGATGACGCGATCCACCTGCTGTTGGGAGCGCTCCCCAATGGTGAAGACGTTGTCTTTGGAGACATTCCCCTTTTGTTGCGCCACAATGGAGGTGTAGCGCATGGGCCCGATCTGTCCGGTGGCTTGAATCCCGTAGTTGCCCGAGGGGATACCGGAGGTGAGGAATCGTGAGGCCGGCGGCTGAAAGGTGACATTACCAACTTCCAGCGTTTGCAACGCTTCGTCCGACTTCCCTTGGTAGCGTACGGAGATGTTGTTGGACGCGTCGAATTCGCGTTGTGAGTCGTAGTCCACATTCACGAACACCCGATCGGCGACGACGCCTCCCGTGCGCACATTGAACTGAAAGTCGAAGGCCGGCTGGAAGATGCCGAAGCAGTTGTTGCCGAGAATCGTGAGCTGGGCCGTGGTGCATCGCTCGTTGCGGCTGCGCTGCACCTTGGACTCAAGGCGCGAGTTGAGCGCGATCCCGAGGTCACCAATGTCATCCAGCAGGTCAGCGGCGAGCTGTGTGGCGGCATCGGCGCCGCTGCCGCTGGCGGGGCGACGCAGCGGACCGATTGGGACGAGCGCTCCCGGAGGGGGCGCGCTGTCCGGCCGCTCGGCGACCAGGGTGGGAATGGGGGCCGAGAGCCCGCGCACCAGCGATTGGCGCCAACGGGCCGCAATCCGCTCCTCATGTCGGCGACGGGCTTGGGCCACCGCACGGTCCGCAACGCGAGCGGGGTCTGGCCTGAGCGCCGTAGCCACGCCAAAGAGCCCGAGTGCGGGGGGGAGCTTGAGCCGCAGGGTATCGACCGCGAGACGCGCCCCTGCGGGCAGTACAGCCGAACGGGGGACGGCATCCTGCGCTGCCAGCGGCGACGCCAGAGCAGACGCAGCCGAAAACAGGACAGCCGACAGGGCCATGGAGCGAGCCATAGGCCATGCGGCGAGCACCCAAGTCTGGAGCTGCCGGCGCACCGAACTCCGTTCGTGGGGTATCAGCGGCCATCGCTGGCGCCGCCGTACGGTCAAAGACTGCGAGCGCATTTTTATCGACTCTTGGCCGACGCGCCCTTGATAATGCGGGTGGTCACCACGGAATTTACGTCGTGAAGCTTGCTACCCGCTATATCGTGCGCGAGCACGTCGGCCCCCTCCTGTTCGCGCTCACCGCGCTGACGTCGCTGCTCATGCTGCAGTACGTCGCGCGTCAGCTCGCCAATCTGGCCGGGAAGGGGCTCCCGTGGTCGGCGATCGGGAAATTCTTCGTGCTCTCGCTGCCCTTTACCGTGGCGATGACCATGCCGATGGCGGTGTTGGTGGCCACGTTGTTCACCTTCGGTCGCATGGCCGCGGAGCATGAGATCACCGCCTTCAAGGCCAGCGGTGTCCGCGTCCGCATCCTCATGCTGCCGGTGCTGAGCTGCGCGCTCCTGCTCTCGATCGCGATGGTGGCCTTCAATGATCAGGTGCTGCCACGCGCCAATCATGAATTGCGCATTCTCCAAGGCGATATCGCGAAAACCAAGCCCACGCTGGCCTTGCGCGATCAGGCGATGAACGCGATTACCGACCAGTTCTTCCTGCGCATTGCCCGCAGCAATGCCAGCACGAATAAGATGTACGATGTGGTGATTTACGACCTCACCAAGGGACCCGAGCGCAAGACGATCTATGCCGACAGCGGGGTCTTCTCGTTAACCCCCAATGGGCAGGACCTGCTGCTGCAGCTGTTTGACGGCTACTCGCAGGAGTTTGTCCGTGGTGACCCGAAACGGTTACAGCGCAGCTTCTTCATTGACCAAACCGTGAAGGTGCGTGGGATCACTCGCGGCTTCGAAAGTACGAGCAACGATGATTTCCGAAGCGACCGGGAAATGACGGTGTGCGAAATGCACCGACGCTACCGTGCCGACGCGATGGAGTTCCGTCGGCTGCGGCAGGAATACATCATGTATGCCAGCCGGCTCGTGGCGCCGGGGACGAAAACGCTGCGGGCGCCGCGCGACCGCCCGGCCAGCGAGGGGCTGGCGCAGTTCTATTGCGTGACGTTGCCGTCACTGTTCCTCCCCAAGCGGGCGAAGGCGCAGGCAATCGTGCCGCTTGATACGGTTCCGCGTCTAACGGTTCCAACCGACTCAACGCGGCAGGACACCGTGGCGGCCTTGCCGCCCGTGCCGCCGCCGGCGGTCACGATACCGGCTCCGCCGGTGGTGGACTCCGTCTCAATGAACCGGGGCGCCATGAATGCCGCCGAGTCGCAGCTTTTGGTGTCGCGGGAAGCGCTGGACAGCCTCACGGTGGAAATCCATAAGAAGTTTGCGCTCTCCTTTGCCTGTTTTGTGTTCGTGCTGTTTGGTCCGCCCATTGCCCTGCGCTTTCCTCGCGGTGGCGTGGGGGTCACGATTGGCGTGAGCATTGGCGTGTTCGGCCTCTATTACATCTGCCTGATGGGCGGTGAGGCCTTGGCCGACAAAGGCCTCGTGCCCGCCTCAATCGCGATGTGGATTGCCAACGCCATGTTTACGTTCGCGGGGGTGCTCCTCCTGTGGCGGGTAGAGTCCACCACCGATACGTCGCGCGGCGGTGGGCTTCGGGACTGGTGGGCAGATCGTGGCGCGCGTCGCGCGCTGGCGGCGCAGATACAGCGGGAGCGTGCCGCGACGCGCAACGGCCATGAACCGACACCGGTGGCAGGCGCGTGAGTCGACGCCTCATCACGCCTCTCGACCGGTACGTGGCGGCCGAATTTGCACGCATTTTCACGGTCACCACACTGGGCTTCCCCGTGTTGGTGTTTGTGATCGATCTGGTCGATAATCTGCGCAAGTACACCGAGCGTCAGTTGACGTTGAAGGCGGTGGCGTTGAGCTATCTGTACTGGATTCCCGACACGCTGTTCATGGTGCTCCCCGCCGCGGTGCTGTTTGCCACCGTCTTCTCAATTGGGACCTTCACGCGATACTCCGAGATTTCTGCCGCCAAAGCGTCCGGCATCAGCTTTTATCGCTTCATTGCCCCCATCCTGTTCATGGCCACGATTGCCATGGGCATTGATCTGGTCTTTGCCGAACTGGCACCGCCGGCCAATGCCGAGCGGCTGAAGCTGCTGGCCGGGAAGGGACAGGATCGCGACAACAATCGCTACAACTTCGCCTTTGCCAGTGAAACCGGGCGGGTGTACCGCATTTATACGCTCGACGTGAAACAGCGCCTGCTGGAGAATGTTGAGCTGGAGGAGCGGGGATCGGTGAAGCAGCCGGGGCTCCTCGTGGCGGCCCGAACGGCGGCGTGGAGCGGACCGCGTGGATGGGTACTGAAGTCGGGGTTGATGCACGTGGTACTCTCCGACTCCACCGACCGGGCGGTGGCCTTCGACTCCCTCGTTGACCGGCAGTTTACCGAATCACCGCAGGATCTCCAGGCCACCGAGCGACAGCCCAGCGAAATGAACTTCGCCGACCTGACCCGTTTCATCACCGCGCTCGAGCGCTCAGGGGCCGATGTGAATCTGCTTCGGGTGGAACGCATGCTGAAGTTGGCGATTCCGGTAACCTGTCTCATTATTGCGCTCTTCGGCGCACCACTGGCCACCAGTTCCCAGCGCGGCGGGGCCGCGTACGGGATCGCGGTGAGCCTGGCCACCACTATTCTTTTTCTCGTGCTGATTCAGTTGACGAAAGCGATTGGCGGAAAGGGGCTCATGCCCCCGGATATCGCGGCGTGGGTTCCCAACATGGCGTGTGGGCTGTTTGCCCTGGTGCTGCTGGCGCGGGTGCGTACCTGATGCTTGGCGTGAGCGTCCTCGCCGAGAGCGCGGAGCGCCGCACGGCCGGTATGTTGCGCGCGCTGGGGAAGCGGGCGTATTTCGCCCGGGATATCGTGCGCGGGGTGCGAGACCCGGAAACATGGGTGCCCGAGACCATCCGCCAGATGCGCACCATGGGGGTGGAATCGGTACTGCTCACCATGATCGTGGCCGGCTTTCTGGGCGGGGTAACGGCGTTCCAGACGCGCTACCAGCTCTTCCCCGGCGTGCAGCTGTCGGTGGTGGGGCTGATCACCCGGCAGAGTATTGTCCTGGAACTTGGCCCGCTGCTGACCGCGCTGGTGCTCACCGGTCGCGTGGGCGCCCGCATGACCGCCGAGATCGGCACCATGCGGGTGACCGAGCAGATCGACGCCCTCGAAACGTTGTCCTTTGACCCGGTCGCGTATCTCGCCCTGCCCCGCGTGCTGTCGGGGATCGTGATGCTCCCGGCGCTCGTGATTCTGGCCAACGCCACCGCCATTGCCAGTGCGTGGATCATTCTGATCACCTCCACCGACGTGCGTACCGATGATTTCGTGGCCGGGCTGCGTTTGGCCTTTACCTCGTTCCAGGTGGTCTATTCGCTGATTAAGGCCTTCCTGTTCGGTGCGGCCATCTCGTTCGTCTGTTCGTACGAGGGCTACGTCACCGAAGCGGGCGCCGAGGGGGTGGGGCGATCCACCGCCCTGGCGGTCGTCATCGCGTCGGTCAGCATTCTGGTACTCGACGCCCTCGTAGCAGCCGTCCTTGCTCCCTTCATTCAAGCCTAGCGGCTTGCTTTCACTCTTTCCATGACGACGAAACGACGCGATGAACTCCTGGTTGGCCTGCTGCTGCTGGTGGCGGGCGTGCTGGGTATTGGCGGAACGATCTGGATTGCCCGCGGCGGGCTCGCCAGCGGGTACCCGATGTATGCCCGCTTCAAGTGGGGGGCTGGTCTCAAGCAAGGGCAGCCGGTGCTGCTGGCCGGCGTGCAGGTGGGGTATGTTGGCCACGTCGATCTGATCCCCGATGGGACCATTGCGGTGAAGTTGCAGATGCAGTCGCAATACAGAATTCCGTCGGGCACCACCGCCACGGTCCAGGCCAACGGCATTTTCGGCGACCAGTTGATTGCCCTTACGCCGACCGTGGGCCGTGAGGGGTACATGGCCGATGGCGATACGATCCCAACGGGCATCGGCTCTCCCGGCGTCCCCGAATTACTGAGCAAGGGCGACTCAATCGCCCTGAATATCCGGGCGCTGACCGACGAGGCCCGGGTGCAATTCGTAGAGGGGGGCGGCGTGAAGGAGGTACGGAAGACGCTGGCCGATCTCACGAAGCTGGTGGCCCAGCTGAGCGCCGTCACGGCAGAACAGTCCAAGCAGCTCACGCTCACGCAGCAATCGGTGCGGCGAACGCTGGCGAGTATCGATTCCACGCAGGTGGATGCCACCGTGCGGAATCTGCAGGCCACGTCGGCGCAGATCGCGCAACTCAGCCGCGACGTCACGCAGACGAACGGGCAGATTCAAGTGGTGCTGGAGAAGGTCAACAACGGCACCGGCACCGCCGGCAAGCTCCTGAATGACCCTTCGGTGTATGCGCGCCTGGACACGCTGCTCTTACGGGTGGACTCGCTGGTGCTGGATCTGAAAACGAACCCGAAGAAGTACATCAATTTGCGGATCTTCTAAGAAAAAAACGGCCAACGGCTTAGGAGGCAGGGAGGAGGGGGTCAGGGAGGAGGGGGCAGGTCGCTCAGGCGGCTTGCCTCCTTTGCGTTTGCGGCGGCCTTTTCGTGGGCCGCCTTGCGGACGAAATGCTGCCTCAGACCGTAGGTCATTCGGCGGACTTGGCGAGTCTCCTCGATGGCGTCGCCGATGCCGGGGAGTTTGAGGCCGAGCTTGTCGGCAAGGACCAAATGGCTTTCCACCTCGAATGCCGAGGAGATCGCGTAGCTGAGGAATCGCGCGCACTCAGCGGCCGTAGGCTGGCCGACGCCCTCGGCGATGTTCGTCGGAATGGAGCCGACCGCGCGACGAAGCTGCGATGCGAGCCCAGGCACCTCGCCGCGACGCCCCCCCTGCCCCCTCCTCCCTGCCCCCCTCCCCCCTGCCTCCTAAGCCGTTGGCAGTTTCCATTCGTACCAATGAAAAGCGGCGCCGTCTCCGGCGCCGCTCTCCTTACACCACCATCATCACCACGAGCTTAGAACGACAACCGCAGGCTGGCCTGCAACTGATAGAACTGGCTGAAGTTGAGCGGCGTGAACTGGGTGTTGAAGTTGTTGGTGAACGTCACAATCGGCACCTGCGTGCTGGCATCGGCGCTCGAGAACGACTGCACCTGCAGCAACGACGCGTTTCCATTGCCCGTTGCCGACTTGATGCGTCCCCACTTGCTGTTGAGCAGATTGGCCGCGTTGAAGATGTCCAGACGGAACGTGGCGCGTTCACCACGGATGGTCGGGAGCTGCTGCTCAATCGTGAGGTCGAAGCGATCGAACATCGGGTTCCGGCAGGACGTCGGCTTCATGATCGTGCCGCGCTGCGATTCCAAGCAGCTGTTGTCCTTGATGAACTGATCCAACAGCGCCGCCTGCTGCGCCGGCGACAGGGTAACGCCGCCAACCGTGGTGGCCACGAAGCCCATCTTCGGGTCGTTCTGATCCTTCGGGATGTAGATCGGGTCATTGGCGTTGGAGCCATCGCCGTTCATGTCGCCACGACCGCCGTTCCCGGAGTACACAAACGAGTACGGGGTGCCCGACTGCTTGTTGTAGTAGAACGTGATGGTCGTCTGGTTCGTTTTCCACGGCGCGGTGTAGGTGCCGTTGATGAGCAGGCGGTGCGGCTGGTCGAACAGCGACGCATTCGCCGTCTGGTCGGTCTGCAACCCTGAGTAGACGCGGCCGAACTGCCAATTGGAAATTGCCACGGAGCTCGTGAAGTCGCTCACCGAGAAGCTGCGACCATACGTGTACGCCACCGAGCCTTCAAAGGAACGGTCGAAGCGCTTGCGGAGCTGGCCGGTGGCGCTATAGGCGTAATCGCGGCTCTGGTTGGAGAGCTCAATCACGTTGGAGCCGTACACCGGGAACAAGGGCGACACCGTGGGTACGCCGGTCGCCGCAAAGTTGGCGAACACCGTGCGCCCCTGCGCGTCAATCCGTCCCGTCTGCGGGATGTTGATGTTGTTTACGAAGAAGCTGTTGATGCTCTTCGAGTACAGACCGTCGAACGTGGCGATCACATTACCCGGAAGCTTGCGGTCGTAGCCAAGGGTGGCACGCAACAGCTGCGGGAACTTGAGATCGGGATCGGCGAGATTCACCGTACCGAGTAAGGTGCCGTCATCGAGACTCCGCCCCGGCGTCCCGTTGGTCTTCGCGGCGCAACCGCGCGGCGACACCGGCTTGGCGTTGAAGAGGGGGGCCGTACCATTCGTGGCAGACACGCTACCACCGCAGGTGATCTGCGCCAAACCGGCACCCGTGTTTTGGAACTGGTTCGACATCCACACGTACGCCGGGATGCCCTGGAACAGGCCGACACCACCGCGGAGCTGGTTGGTCTGGTCACCCGTGACGTCCCAGTTGAAACCGAAACGCGGTGAAATCTGGAGGTTGCCCGAGGGGAGCTCCGAGGTGTTCCGTCCGAAGTCACGCTGCACGGCGGCCGCAAACGACGGCTTGGTAAAGAACAGCGGCATGTCCACGCGCAGGCCCAGCGTGGTGGTGAAGCGCGGCGTCACCGTCCACTGATCCTGGATATACCCCGCCAGCTGCGCGGCGGTGAAGTTCGCCGCCACATCACCACCGAGTCCGCCGGAACCCGCAAACGAGGCCGGCGTGCGGTCCGCCACAAAGTCGGCAAGCGAGTTGTAGGTGTAGTTGCCGTACGAGTTCTGCAGGAAGGAGTTGTAGGCCTTGTAGATTTCGTTGCGCGTACCAACCGAGACCAGGTGGTTACCCAACGGCATCGTGAAGTTGTTCTGGATTTCGTACAGGTCCTCACGGAGCTCATTACCCTGCGAGCTGTTCTCCGTACCGGCGCGGAAGCCGATGCCGGAACCCGTGCCACCGATATTCTGCACCAGAACCTGCGGGGCGAGCACTTCCGGATTGCGCTTGAAACGCGTGGTGGTCAAACCCACGGTGAATTCGTTGGAGAAGCCGTTGGAGAAGTTCGTGAACGCCTGTGCCACAACCTGATTCGACTTCTCGGTCCGGCGCACCGCGTTGGAGGTAAAGTTGAAGGTGCCCAGCGACCGCGAAAAATCGAACGCTTCCTGGTCGTTGTAGATGTTGCGCAGCACCAGGCGCGTGTTGCCTGAGAGCTGGTAGTCGAGACGCACGAAGGTGTTGAGCAGCGGATTTTCATTAGACTGCAGGGCGCCGGTTCCGGCGTTGATCCCCGTGCTCGACAAATAGTTGACGAACGAGTCAACTTGCGCCGTGGTAATCCGCGCGGCGGCCACCGGCGAGTTCACCAGCCCCGTGGGCGAGGTTGGATCGTAGAACGGGCCCGCCGACGGCGAGACGTTCTGGCTGGTCTCCACGGTGGCGAAGAAGCGGAGCTTGTCCTTGATGATCGGGCCGCCAACGGAAGCGCCCAACTGACGGCGCAGGAACGGCGACGTGCGCAGGAACGCGGTGTCGCGCCCCATCTGCTGGTCGCGGTAATACACAAACGCGGAGCCCTTAAACTCATTCGTGCCCGACTGCGTCACGGCATTCACCAGCGCACCGGTGAAATTGCCTTGCCGCACGTCATACGGCGAGATCAATACCTGGAATTCCTTGATGGCGTCGAGCGGCAGCGCACGGCCGCCCACCTGCGCACCGACGGTCGGCGCGTTGCCGAGGCCGAAGCGGTTGGCGAGCGACACACCGTCAACCTGGATGTTGTTAAAGCGATTGCTCTGACCGGCGGCCGAGATGCGACCATCTTGCGCCACGTTCACCTGCGGCGAGTTCCGAATGAGGTCGGACACGTCGCGGTTGAGCGTGGGCAGGCGACGCACCAACGTATCGGTGATGACCGTCTGGACACCCTGACGGGTGGCCGAGAAGTCGGAGGTGGTGGACGCCGCTTCGGTACGAACGGCGGCGAGCTGCGTGGCCTGCTCGCGCAGCTGGAAGTCGAGGCGCGTGGCCTGCGTGAGGCTCACCACGATGTCGGCGCGCGTCTGCGGCGCAAAGCCGATCCGACGCGCCGTCACCGAGTACGTGCCAACTTCAAGATTCGGGATGTAGAAGCGCCCGTTGTCGCGGGTGATCTGACTGGCCTTCGCGCCATTGGCGCGATTGACCACTTCAACCGCCACGTTTGCCACCGGGGCATTTTTTTCATCGGTCACGAGGCCGGTGATCGCACCCGTCGTGGTTCCCTGAGCCGCGAGGGGCTGAGAGAAACCGACGCCGAGCGCCATGGCCGTGACGGCGAGGCTGAGCCAACGCTGAATTCGCATAAGAGGTGCAGTGTGTCCGTATGTGGAGGAATCGTCCCTCGACGCCAGCTCCCAGTGCCGCGACGGAGATGCCGAAAGCTAGGGTGGCCGGAACATACGGGCAACCAACGGTTGTAACCGGCAGGTCACGCTGGAACTGCCAACGGCTGAGGAGGCAGGGAGGAGGTACAAAGGGAGGAGGGGGCAGTGGGGACCGCGCGCGGCCCCTGCCTCCTCCTCCCTGACACCCTCCTTCAAGGGCTTGGCAGTTAGGCTCCTGTGGCCCGCCTCCCAACCGTGGCGTAGTACACCGGCACCCCCAGCAGAATCACGCCGAACACTCCCAGCGTGGGCACCCGCTGGGCATCGTCCATGAGCGCGTTCACCAACAGGAACAGCGTCGCGAGACAGAACAACGCGGGAACCAACGGATACCAGGGGGTGCGCACCGGCGGGTTCCAATCGGGGCGCCGTCGGAGCTTGAAAATGGCCCCGATGCTCATGATGTAGAACACCAGCGAGGCCGTGACGAAGATGTCCGCCAGCTGTTCAAAGGTGCGGACCAACACGAAGACGATGGCGATCGTGGCGGTCAGCAGGATCGCCACGTAGGGCGTTTTAAAAGTGGGATGGACCGCGGCCACCTTGCGGAAGAACAGGCCGTCGTCGGCCATCGCGAAGAAGATGCGCGGCCCCGTGAGCAGGGAGCCGTTCACCGAGCCGAAGGTGGAGAGCAGCACGGTGATCGCCACCAGCGTGACCCCAACCGGGCCAATGAGCCGTTCGGCCACGTCGGCCGCCACCAGCCGCGCCCCGCGGATTTCGTCCACCGAGAGCACCGACAGGTAGGCGATGTTGGCGAGCAGATAGATAAAGATGATGCTGAGGGTGCCGAGGACGATGGCTTTGGGGAGCGTCCTTTCGGGATCCTTTACCTCGCCGGCCACCTTGGCCAGATCCCCCCAGCCGTCAAAGGCCCAGAGCACCGACACCAGTGCCAACCCAAAGGCCGATACCGAAAAGCTGCCGGGGGGAACCGCCGGGGTAAAATGGCCGCCCGTTTGGGGGAGCCCCAGAATGAGCGCCAACAGGACGATGAGCATCAGGCCGCCGTACTTGGCAACCGTGGTGACGTTCTGCACCAGGGCCCCCCATTTGAGCCCCACCACATTGATGAACGCCATGAGGGCCACCGTGGCCGCGGCGATCCAATGGGCATAGGTATCGTAGGGCGCCAACGACGGGTTGTAGCCCAACCCTCGCAGGAGGTACTCGGCAAAGGTGGTGGAAATGCCGCCCAAGGCCGCCGCGCGGATGAGCGTGAGCTCGGACCACCCATATAGGAAGGCGGGCAACCGCCCCCACGCTTCGCGGATGTACACGAAGTAGCCGCCGGTGCGCGGCATGGCGCCGGCCAGCTCGGCCAAGGTGAGGGCCCCACACAGGGCAAAGAGCCCCCCCGTGGCCCAGACGGCCATCAGCGGGAGGGGGCCAGGGAGTTTGTCGGCGATGCCGGCCGGGGACCGGAAGATGCCCGAGCCGATCGTGGTCCCTACGAGGACGGCGATCGCACTCCAGAGCCCCAAACGCCGAGGCAGGGCGGTGGCTACGCCCGAGTCCGGACCGGCGTCGGTCGCTGGTTGGGCAGCTGTTGAGGAAACAGAAGCGGAAGTCATAGCGCTATGGTAGTACGCGGCGCGCAGTACCGCACGGGTTTCCGTCGTCTACTTTTCACGGGACATGTCCTCCCTCCTTACCGTCTCCCTTCCGCCGATGCTGGTCACCGCGCTCTTTTGGAGTGCGGTGGCCGCCTGCGTGATCGCGCAATGGTTCATTTTGCGCGCCGTTTTCCGGACCCTGCCGCTGCTCCCCTCCTCGTCGCAAGTGCCAACGCCCCACCGACTCACCGAAATCCTGTGGGTGGTGCTGCCGGTGGGTGGACTGGTAGCCCTCTTCGTTGGCGCGTATCGCGCGCTGCCGCTGTGACCGAGGTCGCGCTGGAACCGAAGCCGGCCTCGCCGTCGCTCTCACGCGACCTGATTGCGCTTACCAAGCCGCGCATTATTTCGCTGCTGCTGGTGACCACGATTGCGCCGATGTACGCCGCGGGGTCGCCCACGCTGCTGACCGTGTTGCTGGTCAGCATCGGAGGGTACCTCATGGCTGGTGGGGCGAACGCCGTCAACATGTATCTCGACCGCGACATCGACGACGTGATGGCACGGACCCGCTTGCGGCCAATACCAAGCGGTCGCATGTCGCCCATCCAAGTGCTCGCCTTTGGCGTAGCCTGCGCGGTTTTCGCCACGTGGCTGCTCGCGCACTTCGTGAATGTGCTCACGTCGGCGCTCGCGCTCGCCGGGTTTTACTTCTACGTCTTCATCTACACGCGCTGGCTCAAGCGGTCGTCGCCACAAAACATTGTCATCGGCGGTGCCGCCGGCGCCTTCCCGCCGCTGGTTGGCTGGGCGGCGGTCACCGGCACATTGGATGTGTCGGCCCTCTGCCTCTTTTTGATCGTGTTTTACTGGACACCGCCGCACTTCTGGGCGCTCGCGCTGCTCAAGCAGGTTGATTACGGCCGCGCCAAGGTGCCCATGGCCCCCCTGGTGTGGGGCGAACGCGAAACGATGCATCAGATGGTGTGGTACACCGTCATCCTTGTGGTCCTCACGCTACTGCCGGTGCTCTTCGGGGCGTTTGGCACCCTGTATCTGCTGTCGGCCCTCGTGCTAAACGCGCTGCTCATGGGCGGCGTGCTCAAAATTCTCTTTGCGGCACGCGCGGCGCAGCCGTGGACCGGTCCGGCATGGTGGGTCTACAAGTATTCGCTGCTGTATCTCGCGCTGCTCTTCCTCGCGATGGCCATTGACCGGGCGATCACGCGGTGACATCGCGGTTTGTGTCGCCGCGCGCACTCACGCGGCTGGCACCCTTGGTGCGCCCGCACGCCGCACGGCTTGTGGTTGCGTTCATCTTTCTGGTGATTGCCGCCGCCGCAGGGCTCATCTTTCCTGCGGTGTTACGCTATCTGCTCGATGCGGCCTTTGAGCAGCGGGATCGCGACGCGCTCGATCGGATTGCCCTTGGCCTCCTCGGCGTCTTCGCGGTGCAGGCCGTGGCGAATTTCGTGCAGGTGCTTCTGCTCAGCTCCACCACCGAGCGTATCGTGGCGACGCTGCGAGAGCAGACCTTTGCCCACCTGATCCGACTCTCGCCCGCCTTTTTTACGGAGCGCCGAACCGGTGAGCTGACCAGCCGGCTCAGCAGTGACCTCGCGCTCCTGCAGTCGCTGTTCAGCACGTGGATTTCCGAGCTCTCGCGGCAGACGCTGTTCCTTGTCGGCGGCATCACCATGATGTTCGTGACCAATCCCCGCCTGACGCTCACCACGCTGGCCGTGGTCCCAGTGGTTGTTGCGGCCGCGTTGACCTTCGGGCGCGCGCTGCGCAAGGCCAGCACGCAGGTGCAGGATCGGATCGGCGAAGCGATGGGCATGGCCGATGAGTCGTTCGCGTCCATTCGCACCGTGCAAAGCTTTACGCGCGAGCACATTGAAACGGATCGCTTCGGCACCCTGTTGCAGGAGCTGGTTGGCGTTGCGGTGCACCGGGCCCGCACGCGCGCGCTCTTTTTCAGCGTGGTTGGCTTCGTGGCGTTCGGCGCCGTTGCCGCGGTGCTCTGGCAGGGAGGGGCACAGGTCCTCGAGGGAAAACTCACGGCCGGCACCTTGGTGGCGTTTCTGTTTTACGCCTTGTTTGTCGCCGCGGCGTTTGGCTCCCTTGCCACCCTGTTTGGCAATTTTCAGGAAGCGATCGGCGCCTCGACGCGCGTCTTTGAGCTGCTCGACGCCACCCCCACAGTACGTGAGCCCGCGCAGCCGCGCCGATTGGCCACGCCCGTGCGTGGAGCGCTGACGCTCGACGGCGTGGCCTTTCGCTATCAGCCCGAGCTTCCCGACGTCGTTCGTGACATTTCGCTGGAGCTGGCCCCCGGCGAGATTGTGGCGCTGGTTGGTCGGTCAGGCGCCGGGAAAACCACCATTGCGAGCCTGCTGCCACGCTTCTGGGATGTCACGGCGGGACGCATTCTGCTGGACGGCGTTGATGTGCGGGAGCTGTCACTCCACACGCTGCGCGGTGCGATTGGGATTGTGCCGCAGGAACCGGTGCTCTTCAGTGGCACCATCCGTGACAACATTGCGTATGCGCGCCCGGATGCCAGCGATGCCGACGTGCTGCGCGCGGCGCAGGCGGCGCACGCGTGGGAATTCATTGAGCGCCTGCCCGAGCAGTGGAACACGCGCGTGGGAGAGCGCGGCGTGAAGCTCTCCGGCGGCCAGCGGCAGCGTATTGCGATCGCGCGGGTGTTTTTGAAAGATCCGGCCGTGGTCATCCTCGACGAGGCCACCTCGAGTCTCGACACGGAAAGTGAGCGCTACGTTGAAGAGGCGCTTGAGCGTCTGCTGCAGGGGCGCACCACGCTGCTGATCGCACATCGCCTCAGCACGGTGCGCCGAGCGGACCGCGTGGTGGTACTCGACCAAGGCCGCATTGTGGAAACGGGCAGTCACGACGAACTACTCGGCCTTGAAGACGGGCTCTTTGCGCGGTTGCATCAGCTGAGCTGAACCGGGGCGCACCGGGCTGCCAGGCGCTATCCCAACCGCACCGCGCTTTACCTGTGGTTAATACGAAAGAGCGACGCGTGTTTCCACCTGCGCGTCAACGCGTATGCGCTGCTGCTTTGTCCCGAAACGCTCGTGCCACACCACCAGCGTGTACTGCCCCGGCGGCACGTTATCGAAACGGAACAGGCCGTCGGCAGCGGTGACGGCAACAAACGGGTGTGGCGTGACGGCGAGATACCCGCGCACCCATGGATGCAGGTCATCGCGTATGAGCACGAGCCCAGGCCGCTGAGCTGCCTCGCTGCTGGGCACCACCTGCCCTGCGTCGTTGAACAGCACTGTGCCACGAGAATAGGTGCCGCGCGAAGCCGATCCGCCATCGAGATCCAGAAATTGGAGGCGCGTCATCATCGCGTCACGCGACGTCAGCATGACCGTGCCACCGGCGGCCACCCGCTGCACGCGCGGCTCAAGTCGACAGCCATCAAGGAGCACCCGTACCCGACGTGGGGCATCATCGCGCGGTCCCTGGGTCACCCCCGCCAACCAAACCACGCTGTTCCCCACCCCACCGGCACGACTGGACACCAGCGACTGCGTGAAGGGACGGCACACCGACCGGTCGTGCGTGGGGGTAATGCTGGTATCGAGCGGCTGGCCACCGCCAATTTTCCCCACAATGAATCCGCTGGTGGCCTGTACCACCACCCGATAGGGGCGGTCGGCCGCGCCCGCCGCCGCACGGGCCAACGACACCCCTCCGTTGCTACGCGGACGCGCCGCCGTGTGCTCCGCATTGGCCTCCCCCACGCCCGGTGTCACGGGCACATCGGCAATGCGACCGCTGGCCTCAATTGAGCCGCCGGAGCCGCCACATGCCACGAGCGGCGCCAGCAGCAGCACGGCTACCGTCCACCACCACCGGCTGGTCACGCCGGTGGTCACACCACGAACAGGTCGCGCTGGACTTCGCCCGGCGTAACCAGCAACGACCCGTCACCGACGTATGCATTCACCTCGGAGCGTACGCCAAGCTCGCCCGGCAGATAAATGCCCGGTTCAATGGAAAATCCAACACCGGGAATGAGCATACGGTCATCCCGTGACTCGAGGTTGTCGATCTGCGGCCCCGATCCGTGCAGCTCGCGCGCATCAATGCTGTGCCCCGTGCGGTGCCAGAACTGCGCCCCGAACCCACGCGATGCAATCACCGCCCGCGCGGCGTCATCGGCCTCTCCCCCGCGAACAGGGATCCCCGCGGAGATCCGCTGGTGGAGGAGCGCCAGTGCGGCGTCACGGGCGTCACGCACCGCTTCCCACACGGTGACCACGCGCGAGCTGGGCGCCCCCAATGACGCCATCCACGTCTGATCCGCATAAATACCGCCGGCCTTCTCACGCGCCCATAGGTCAATGAGGAGCGTATCGCCACGCTGAATGAGACGCTGTGAAGCGGCCGACGGCATGTAGTGCGGATTCGCGGCATTCTCACTGGCCGCGACATCAGGGCCATGATGGGTTTCGAGATCAGCCCGTTCGAACGCCTCCAGAATGCGCGCCTGCAGCTCGTGTTCGGCCACCGGCGTCCCGGCGGCCACCATCTCTCCCGCATAGGCGATGGCGTCGTGCGCAATGCGCATGATGCGCTCGGCCGCGCGCTCATGCGAGCGCAACTGCTCCGGTGTCCAGGTGGCGTAAATCGCTGACACCAGATCGCCTGAGCAGACGACCGTTGCACCGGCCGCCCGCACCATCTCCAACACGCCCGCAGGCACGCGATCGAGATAGGGAATCGCGTCTCCGGGAGAATACTCCATCGCAACGCGCTTGCCCTGCACCAACGACGCCACTTCCGCCTCCAGCTCGCGCCATCCGGTATAGCGCCGAAGCGGCCAGGCCTTTGGCCACTGGGCCCATGGTCCCGGCTCAATGGCGTGGGCCAGACCGATTGGCAGCCCTTCCCGCGGTATCAGAGCGAACACCCGACGCGACACGAGTCCATCAAAACCCAGCAACCCCGATGCAATGGCGTTGGTGCCGCGAAAGTCGTACAAGAGCCAGCCGTCGAGATCGGTATCGGCGAGCAGCTGCTGCAGACGCGGCAGCATGTCGGGAGTCAGCATGGCAGTGGGGGAGGTTGGAAGCCGGGTTCCGCCGACACGCCGACGGGACGGGAGCGCCAATCGTTGGCAGGGCGAATTAGCGGCGGCGCCACTCGGCGCGCCACTGACAGCGGCGGTCACCACGCGTACGGCACATCACATGTTCGATGGCCCCTTCATCACCGGAGAGCAACCGCAACGACTCTCTGAAGGCGGCTTCGTACAACCCACAGCCGATCGCGCGTGGCGCCGCATCGGCAGACACCGGCGACGCCACCTCCAGCAGCACGCTGCTCCCCTGGCGCACGAGGACCCCGTCCATGAACCGCCGCGACAAGGAGCGTAGCAGGCGCAGCGCAATGGGCCGCCCCACCAGCGATGGAAGAGCGCGTGCGGCACGGCGTGACAGCGTGCCCGCTGTGGAGACATACGAGCGGGCCCAGCGACGGCCGGCTTCTCGGAACGCCAGATCGGCATCGGGACGACGGCCGATGAGTCGCGCCAGCGCGAGCACTTCGTCGAAGCCCACGCGCTGCCGTTGCCGCACCGCGTCGCTGTAGCGACGGATTTGGTGGTACACCGTTTCACTGAGGCCGAGCCGCTTGTTGCGCAGCTCATGCACCAGTTCGGCATCGAGCTCCGCCTCGGGCGTATCGATGGCTTTTACGGCCTCGAGCAGGGCCAAGGGAAGCCGAGCATCAAGCGGTGCGCCGGAAAGCGACAACGGAGATTCAGCAGGAAGCGGGGCGCGGGAAAACCGGCCATCGATCATAGAGGTCACGGAAAGGATGCTAACGCCGTGCCAGTCGCGTTTACAAGCGGATCGGGGCGTAATCCAGCGGAATATCCACCCCAAACGCCGCTTGCGTATTCCTGAGAGTGCACACAGCGTGCGCCGATATGGTCCCCACCGTTTCGTTCGGCGCACCGTCCATGCCATGGGCGGTGGGCATCGCGCTGCTGATTGCCGTCACGTCGTGGCGCCGCAAGAGTTTGCGCCCCAGTGGCGCGATAGCGGCCACGGTGGTTGGCGCACTGGCCCTGCGAGCGGGGTATACGTGGGGTGCCTTTCTTGTGCTGTGGTTTGTCTGGGTTACCACATGGTCCCGATTGGGGCGGGCGCGCAAAGCGCTACGAACGGCTGGCGTAGTGGAAAAGGGGGCTGAGCGGGACGCGAGTCAGGTGCTGGCCAACGGCGGGGTGTTCGCGCTGGCGGCCACCATTGTGTGCACCACCGGCGAGCTCAACGGCAGCGCCGCGCTGTGGGGGGCATCCGCGCTTGCCGCGGCGGGGGCGGATACGGTGGCCACCGAAATCGGCACGTGGGTAGGCGCCGCGCCAAGATCGGTGCGGACCTGGCGGATTGTGCCACCGGGGACATCGGGGGCGGTGAGCGCGGCCGGGAGTGTGGCCATGGGAGGCAGTGCGCTCGTGCTGGCGACGCTCGCGGTGGCCATCGGCGTGGTGCCAGCGGGCCAGTGGTGGGTGGTTGCTGTGGCGGCCGTGGGGGGGGCGGTGATGGACACGGTGGTTGGCGCCATGGTGCAGGCGCGACGCTGGTGCCCGGTGTGTGAGGCCGCCACGGAGCAACGTCGGCATTCGTGTGGGGCCACTACCGAGCCGCGCGGCGGATGGCCGTGGCTGGGCAACGACGCGGTGAACCTCGTGTGTACGGCGTCCGCCGCGGCCTTTGCGTGGCTGCTGGCCTAAGGGTGGCGGCGGTGTGCCGGGACTCAGGGGACCCACCGGCGCATTAGCTTTCGCAGAGCGTTGTTTCCACGAGTGTCCTTCGCGGAGCCCCATGTCCGATTACACGCGTGCGTGGCAGGTGATCGTCGTGGGCGGTGGCCCTGCCGGGAGTTCGGCGGCGTGGCATCTGGCCACGGTGGGACTCGAGGTGTGCGTGCTGGATCGGGCGCAATTTCCCCGGGCCAAACCCTGCGCGGAGTATGTGAGTCCGGAGGCCAGCCGTATTCTGGACGCGATGGGCGCGCTCGCGCCGCTGGAAGCGGGTGGCGCGGCGTCGCTCACGGGCATGGTGGTGCACGCCCCCTCGGGCGATCGCATTCATGGCGAGTTTGTGGCGCGTCATGGGTTTCGCGGCTTCCGTGATCGCGGCCTAGGGGTGCGCCGCGAAATCCTCGACACCTTGCTCATCGAGCGCGCGCGTGCGGCGGGCGCGAGCGTGATGGAGCACGTGAA
Organism: Gemmatimonadota bacterium; assembly: GCA_947463135.1. Classification (GTDB taxonomy): domain Bacteria; phylum Gemmatimonadota; class Gemmatimonadetes; order Gemmatimonadales; family Gemmatimonadaceae; genus Gemmatimonas. The sequence continues at coordinate 31,118 of CANHTA010000006.1, forward strand.
GGTGGAGGCGGTCACGCTCGACGCCACGGGCGCGGCGTGCGGCGTTGCCGTGCGCACCCCACATGGACTGCGCACCATGCGCGCGTCGTTGGTCATCGGCGCCGACGGATTGCGCTCGATTGTGTCCCGCCGCCTCAACCTGGCGCATCAGTCGCGATGGCCGCGGCGTGTGGCGTTGGTGGCGCACTACCGTGGGGTGCGTGACATGGGCTCGCTGGGGGAAATGCATGTCACCCGCGAGGGCTACATGGGACTCGCTACCGTGTCGGGAGGGCTCACCAATGTGGCGCTGGTGGTGCCGCGACGCGGGGCGACCGGCATGTCGGGCAATCCCACGGGGTTTCTCGAGGCGTGGATTGCGGCCCACCCCACGCTGTCGGCGCGCTTTCGCGAGGCCATGCGCGAAACACCGGTGCGCGCCACGGGTCCCTTTGCCTCACATGCCACGCGGGCGTGGGCACCTGGGGCCATGCTCACCGGCGACGCGGCCGATTTCTACGACCCATTTACCGGCGAGGGGATCTACGCGGCCCTTCGTGGCGGCGCACTCCTCGCGCCATTTGCCGTCGAGGCCGTGCAGGCGCGCGAGCAGGGGCACCCCGGTGCCATGCGGCACGCCCTTCGGGCGTATGACCAGGCACGGCAACACACCTTTGCCGGGAAATGGCGCGTGGAGAAACTCATTGGAGCCGCCGTGGCGTTCCCAACGTTGATGAACCATGCGGCGCGCGTGTTATCGCGCGATCGCGATCTGGCGGACCTCCTTGTTGGCGTCACCGGCGATTTCGTTCCACCGTCGGCCGTCCTGCGCCCCCGTACCCTGCTCCGTTTTCTGTGCTCATGATCGATCACGATGCATTTCGCGCCGTCCTCGGGCGCTTCGCCTCCGGCATTGTCGTTATCACCACGCGTGACGCCAGTGGCACGCCCCATGGCATGACGGTGAGTGCCTTTTCCTCGCTCAGCTTGCATCCGCCACTCGTGCTGGTGTGCATCGGCAACGATGCCACCATGGCACCGGTGATTGCCAACGCCACCACCTTTGCGGTGAACGTGCTCAGCGACTCGCAGGAAGCGCTGTCGCGGCGGTTTGCCGGCAAAGTGGACGACCGGTTTTCCGGTGTGGGCTATGCCGTTGGGGAACTTGGCGACGCCGTCCTCGACGATACCCTCGCGTCGCTGCAATGCCGCATCGTAGCGCGCCATCCGGCGGGTGATCACATGATTGTGGTTGGCCATGTGGAGCAGGGCGCGGCGCGCGATGGCAAGCCGCTGCTGTATTACCGTGGCGGGTACGCGCAGTTGGAACGCTAGACACGCGCGACACCGGTATGTTGACGCCAGCGCGGCAGCGGGGCACCGAGACGCTTGACGACCCGGGTACAGATCCGGCACTGGCGTTGCGCTCGCTGCGCGATGTTTCGCTGGCGAATCGCCTGTTTGGCGGTCGGCGAGCCGTACTGCAGGAGGTGGGGCGCGTCCTGCGCGAGCAGCGGTTGCGTGGCGAGGCGCCGCCACCGCTGCGCTTGCTCGACATCGGCACCGGGGCGGGCGACATCCCGCGGGCCGCGCAGCAGTTGGCGCCGCTCACCACCATCGGCATTGAACTCATTCCCGCGCTCGCGTACGCCGCGCGTGAGGCGTGCACGTATACGCTGGCGGCGGATGCCCTGTCGCTTCCCTTTGCCGACCAGAGCATCGACATCGTGACCTGTTCGCAGGTGCTGCACCACTTCCACGGGGCGGAGGCCGATCGCCTGCTGCAGGAATGCACGCGCGTGGCGCGCACCGCGGTGATCGTGAGTGATCTGCGCCGCAGTTGGGTGGCGGTGGCCGGGCTCTGGGCGGCGTCATTCCTCCTCCGGTTTCATCCGGTGAGCCGACACGACGGTATCGTGTCGATTCTGCGCGGCTTCACCTGCCATGAGCTTCACCAACAGGTGGAACGCGCTACCAGGTGCCACGTGCGCACGCACCGTGCGCCGGGATTCCGCGTGGTGGCGGTGTGGTCACCACGTCCTGCTCCCATGGGTCTGTTGTAATGTTCTTGTCTTCCTCTGCCGGTGCCGCCATGCACACGAACTACGAACTGGGTCCGCCACCAGCCGATCAGCTGGTGACGCAAATCGACGAACAGCTCGTCCGCGCACCGGTTGCGCGCATTTTTGAAATTGCCCGCGAGGTTGAGCACTGGCCGGCGTATCTCCCGCACTATCGGTACGTGCGCTTCCGCCATCGCACCCCTGATGGCGGCGGGATGGTGGAGATGGCAGCCAATCGCCCGTTCGGCCTGTTGAACTGGCCCACCTGGTGGCTCTCGGAAATGGCGGTCAATCACGAGGTTCCGTGGGTACGCTTCCGGCATGTGGGCGGGGTGACCACACGCATGGACGTGGAGTGGAGCTTCACACCGGTATCGGGCGGGACGCTCACCCGCATTGTCCATGTGTGGAACGGTCCGCGGTGGCCGCTCATCGGACGGGTTGCCGCGACGCAGGTGATTGCGCCGGTGTTTGTGCATGGCATTGCGTCACGCACCTTGGCGGGGCTGGCGGCCGTTGCTGAACGGCAGACGTCATGAGCAGCGCGTCGCCCGCGCCATTCCCCCCGGAATCCGCGCCATCCCGCCGACGGGTGGCCATTACGGGGATCGGGTGCGTCACTCCGATCGGGATTGGTGTGGAGGCGCTGTGGCAGGGACTGCGCGCGGAGCGGTCTGCCGTGGTGGCCGCCACGCGATTCGATGCGTCGATCTACCGTTCGCAGTGTGCAGCGCAGATTGACGGCTTCGATGCCACGCAGTGGATTGACGCCAAGCGCGTGAAACGCTTTGACCGCTTCAGCGAGTTTGCGGTGGTGAGCGCGCTCTTGGCGCTACGCGACGGCAAGCTCGACGTGGCCAACGAAGACCGTGATCGGGTGGGCGCCATGATGGGCACCGCGCTGGGCGGCGTGGGCTACGCCGAAGCGCAGGCCGCACGCTTTCTGCACGGCGGTCTGCGCGAGGTTGACGCCACCTTGGCCTTGGCGGTGTTTGGCGGCTCGGCCAGCTGCAACATGGCTATCGAATTCGGTGTATCGGGGCCCAACTCCACCAACGCCATGAGCTGCGCATCAGGGGCGATGGCGATTGGGGAAGCGTTCCGTCAGATCCGCGATGGCTACGCCGATGTGATGTTAGCCGGCGGATCGGAAGCGCCACTGGCCACGCTCTGTTTCGGTGCCTTCGCGCTCATTCGCGCCATGTCCACGCGCAACGACGAACCGGCCCGCGCGTCACGGCCCTTCGACAAAGACCGCGACGGATTCGTGATGGGGGAGGGCGGCGCGGTGTTGCTGCTGGAGGAATGGTCGCACGCGGTGGCGCGCGGTGCGCGCATCTACGCAGAGCTTGGCGGCTACGGCACCACCAACGACGCCCATCACATGACGGCGCCGCGCCCCGATGGCACGCAGGCGGCGCGGTGCATGCACAACGCGCTGCGCGATGCATCGGTGAGCGTGAACGAGGTGGAGTATATCAACGCCCACGGCAGCAGCACGCCGCTGAACGACCCCACCGAAACATTGGCCATCAAGCAGCTCTTCGGCGACCATGCGTACCGGGTGCCGGTATCCAGCACCAAGGGCTACTACGGTCACGCCCTCGGGGCATCGGGCGCCTTCGAAGCCGCCATCAGCGCGCTCACGATTGCGCGCGGCTGGATTCCGCCCACGCTGAATCTCGAAACCCCCGACGTGGGCTGCGATTTGGACTACGTGCCGCAGCACGGTCGGGAGCTGAGCCCGAAGGTGGTGCTGTCAAACAGCTTCGGGTTTGGCGGGATTAATGCGGCGTTGGTGCTGAAACAGGTTGATGAACTGCCAACCGCCTAGGAAGCAGGACGGAGGGTGTCAGGGTGGAGGGTGCAGGGAAACGGCGCCGCTGTCCTGCTTCCTCCACCCTGAAGTCCTCCTCCCTGCCGCCTAAGCAGTTGGCAGTTTCAGTTGGCAGTTTCAGTAAGCAGTTGGCGGTTGCCGAACCCGCTTACGCACCCTTCAGATACACTTCCGCGTACCGCTCAATCGACCGCTGAATCACCTTGAACGCCACCTCGCTCTTCTCCCAGCCCTGAATCTCGACGCGCTTTCCTTCGAGGTCCTTGTAGATGCCGAAGAAGTGCTCGATCTCCTTGAGGTAGTGCGCCGGCATGTCGGCGATGTCGTAGATGTCGTTGTGATACGGATCGTCGCTGGGCACGGCGAGGATTTTTTCGTCGGGCTCACCCTTGTCGAGCATCTTCAACACGCCAATCGGTCGGCAGGTAATCTGGCAACCGGGAAAGGTGGGCTCGTTAATGCGCACCAGAATGTCGAGGGGATCGTTGTCCTCGTGCAGCGTGCGCGGAATGAAGCCGTAATCGCCCGGATAATGCACGGCCGAATAGAGCACGCGATCGAGCTTGAACTGTCCGGATTCTTTGTCGAGCTCGTACTTGTTGCGCGAGCCGGCGGGAATTTCGATAATCGCGGTAACCAATTCCGGCGCGTGGGGGCCGGGGGGCATGTCGCGCCAGGGATTGTGCATGTCCGAGAATGAAGTAGGAAGTCGGCGGGTTCAGCGGGTCCGCAGAGCTGCGGCCGCTTCCAGCGCAAAGTAGGTGATCGTCATGTCGGCGCCGGCACGGGCGATCGCCACCAGCGATTCCATCATCGCGCGATCGCCGTCGATCCAGCCACGTTCGGCCGCCGCCTTGATCATGGAGTACTCGCCGCTCACCTGGTACGCCGCCAGCGGCATCTGCGTTTCGCGCTTCACGGCGGCGATGATGTCGAGATAGGCGCCGGCCGGCTTCACCATGAGGATATCGGCGCCTTCGTCCACATCGAGCTTCACCTCGCGCAGCGCTTCGCGGCCGTTGGCGGGATCCATTTGGTAGCTGCGCCGATCGCCAAAGGCCGGCGTGGACTCGGCGGCTTCGCGGAACGGGCCGTAGAACGCCGACGCATACTTCGCGGCGTAGCTCATGATCGGCGTCTGCGCGAAGCCGGCCGCATCGAGCGCTTGGCGCATGTGCCCGATGCGCAGGTCCATCATGTCGCTGGGCGCCACGATGTCGGCACCGGCTTCAGCGTGCGCCAGCGCTTCACGCGACAGCAGCTCCAGCGTGGCGTCATTGTCCACCTCGCCCGACGACGTGAGCAAGCCGCAGTGCCCGTGATCGGTGTACTCGCACATGCACACGTCGGTCACCACTACGAGATGCGGGAACTCGCGCTTCACCGCACGCACCGCAGCGGGCACCGGCCCCTGCGGATCCCACGCCGACGAACCCGTGGCATCCTTGGTGTCGGGAATGCCGAAGAGCAGAATGCCACCGATCTGCGCCGCCACCGCTTTCTCGGCGTCGCGCAGCATCTCGTCCACGGAGGTTTGCGACACGCCGGGCATGGAGCCGATCGGCGCGCGCACGCCGGTGCCCGAGCGCACGAACAATGGCCAAATGAACTGCGACGGGTCGAGGCGCGTTTCGCGCACCATGCGACGAAGCGCCTCCGTGCGACGCAAGCGACGCATGCGCATCGGCATTACTCGGCTCCCGGGGTGGTCGCTTTATCGGCCGCCTTTTCGGCCGCCCGCGCGGCGGCCGTTGCCGCCAGCTCTTCACGCAGTTCCTCGAGAATGCCGGCACCGCCAGCGGCGTGCAGCTGCCGCGCCAGTTCACGGCCGCTCGACGCCGGATCGGCGGCGTTGATCGGCAACCCGCCGCGCACCACCGACACGCCGTCGATCGACGCGATGATGCCGTGCAGCATCGGCCCGTACTGCGCTTCGTACGTGGTGCACGCACCGATCGGCACCTGACAGCCACCCTCGAGCGCGCCCAGCAGCGCCCGTTCCGCCGTGACGGCTGCGCGCGTGTGGGCATGATCGAGCGTGGCCAGAATCGCCGTCATGCGCTCGTCGTGGGCACGCGCCTGCACGGCAATGGCGCCCTGCCCCGGCGCCGAGATCCAGTCGGGCGGATCCATGAACGCCACGATGCGATCGCCAAGCCCGAGACGGCGCAAACCGGCGGCGGCCAGCAGCGCCGCGTCCACTTCACCGGCGTCGATCTTGCGCAAGCGCGTGCCCACGTTGCCCCGCAGTTCGCGCACATCGAAGTCGGGGCGCAGCGCGCGCAATTGCGCACGACGTCGCAGCGACGACGTGCCAACCTTCGCGCCCTTCGGCAAATCCAGCAGCGTGCGCGCGGTGGTGTTGGGACCAACCACCAACGCATCGCGCGGATCTTCGCGCTCGAGCAACGCCACGATGGTGAGCCCCTCGGGATCGGCCGTGGGCAGATCCTTGAGCGAGTGCACAGCGCAATCGGTCCGACCGGCAATCAGGTCGGCTTCGAGTTCGGCGGTGAATAGCCCCTTCTCACCGATGGCATTGAGCGGGCGATCGAGAATGCGATCGCCGATGGTCGTGTACTCCACGAGTTCGCTCGCTACCCCGCGTTCGGCCAGCGCGGCAGCGACCTGGCGCGCCTGACGCAGCGCCAACTCTGAGGAACGGGTTCCGATGCGGACGACAAGATCAGTCATCCTACAACTTATTGTGGCGACCGCAGATTCAGTTAGTCCCTGCCACCGCGGATGATGAGGCCCTCAGCCCCCGCAAGCCTTCACAATGCTGATCACCCACCCCTCCATCGTGGCCGCGCCCGATTCCACCTTCACCGGAAAGCCGGCCACCCTGGCCGCGCGCGCTGTCACGGGCCCGATGCAAGCCACCGGCAGTCGCCCGGCATGCTCCGGCGGCAGCGCATCCAGCAGCGCATCCACCGCGCTCGGTGCCGCCACCGTGACCAGATCGATCTCCCCCGACTTCACCAGCGCACGCACGCGGGCCTGCCCCTCGGGATCGGGGGCGCTGCGATAGGCCGGCACGCTCTCCACCACCGCACCCAGCGCCCGCAGGCCGTCGGGCAATACGTCGCGGGCGGCCGCGGCACACGGGTACAGCATGCGGGCCCCCTCAATATCCGAACGCGACGCCATGGCATCGAGCATCCCCACCGCCTGCGCGTTCTCGGGGTGCACCGTGGGGGTTCGCCAGCCACACTTCTCGGCCGCCGCGGCGGTGGCCACGCCCACCACGGCCAATCGACGCGTGGCCATGGCGGCCTCGGCGCCACGCTCGGCCACCACGCGGGCCAGGTGCTCAACCGCGTTCACGCTGGTGAGCAGCACCCAATCGAATTCAACGAGACGACGCACGGCGTCGTGCAGCGGCGCCAGGTCGAGCGTTTCAATGCGGGTGAGCGGGACTTCGTGCACCGTGGCCCCCTTCGCCCGCAGGGCGGCGGCGAGCGGCGACCCGCGCTCACCGGCCCGCGTGACGGCGATCCGTACGCCAAGCAGCGGCTGCGGCTCGGGGGCGCGGGCCGGCATCCGGGCCATGATCATCGAACGCTCAGCGCGCTTTCCGGGCCCGCGCCATGCGACGGAGCAACAGCACGATGTAGCCCACGTACGCCGCCGCCGTGACCGCGTAGCCCGCCCACATGTACCCACTGCTGTCGGGCGGCCCTCCCGCCTTGGGCACGTAGGCCACCGTGCCGGCGGTGTCTTGCACCATGCCCGCATTGACCACCGTGCGCACCATCACGCGGCCTCCATCGCCGCACGCGCATCACGCAGCGTAGCCCATCGATACCGCAGTCGAAGGAGGGCGAGAAAGAGCAGCGTGAAGGACAACATTGCGATTCCGAGAGTCATTAGCATTACCGGTGGAAGTTTGGGCTTGACCGGGGCTAACACGATGGCCTCAGGGTGCATACCTCGGAAGAGCTTCACCGTAAGGTGAATAAACGGCACCAGGAGCGCCGCCAGCGTGCCCATCACCGCCGACAACCGGGCGCGCAGTTCGATCGACTCCACGCCACTACGCAGCACCAGGTACGCCATGACCAAGAGCCAGAGAAACAGCGTGCTCGTGATCCGGGCATCCCACACCCACCACGTGCCCCAGCTGGAGCGCGCCCACACCGGACCAGTCACGAGCACGATGCCCATGAACACCAGCCCCACCTCGGCTGCTGACTCGGCCAGTCGATCGAGTCGCTCGTCCTTAATCCACAGGTACATGATGCTGCAGATAAAAAGCAATCCGCAGCAGAAATACATGCCGATGATCGCCGCCGGCACGTGCACATAAAAAATCTTCTGCGCCGCCCCCAGCATGGCATCGATAGGGGTGAAGAACAGCGCGCGCACACACGCCGCGATCACCGCCACCATCGCGATGGCGAGGAACGCATCAAACCCCTTCGGCTCCGGCAACGCGGCCGGACGCGGGACAGCAGACGACACCGACGACATACCTACTCCTCAATGGTGAACGGAAACACCACGATGCACGCCGACACGAAGACGAGATCGAACGCGAGCAACACCTTCAGCCACGCCATGCCATCACTGATCGGCTGACCACGCAACACCACCGCGGTCGCCTGCGCCGCGGGAATCACCAGCGGCACAAAAAACGGGAGCGTCATCATGGGCAGCAACAGCTCGGCCAACCGCGTATTGGACGCAATCGCCGCGAACAGCGTCCCGACCGCCGACAGCCCGATGGAGGCCAACAGCACGATGCCCACGATGATCCACCACGCCGGACCGACGGAAAGATCGAAGAAGAGCGCCACGGCGGGAAGCGCTAACGCCTGAACGCACAGCACGAACACGAGGTTCGCGATGACCTTGCCGGTAAAGATGGCCTCACGCGACACTTGCGACGCCAGTAGGCCGTCATAGGCCCGTTCGGCCAGCTCCAGCCCGAAGGAGCGGTTAAGCCCCAGCAGTCCGGAAAAGGTGAAGATCACCCAGAGTACACCCGGCGCGAGGTCCATGGCCGGAATGGCCGTGGGATCCCACGAGAAACGGAAGATCACCACCGCCAGCACCGCAAAGACGGTGGCCGCCAGAAAGGCGCTCCGGGTGCGGAACTCGATGAGCAGGTCTTTCCGGGCAATCCGCCACGCGTCGGCCAGATACGACGGCGCCGTATGGGTTGCCCCCCCCTGCACCGCGCTCACGCCAGCCCCTCGTGCACGAGCGCGCGGTACTTCGCCTGATATCCCGGCACATCGAAGCCCGACGCCGGCACGGGCTGCTCGTCCACAAACCGGCCGCTCTGCATGATGGCCGACTGGGTGGCCAGCGCGAGTCCCTCACTGAGATTGTGCGTGACCAGCACCAGCGTGGCGCCATTGGCCTTGAGCGCGCCCAGGGCATCGGTGAGGGCCTGCGCGCCGGTTTCGTCGAGCCCGGTGTACGGCTCGTCCAGCAGCACCAGCTGCGGCCCATGCACCAGCGCGCGCGCAATCGACACGCGCTGCTGCAGCCCGCGACTGAGAAAGCGCACCGCCATGTCGCCGCGATCGAGCACCCTGAGCTGGGTGAGTACGCGTGTGGTGGCGTCGTCGGCGGCGATCACGCCCTGACATTCGGCGGCAAAGCGCACGTTCTCGCGCACCGTGAGTGCCGGATACAGCATGGCGTGATGCGAGATCAGCCCCACCAGGCGACGCGTTTCGGCAGCACCCGGAAGCGGCTGGCCATGCAGCCGGGTGGTCCCGGCCGACGGCTTGAGCAGCCCGCCCAGCAGGCGCAACAGCGTGGTTTTGCCGGCGCCATTGGGGCCAAAGAGCGCCAGACAGGCGCCTTCATGCAGCGTGAGCGACACCCCGTTTACGGCGCGCCGGCCGCCAAAAGCGCGCACCAGCGCCTCGGCCGTGAGGGCCGGTCCGCGCGCGGAAGCGGACGCGACACCGGTGGCACCTGTTTCGTGGGGTGACTGCATCGCTCTACATTAGCAGGACACGCGGTTGCTCGCGACACGCGAGCGACGGCGATCCACGCACGCCCCCGTCGGACACCCCACTGCGCCGGTTCGTACCGGATACCAGGTCTCCATGAGCGATATCGACGTCCTCCTGCAGGAAACGCGCTCCTTCCCCTCGCCCGCCGCCTTCCGCGCCACGGCCCGCGTACACGATTCGCGCCTGCACGACGACGCCGCGATGGACCCGGTGAGTTTCTGGGCGCGCGAAGCCGGCGAACTCACCTGGAGCAAGCCGTGGGATACGGTGCTTGAATGGACGCCGCCGCACGCCAAGTGGTTCCAGGGTGGGCAGCTCAACGCGTCAGTGAATTGCGTGGATCGCCACATTCATGGTCCGCGTCGCAATAAGGCCGCGATTATCTGGGAAGGTGAACCCGGCGACCGCCGCACCTACACGTACTGGGACCTGTACCGCGAAGTGAATCTCGCGGCCAACATGCTCAAGCAGCTGGGCGTGGTGAAGGGCGATCGCGTGGCGATCTATCTGCCGATGATTCCCGAAGCCGTCATCGCGATGCTCGCCTGCGCGCGCATCGGCGCCGTGCACACGGTGGTGTTTGGCGGCTTCTCACCTGAGTCGCTGCGCGACCGCATTAACGACTGCGGCTGCAAGGTGCTCATCACCGCCGACGGCGGCTATCGTCGCGGACAGGTTGTGCCGCTCAAGCGCAACGCTGACGAAGCGGTGAAACAGTGCCCCACCATCGAGCACATGCTGGTGGTGATGCGCCGTCGCAGCGGCGTGGGCGACGAAACATTCGCCGAGATGCAAGACGGTCGCGATCACTGGTGGCATCGCCTGAAGCGGCAGGTGCCGAAGTATTGCGAGCCCGAGGTGATGGACGCCGAAGACCTGCTGTTCATCTTGTACACGTCGGGGACGACGGGAAAGCCCAAGGGCATCGTCCACACCACCGGCGGCTACCTCACCGGCGCGGCGAGCACCACCAAGTACGTGTTCGACCTGAAAGAAGACGACGTGTACTGGTGCACCGCCGATATCGGCTGGATCACCGGGCATTCGTATCTGGTGTATGGCCCGCTGGCGAATGGTGCCACGCAGGTGGTGTACGAAGGCGCGCCCGACTGGCCCGACAAGGATCGCTTCTGGCAGATCTGCGAGCGGTACGGGGTGTCGATTTTCTACACGGCCCCCACGGCCATTCGCGCCTTCATGAAGTGGGGTACGCCGTACGTCGAGAAGCACGATCTCTCGCAGCTTCGTTTGCTCGGGTCGGTGGGTGAGCCGATCAATCCCGAAGCGTGGATGTGGTACCACAAGCACATCGGCCAGGAGCGGTGTCCGATCGTGGACACGTGGTGGCAAACGGAGACGGGCGCGATCATGATCACGCCGCTGCCCGGTGTTACCGCCACCAAACCGGGCTCAGCCACCACGCCCTTCCCCGGCATCAAGACCGCGCTGCTCGACACCGCCGGCAACGAGATCGGCGTGGGCGGTGGTCTGCTGGCGATCACGCATCCGTGGCCGAGCATGCTGCGCACCATCTGGGGCGACGACGCGCGCTATGTGGACACGTATTTCACCAAGTGGCCGGGGCGGCCCGACCTGTACTTCCCCGGAGACGGCGCCAAGCGCGACGAGGACGGCTACCTGTGGATTTTAGGGCGCGTGGACGACGTGTTGAATGTGGCGGGGCATCGCATTGGCACGATGGAAGTGGAGAGCGCGCTGGTGGATCACCCCGCGGTGGCCGAGGCGGCGGTGGTGGGCAAGGCGCACGAGATCAAGGGTCAGGCGATCGCGGCGTTCGTGTCGCTGCGCGCCGGCTTCACGCCGAGCGGCAGCCTGCGCGACGAGCTGCGCGAGCATGTGGCGATGAAGATCGGCGCGTTGGCGCGCCCCGACGACATTCTGTTCAGCGCGGATCTGCCGAAAACGCGTTCGGGCAAGATTATGCGTCGCCTGCTGCGCGACATCGCGGAAGGTCGCGCGCTTGGTGACACCACGACGCTGGCCGATCCTTCCGTGGTGGCTGCTTTGAAGGACCAGTATGAGGCGCAGGAGTCCTGAGTAACTGCGCTGGTGTGCGGGAACGCCCGGGCCGCTCCGGGTCGATCCCGTTCGCCGCTTACTGCGGGGGGACGGGGGGTCGGAGCGCCGCGCGGGTGAGGGGCGGCCCCCCGCAGAGATCGGCTCACGGGACGCCCGTCGCGCCCGGGCTCGCGCCGGTGCGGGGGGCGATCTCAGCCCAAAGGTCATCAGGCACGAGATTCGCACAGGCAGGTATCGTGGCCCAGGGTGCGAAACATGCGCCCCCTCACACTCGTCAGTACCCATATGTCCATTCTGAATGCACTGTTTCCGGAGACGCTCTTCCCCCGCAAGCTGTCGGCCGATACCGAGCAACGGCTGCGGTTGGCACAGGCACGCGCGGAAGAGGCGCTGATTCGCACGCACGTGGAGAACGCTCTGCTGTTCGTGGACACGTTGTCCACCGACGTGGGCTACGAGCGAGCGCTCGACATTTACGTGCGCGAGATGGCCGTGCCTGATCCGCTGGCCTCGGTGGTGGCGACACGGGCGTTGGTGGCGCTGGGCGACGCGCTCACGCCGAAGGCGGCGCCGGCCGGCACCCCACACGACGAAGGCACCGCCGAAGCGGTGCCCATGCCGAGACTGCGACTTGACGAAACGGCGGCGCGACGCCGGGCCTAGTGCCCGTGCCGCGCCGTTGGGTTACCGGTTACGGTTTGACTTCAGGCGCGGCTGAGGCAGGTAGGGCTGACCGCAGACTATCGACCAACTGCTTGATGCGATCGTAGGTGAGTCCACCGGCATACACCTTATTGCCAATCACGAGCGTTGGCGTGCTGCTCACCCCACGCTCGGTTCCCGCAGCCGCATTCGCCTGAATCTTGGGCAGATGCTTCTGCGAATCGAAGCAGCTGTTGAACGCCGCCATGTCGAGGCCAATTTCGCCGGCATACGTATCAAAGAATTTGCGCGGGTTAGTGGTGGCCTGAGTGCTCCAATCCATCTGACCGGCAAAGAGCTTGTCGTGCATCTCCCAGAACTTGCCCTGATCCTCGGCGCAGGACGCCGCGAGATGCGCCGCCAACGTGTTCTGGTGAATCGACGTGAGCGGGAAGTCGTAGAAGCGGAAGTTGGCGAGCCCCGCGTCAATGATGCGAGCCTTGACGTCCGGCCCCTGGAGCGCGGCAAACTGACCGCACCCCGGGCACTCGAAATCGGCAAACTCCATAATGGTGATGGGCGCCTTGGGATCGCCACGCAGATGCCCTTCAGCCGCGGGCAGTACGGTGCCCGGTGCCAGCTCGATGGGCTTGGGCTTGTTTTGCACCTTGTAGAAAATGGCAGCGCCACCGACGGCGAGGACCACCAGCACGATCGGCAGGAATGCGTTTTTTGATTTTTTCGGGCTTGCCTTGACCACTCGTTCTCCTCGTCATCCGGCAACCAGCCGGTCTGTGTGTCTCACCACCTACGCTGATTGCGGTAAGCTATCTGCCGAGCAGTCTTTGGCGCTATCCTGCAGGGTATGTACACGGAACATCTCCGTATCCCGGTTGGACCGGGCACGCTGCACCTGGAACGGGTAGGACGAGGTGGCCCTGCCGTCGTCCTGCTGCACGGGTTTGGCAGTTGCAGCTTTCTGTGGCGGGCCATCGCGCCGTGGTTGGCAGAGGCCGGGTGCACGGTGCTTGCCATTGATTTGTTGGGACACGGAGAGTCCGACCGCCCCCCCGACGCGTCGTACGGCCTCGGGGCGCAGGCGGAGTACGTGGAGCAGGCGCTCACGGCCCTAAGGCTCGGCCCGGTCATCCTGGTGGGTCAGGACATGGGCGCTCTGGTGGGGGCCCTGTTGGCGGCCCAACGGCCGGAGCGTGTCTCGCGGCTGGCCCTGTTGGAGCCGCTCGACCCCGATGATTTGCCCGGACCTGCCATCCGTTCCCTCCAGCGCACCTCGGCGCGCGCCGCGCTCACCGCCAACACCCTCTTTGGGGCGCGGCCGTTGCTGGAACCGCTGTTACGCAGCGCGGTTGGCGACCCTGCGCGGATGCCAGACCTGCTGGTGGCGCGGTATCTCGCGCCGTTCGTGGGGAACGACGGCGCGGCACAGCTCCTCCGCCGAGCCATGGCCGTCACACTCACCGAGGTGGAACGGCAGCGCCTTGGCGACGTCACCGGCCGCGTTCTCCTCTGGACGGGTGCCCGGTCGGCCGAGGATGACCTCGCCGCGCGCGTGGGGCGGTGGCGCCGGATTCTCCCCATGGCCGCCCTGATGCCCGTGACCGTCAAACAGGGCAGCGCTCTGGTGGCGGAGGATGCCCCCGCCGCCCTCCGCTCAACATTACAGGCGTGGGTGGCGTAATACGGTCGGGGCGCTACTAGGAAGACCGTGCCTCATCTGTTACCTTTTACAGGCTATGCCGGAGTTCCCCGGCGGCACTGTTCGACGTATTTCCCAGAGGAAATGGCTAAACCCAAGCTTCGTCCGCGTCGTGATGCCATGGTGCCCTCGCCGTATCAAGAGGCCCGTGACGAGCTCTTCCAGCAAATCATGCAGTGCGGTGTGATCGGGTGCCACCCCGACGACCAGAAAGAGTGGTTCGACAGCACGATGGAGTATCTCACGGGTCGGTACCCGGAGATCAAGGCTCCTGAAATGGCCGAACTGCGCACCTTGGGTGAGCGGTTCTCGCAGCCAACCCGAAAGCAGTCGCAGGAAGCGGCTTCGGTCTAACGGCAGAGTCCGACGCCAGCCCCTCTGGGCCCCGACGTCGGGAGCACGCGCACCGCATCCGCCTGCCATGGCCGGCGTGACACATGGAAGACATCGAACGCCTCCTCCGGGAGGCGTTCGTCGTATACACGGGTTGTGCCGAAGCGCCGTGGCAACGTGAGGGGCCCGCCCTCAGCGCACCCGCTCACGCCAGAGCATCAGCGTGTAGTCCACGGTGGCCAACAGGCCGAGAGCGCCAACCGCGAACACCAGGCCATCAACGGTGGCCGGCGCCACCAACACAGCCACAAAGGTGAGCAGCTGGAGCCCCGTTACCACTTTCCCCAACGGACGGGCCCGGAACCGTATCGGACGGAGCCAGCTCACGTTACGCGCCGTGAACCACCCAATCAGCGACATGATGTCCCGGAAGAAGATGACCACCGCCTGCCACGCGGTGAGCTGTTCACCCATGACATAGGCGATCACCACACACAGCACGAAGAAGCGGTCGGCCACCGGATCGATGAGCGCCCCAAAGCGCGACACCACCTTGGTGCGACGGGCAAGCCACCCGTCGAGGAAATCGGTGAGCGAGGCCGCACCGATGAGCGCGAGACGCACCGGGACCCCATCGAGCGCCAGAAACCCCACCGCGAGCACCACGCGCGAGATGGACACCAGATTGGGCACCGTGAGAACGGTCGGAGTTTCCGTGTGGGGCATGCTGGAAACTACCGACGCGCAGGGGCGGGGTGCCAGCGACGCGCCGCCACGTGTATCGTGCCCATATGAGTGATTCGCTTGCCCTGATGGTGCTGGGCGTCGCGTTGGCCGTCGTGGCGTGGAATATCACGCTGGCCGGCTGGATCACGACCCGACGTGAGGTTCCGCGGGTCTTTTCCAATCTCACCGCGATTTGCGGGTTACTCGTGGCCCCCGCCCTGCTCGTTGCTGTTGCGATCGGCACCGAAACCGGGTCGCGGACGATCGCCGGGATTTCCTGGCTCATGCCGCTGATTGCCGGTGTGTTCGTGCTGCAGGTGTTGTATGCCCTGCTTGCGCGCCTCATCTCGGTCATCGTGGGCGTGCCGCTGCTGCTGTACAACGTGGTACTCGCCGTCATTGCCCTTGGCGATTATCTCGCGTCACAGCTGGGTGTGGCCCCACTGGCGCTGCAAGCTGCCGTGTCGGCTCGCGACGTGGTGTTGGGGATGACCGCCGGACGGGCCGCCCTCGTGTCGCCGATGGCGATGTTGGTGCCCATGATCGCCCCCGCGTATCCGGCCCGCTGGCGACTGTCCGCGGCGGTTCGCGCCGCCCTCGTGCTGGTGGCCACCGCGTTGAGCACGCTGCTGCTTGTGGAGTGGCCTCGCGGGGTGGCGGCCGTTCGTAGCTACGAGGGCGCCTACGCTGAGCCGATGCAGGCGCGCCCGGCCGGCGACTTTGCGATTGGCCTCCGGGTCTTTCCCCTTTTGGATGGCGCGCCACCGGCGCGGGCCGTGCAGGCCGACCGGTGGCTCATCGAGCAGCTTGCCCCCGACGTGGTGCTGGTGGTCCTCGATACCGAGGGCTGGCGTGCCAGCGCGCTCGATTCCTTGTCGCGGGTGTTGCAGCCGCTCCGGGATGACAGTGTCCAAATTGCCGTTGCTCTGCGCATCACCGGAGAGATCGTTGCCCCCGACGACGCCGAGCGACAAGCGGCGGTGGAACGCGTCCTCATGCGCCTTCAACCCGACGTGCTCTTCCCCGGCCTGATGGACCCGTTCCCCTCACTGCTGGCGAGCGCACCGCATTCGGCCAACTGGTGGCGTGCGCTCCTGCTGCGCAGTGCCGCGACGGTCCGGCGCGTCCGTCCCCGGACGATTTTGGGGTGGAGCGCCTCCCGGCTGGACGTCACAGACAGCGCCGTCTACGAGTGGGCGTCGCGCCCCGGATCACCCGTGGAGCTGCTGGGTGCGGTGTCGTTTCCCTCATTCTCCGGCTTGCCGGCCATCGATGCACGGCTGCGCGCCTTTGAGCGCTGGCACCAGCGCGCCGTTGTTGGTGGTGGCGGGACGCGCCCACACTGGCTGGTGAACGCTGGCGGCCTTCCGCATGCGCATGGCGATGCGGCCCAACTCGCCGCTATCCGGCGCGCGCTGGCGTGGGGATCGCGACGGGGCTGGATTCGGGCGGTGGTGATTGGCGAGCCGGCCGACTACCACGGACGGGTTGGGCTCCGCGCGGCGAATGGTCGCATTCGTCGCAGTGTGCGAGCGCTGGCCCTCGCCACGCGTCAGATGCGCGAGGTGCGCACCACCGCTCTGCCCTAATCGTGCCTTAATCGTGCTCCACATGGCCGCGCACGACCCCTTCCGCCACGCGTAGCGGATCGAACGAGGCGCGCGCCATGCGTACGACATCGGCGCCCTGTACGGCGGCCAACCGGCCTACGACGTCGTGCCGTTCCTGCAAGCCTTCTCCGAAGAGCCACGCATCAACGAGTTCGCCTAACACGTGGCCGCCGGACTGCTGCGCAATGGCATGGCTGCCTATGAGATAGCGCCGCGCCCGCTCCATCTCCTCGTCGGTGGGGGGCATCTCACAGAGCTTCGCAAACTCACCCAGCAAGCCGGCGCGCGCTTCCTCTTCGCGTGATGGGGAGGTGGCGATGTACGCCGCGAAGCTACCGCCTGCCCGGCGCGCCAGCGGAAAGGCACTCACCGTATACGCGAGCGACTGCTTGTCGCGGAGCTGCTCGAAGAAGCGCCCGCCGAGGCCACTGGCCACCGCCGACAACAGTTGCGCGGCGAAGCGATCGGGATCGGTTCGCGACGGCCCCGGAAAGAGCAGCGCCAGGGCGGTCTGCTTTTTCGCACGTTCTTCCACCCGGGTACGTGCTTCGTCTGGCCAAACCAACGGTGGCGTGGCCACATCATCGTGCCATTCAAGCAGCGGGAACGTACGCCCGACGATGTCCGCCACCTCGTGGGGAGCCAGATCGCCAACCACGGCGATCACCGAGGCGCCGCGCAGCATATGCTCGGCATGAAAGGCGCGGACCTGCGTTGCCTGCACGTGCGCTAACGACTCGTGCGTACCCATCACCGACCGCGCATAGGGATGTGTTCCGTAGGCCGCGATGGCCGCCAGGCGCATGGGCCAGCGATACATGTCATCGCGCGCCCGTGTGGCGTCGGCCAGCGCCAGCACACGTTCGGTGTGGACCCCGTCATCAGGAAACACCGGAGCCTGAACCACCTCACCAAGCAGTTCGGTGGCCGCCAAGAAGTGGCGTACCGGCACCGACATGCTCCACCCGGCGCTCTCAAGTCCGGCGCTGGCCCCGATACTACTACCCAACGCTTCAGCCATCTCCGCCAAGCGTGCGCCGCTGTACCGTGCCGTGCCTTTGAGCATCGCCTGCGCGGTGATCCGCGATAGTCCATCGGACAACGCGGGTTCTACGCACGAGCCCCCACGCTGAAACACGCCCACATGCACCAACGGAGCCCCCGGGCGCGGCAACACCAACACCGGCACCCCCTGCGAGGTGCGATACACATGGACATCACGCTCCACCCGTTCCGCACGCACCCCGATGTGGACCGCCGGCGCTCCGGCTGTGGTGTCGCCGGCGTGCCTCAACGTAGGGGACGCCTCCGGCTCCATCACCACACTGGTGCCCTGCCCTTCCTCGGCCCGCAGCATCTCGCGCAACGCAGATTCGTGCTCCGCCAGCGGTGCCGTACCGTGTGGGCGATAGGAAATCACCGTCACCTGGTCGGGGTCAAGATGTGTTGCCAGCGCGTCCGCCACCTCCTGCGGTTGGAGCGACAGGATGGCGTCGTAATAGCGCGTGGCCAGCTCCAGTCCGCCCTCGGCCTCCCACGACGCCAGATAGGTGGCCTGTCCGTCCATCGTTTCGAGTTGACGGAGCCAGCGCGCCTGAATGATGCTCTGCGCCCGTGCCACTTCACCGGGCTGAACGCCCTGCGTGCGGGCGGCCTGCAGTTCACGCCACAGGGCGCGCGTTGCCGACCGTGCATGCTCGGGTGGCGACTCAGCGTGCGCAACGAACACCCCGATGTCACCCGCCGTGTAGTCCCACACCGAGACCGCAGACGCCAACTGACGCTCGCGAAGCGCACGGTAACAGCGCGACGCGCGTCCCGCGCTGAGCACGAGACCGGCCAGATCGAGGGCAGGCGTGTCGCGGTGCGACAACGACGGCGTGCGCCAGCCGAACGCGATCTGCTGCTGCGTGATGTCACCGCTCCACTCGTGCAGGCGGAACCCCGGCGGTGCCACGTCGATGGGACCGGGCTCGCGAGGTGCCGTCACCCCGTTGAGCGGTCCGTACCGTGCCGCGACTTCCCGGCGGACTTCGTCAATGTCCACGTCGCCGACGATGGAGAGCACCGTGTTATCGGGGCGATACCAGCGCGTATAGAACGCCATGAGCTGCGCGCGCGTGAGCGCACGCAATTCCGGTTCATTGCCCATACGCCAGCGGCGAATCCGATGCCGGTCAAACAACGTGGCGTAGAGGGTTTCAATGGCCATTGCCGACGCGTTGTCACGCTTCCGCTTGGTTTCCTCAATGATGACCTCCAGCTCGCGCGCCAACTCCCCGGCATCAATGATGGAGCGCGCATAGGCATCGAACTGAATGTCCAACCCCTGCACCAGCGACGACGACGGCAAGACGGTGTAGTACGTGGTGTGATCGTAAATCGTATGCGCGTTGAGATACCCCCCGTTCGCCTTCGTATCACGCGCAATCCGCCCTACACCTCGCGTTGGCGTCCCCTTGAAGAACATGTGCTCAAGCACGTGCGCGATGCCGACGACATCATCGGGTTCATCGAAGTACCCCACCTTCACATGGGTGACGATGGCCACAACGGGGGCAGCGGGATCACGCCGAATCAGTACCGTGAGCCCATTGGGGAGGCGCTCGCGCACGGTGTCGCGGTGTAACGCGAGCGCATCGTGGGCTCGCTGCCCTTGCGTGCTCATCGCGGGGCCGCTGGTGTCGAAGGAGCCGTGGACGTGGGGACGCCGCACCGTGACCATTCGCCTTCTCCCGCGCGGGCCGCCCATTTACGGGCTTCGTCCACGCGCTGCAACCGGAACAAGGCGCAGCCGAGAAAGCCCTGTGCCATGCGGTCGGTGGGATTCAGTTGAAGGGCGCGCACGTAGAATCGACGGGCGAGGTCCGGTTGGCCATCGGCAAGCATGGCCGATGCAAGTTCCCGCGTGGCGAGCGCATTAGTGGGATCGCGGCGCACCGCGGTCGTCAGCAGCGTGCGCGCCCGCGCCATCTCACCATCTTCGCGCAGCATGCGTCCGAGGTACACCAGCGCGCGGACGTCCCCGGGACGCTGTTGCGCCGCATTGGCAAAGGCGGTGCGCGCCACCTCACGGGCACCACGACGATAGGCATCTACCCCGGCGCGATAGCTGCGGTCGGCGCGCGTGGTGCGCTCCCCCCACACCGCCGCTCCCACTGCGAGCATGGCGAGCACCACACCAACCACCCGCGCAACGGGCCAACGTCGCGACGCCGGTGGGGATGACATAACCGGCGGCGCTGTCATCGGCGGCGCGGTGAGCGGCGGCGCTGCGCGCAACGGTTCCAGCGGCGGTGGCGCGG
>CANHTA010000007.1 GCA_947463135.1 Gemmatimonadota bacterium
ATACGTACTTCTGCCCACTCAACGGGCGGGCGGAGCGTCTGCGTCCGGTAGGGTCTGCCCTGCTCTCCGCGAGCGTGGTGATCCGGGTTGACCGCACCACCACCGCCGCGCAACTCGCCCTCGATGCACTCGTTGCCCACGAAATGGGACACGCCGTAGGGATCGGTGGGCACAGCCCGGAGACCACCGATGTGATGTACACGCGGCCCACGGTAAGCGAGCCAACAGGACGCGACCGTAATACGCTCCGCCACCTGCTCGGCCGCGCCGCCGACATTACGCTGTAACGCCGCCCGGTTGGTGCCGAGACCACCGGCAACTTTCCGCAGGAAAAGCGCGCAGTCCGCTTGAGCGAAACGCCCCGATCCGTCATGTTTCCCTTTCGGGACGAACGGTACCCGAATAGAAACCGAAACCCAGCACTCTTTCTGCAGGATAGGCGAAGCGCTGCACCGTGCGCGCTCAACGCGGCCTGTCCCGCCGTACGTTCTTCGTGAGGGTCCCATCATGGCGCCAGAAAACACGCCAACCGCTTCCCTTCGCCGCGAGAGCCTTGAGGGGCTCGCGCCGCAGGGTCTCAAACCGTCCGGTGACGTCCACTGGAACCTCGTGGCCCCTGAGCTTGTCGAAGCGGCAATTCGCCGCAGCGAAGGACGCTTGGCCAACATGGGGCCGTTTGTTGCGGTCACCTCGCCACACACGGGTCGTTCACCGAACGACAAGTTTGTCGTGCAAGAGGCATCAAGCGAAGCGGATGTCGACTGGGGCAAGGTGAATCAGCCGATGGCCCAGGCGCACTACGAGGCGCTGAAGGACGACGTGAAGCAGTACCTCAATTCGTTGTCCGAACTCTTTGTCCAGGACCTGTACTGCGGCGCCGACCCCGCAACGCGGTTGAGCGTTCGCTACGTGTTGCCCAATGCGTGGCATGCGTCATTTGTACGCAACATGTTCATTCGTCCCGCCGTGGAAGAGCTGGCCGCGTTCGCGCCGAACTTCACGGTATTCCATGCGCCCGAGTATCAGGCCGACCCGGCTCGGCATGGCACGCGCACCGGGACCTTCATTGTGCTCAACATTGCCGAACGCACCATTCTGATTGGTGGCACCCGGTACGCGGGTGAGCTCAAGAAGGCCATGTTTACCGTGATGAACTACCTGCTGCCCAAGCAGGGTGTCCTCTCCATGCACTGCTCCGCCAACATCGGCGCCGATGGGGACACGGCCCTCTTCTTCGGCCTCTCGGGCACGGGAAAGACCACGCTCTCGGCCGACCCCACGCGTGGCCTGATCGGTGACGACGAACATGGCTGGTCCGCCGAAGGGACGTTCAACTTCGAGGGCGGCTGCTACGCGAAGGTGATCAATCTCTCGCCGGAGAACGAACCCGACATCTACCAAACCACGCAGATGTTTGGCACGGTGCTGGAAAACGTGGTGCTGCACGAGCCTGCGCGGTCCGTCGACTTCTCCAGTCAGGCCATTACCGAAAACACCCGCGCATCGTACCCGCTGCACTACATCAAGAACCACGTGCCAAGCGGTCGTGGTGGTCACCCGAAGAACGTCGTGTTTCTGACCGCCGACGCCTTCGGTGTGCTGCCCCCCATCGCCAAGCTCTCCCCGGAGCAGGCGATGTACTACTTCCTGTCCGGCTACACCGCGAAAGTGGCCGGCACAGAGCGTGGGGTTACGGAGCCGCAGGCCACCTTCTCCGCCTGCTTCGGCGCCGTGTTCCTGGTGTGGCATCCCACGAAGTACGCCGAGATGCTTGGCGAGTTACTCCGCACGCACGGCTCACAGGTGTGGTTGGTGAACACCGGATGGAGCGGCGGCGCCTACGGCACGGGCAAACGGATGAAGCTGAGCTACACCCGCCAGATGGTACGCGCAGCGCTCGACGGCTCGCTTACCAACGCCACGTTTGCGGCGGATCCGATTTTCGGATTGCAGCTCCCGCAGGCCATTGCGGGCGTACCCAGTGAGGTGCTCAATCCGCGTCTCACGTGGGCCGATGGTGCGGCGTATGATGTGCAAGCCCGTAAGCTGGCGGGCATGTTCCGCGAGAACATTACCAAGTTTGGGGCGGCCGTCTCCCCGGCAATTCTCGGTGCAGGTCCGCAGGGCTGAGCACCGGTTCGCTCGGCACCACGCACATCAGCTGAAACGCACACCGCCCCGGAGCACGATGCTCCGGGGCGGTTTTGCTTGACGAGCGTAGCGCTACATCGCGCGCTACGGCTTCAGCATCACCTTTTCAATCAGGATCTGCCGGCCTTCGCGGGCACCGAGGAAGATGGCGCCGTTGGGACCGAAGCCGATGAGCTGGCGACCGGCGGGCAGCTTCACGCGCTCAATCATTTTGCCGGCCGGGC
This sequence comes from Gemmatimonadota bacterium, assembly GCA_947463135.1. Taxonomy (GTDB): domain Bacteria; phylum Gemmatimonadota; class Gemmatimonadetes; order Gemmatimonadales; family Gemmatimonadaceae; genus Gemmatimonas. The sequence goes on from CANHTA010000007.1 coordinate 2,376, forward strand.
TGATGATGTCGTACACCAGGGGAGGCTGGCTCATCATGGCGGCCATCATCCCCATCGCCGCGGCAGGCATTGCGCTACGAGCAGAGTCACCCGGCGCGCGCGCGCCTGGCGCACGGCCGCCAGCCGCCGCCCCGGGAAATCCACCGGCGCCTCCAGCGGCGCCTGCAGCAGCCCCTGGCGGGCCACCGCGTCCACCCATCCCGCCCATTCCGCCCATAAACTGCGCGGCGAGCTGAGCGGAAAGATTGGACGTGGCCGGCAGAACCCAGAGGTTTCCCTCGAAATCGGCGAGCGTCGTACCGGCACGGATGGGCGGGTAATAATCGGGGAGCTTTTCGGCGGCCACGGGCTCGAACGACATCCGGAACCCTCCACCACCACCGCCGGCGCGTTCACTGGCCGCTTTGGCGAGGGTCTGCAACGAGTCCACCAGCTTGGCGCGGTCGTCATCGGTGATCCGCTTCCAGTCAAACGGCAGCTTGTCAGACGAGACGTGCGAGCCATCCGGCCGGTAATAATCCACATGGAAATCCAGCACGCGCATCACCGCCACCGTGCCGTCATTCAGCAACGCCCAGTCATCAGCCTGTGGCAATGGATTGATCTTCACCGTGAGCTTGGTGGCACCGTCCTCGCCACGCGTCATCTGCGTTTCGTTCTTGGGCACCTTCACGTAGGTCACCGTGTCGGCCTTACGCGTGTCGAAGTCGACGCGGATAATCGGCACGGAATCCGGCTGGCTCTGGGGATTGAACCCGCGACCGGTTGGCCCGCCAAAGGGCTGCCCTCCGCCCTGCCCACCACCACGCGCACTGAAAGCCGGATCATCGCCAGCCGGACGCGCCGCTGGGGCTCCACCACGGCCTTGAGTGTTCCCGCCACGCCCACCAGCTCCACCACCACGATCTCCACCACGATCGTTCCCGCTGCCGAACATCATGGCCATCCCGCCGGGAGCGCCGCCAGCAGCGCTTCCCTGCCGATAGTACAGACGCCCCTGCGGATCGAAGGCGTGCGACCCGAGGTTCATGTTGGACAACGTGTTCACGTCATTCGTGCGCGGCGACGCCATCACGCGCGCCGTCGTCCCGTCTTTGTTGAGCACCACCAAGGCCAGCGTGGCCGGATCAACCACGATCGTGGAATCGCCGAGGTACGGCAGCAGCCCCAAGGGACGCTGACCATAGGGCATCAGCGAACCAGGCGCGGTGTCGGCCACCACCACCACGGTTTGGAGGGTGGGGTCAAAACGCAGGAGCTGCCGACGCTGGACATCGTTCACAAAGATGGAGCCGTCAGAGAGCGCACGCAGCATGTTCGCGCCGCCGATGGCGCGCGTGGCCTTGGCCACGGGAGCGGTCACGTCACGCACCGGTATCGTGGCTGTTGACGGCGTTTCCGGGGTGACTTGGGCCGACGCGGCTGGGGCGGTGGCGGCCAGCAATGACACGCCAACCATGGTCCACGCTGCACTTTTCGTTCGCGACATGCTCATGTGGAAAGGACTCGGGAGTGGAGAGAATGTTCGCTTCGTCAGTGGGGCTTTCATCAGTTGCCTCCTCGGCCGCCGCCCATACCACCCATACCACCACCGAACTGGTTTCCACCGGCCGTCCCCGAGCGCAGCCCCTGCAACGTCCGCTTATCCAGGAAGCTCGCCAGCGACGTGGGGAGCACACGGTACTGCGCCGGCGTTAACAGACGCTTGATGTCCGGGACCACCTTGATGAGCATATCCACCGTTTGCTCGCGGGCATCCTTGTAGCGGCCGTACGCGTCATCGTGATTGTACTTATCCGGCAGTTCCGACAGGAACTTGGTGACCGGGTTCCAGATGCTGTCGGAGCGGAGCACGAAGTAGCGATTGAGGGTGGCAAGGCTGTCAGCCTGCCTGCGGGTGAGCTTGAGCGTATCAGCCTGCTGCAGCAACTGCTGCATGGGGTTGATGATGCCCGACGTTGCGGTGCCACGAAGCTGCTGCAACGAGGGCTTATTGCCGGCGCGCGAGCGTCCACGATCGAGTTGCTGCAGCAGCTGCTGCTGTTCGCGCGTGGGGCCCACATCCACGCTCATCGTCATGGTCACGGACATCGGCGTTGAGCGCAGCGTCGTCTGGGCGGGGCGCGTGGAGCCGAAGCGTTCGTTCACTTCATACTTAAAGGTTTTCGCGGCGGCATCGAATCCACGAACAAAGAGCAGCTGTCCGCTGGGGTTCGGATTGGCGCCCCATCCCTTGAGGCCGGACTCGCCATTGAGCAGGCGATCAAGTCCGTTTAAGGGGTTGGCAATCTGCAAACGCAACGTGGTCCGCTGCGGTAAGCCGATCTTGAGCGAGTTGAAGGAGATGTTGAGGTTTCCCTGCATGGTCCATGGGCTCGTGCAGGAATTGCGCGCAGCGAATTGGCCCAGCTGACCACGCAGACAGGAGACCGCCTCACGCGTTCCCGTGGCCAGCAGGTTTTCGAGCCCCGCCTTCAACACGGGATCGGTAACAGCGCCGGGATCGTAGATGAACGCCCGATCGTTTCCGTAGCTGTCGCCGTTCACGTCCTGGTTGATCGTGGGCGTGTAGTTGATGCCCGAACGGAAATTCCCGTTCCACGAAATGCGTACGGCATCCCACGCGTTATAGCTGAACGAGTACTGAATCTGATGGCGGGAGAAGAACGCGCCCCGTGACCATTCGGTACCGCTGGGTGATCCAACAGTGCTGTTGAAGCCGAGAAACTGTTCGCGGACGTCAGCCAACACATAGGCCAGGCTCCAGCTGTAGTGCGAGTTAAAGACCGCTGGACGCAGACTCACGTTGATCTGCTTGCTCTCGGCCTCCAGCGTGGAGGTCTGCCCCGTGACGCGACCGAAAGCGTCGGCAACCCGTGCACTGCGCCATGCCACCTGTCCGGTATTTGGCACAATGGCCGACGGCGCTACGTACACCGGGCGACTGAGCTCATTGGCCAAGGTGAACTGCTGGATTTCCGGGAAGTTGAGGTCAATGCCGCCCTGCTGGCGCTGATTGCGCGAATAGGTACCGTCCACCGAGAGCAGGAAGCGATTCCGGAGCACCGCACCGGCCCATTGCAGATTGCCGCGAATGGATCGCTGGGCGAGATAATCGGGCACAAAGAGCGTGATGTTTGGCGCGCTGTTGGCGAACACGCTGCCGCCGGTGCCGTCCGCGCAGCTCCGTGGGATGTTGGCTTCATCCACGGCGTACGCCGACCAGTTCGGGCGCGGCGTGGCAGCACCTTGGCAGGTGAGCTGTTGCAGCGCCGAAGGGAGTCCGGTGTTGTCGATGGCGTTGGAGATGAGCTGGGTGCCGGGGGTGTTTTGGAACACCCCCACGCCGCCGCGGATCACCGCGCGCGGGGCGCGGATCATGCCGGGGAGCAGCGCCATCTGGTCGGCCTGTCCAACGGTCCACGAGAACCCTACGCGCGGACTGACGTAGAGCCGATTCGGTGTTTCCGCATTGTCGTAACCGAAGGCCGCCAAGACGGCGGGATTCGATTGCGGTCCCTTGGAAAAGTGATTGCCGTCTACGCGCACGCCATACTGGATTTGCAGATCACTCGTGGGGCGCCACGCATCACCGAGGGACATGGCGCCAACGATTTGACTGCCGGTGCGCGTGCGCGGGGACAAGGTCCGGGTAAAGGAAACCGGAGCGTTGGCCTGCAGATCGGCGAGCGAGTTGTAGCTGAACGACCCGAACTGATTAAACGTGACGATCTGCGAGAACTCATCCCGTCGCAGCTCACTGGTGAGCTTCACGCGGTGCCGGTTATCGTCGGAGAACCACGAGAGGGTATTGTTGGCCGCGATCGTGGCGTTGCTGGAGCCCGTGTTGAGAAACGGGGACCCACCAAACAGCAGGTTGCTTACCGCAGCGGACCCGTCTGCGAGCTGCGAATTCACGCGTACCGTACCAGCCGGCAGAATGGCGTAGGGGTCGGAGTCATTGCGGCTCATGCTGTAGCCGAGCGTGCTTTCCGTGAAGATGCCCTTGAACCCCAGCAGCCCACTGTGTCGTGCCTGGAGCGCGCCACCGTAGTTGTTCCGTGTGCCATCGCGCGTGGGGGTGAACAAGCTGGCTGCCCCGCCTCCGAAGCCGCCAAACCCACCACCGCCGCCGCCAACGCGTGCCGTGCCGGAGTAGTTGGCGGAGAGCGTAATGGCGAAGGTGTTGCCGCGCGTGGAATTCGGCTGCACATAGTCGAAGCTGTTCAACATGGTAGCGCGATCCACAATCCGCTGTGGCGAATAGCCGCCCACGGTGATCGGCACATTGCCCGATCCTAGAATGCTGAGCATGCGCGCCACCGAATCGGCCGACACGCCGGCGGTTTCAAAACCGAGGGCACTTTCACTGAGGAGCGTTTGCAGATCCTGCAGGCGCCGATCGTATTGAAAGGACGAGTTAAAGAAGGCCCGATCGGCCTTGATCGGCCCGGACGCCGATCCACCCAGCGACATGTTGGTGAATTGTTGTCCGGTGGCGAGACCGGTTTGATCAAGCCACTGCATCTGCGGGGTAATCAGATTGCCACTCAGGCTGCGACGGATGAAGTTGGATCCGGAGCGCGTGCGCACCTGCAGCTGTCCGCCGGAGAATCCACCGCGCGACACGTCGTAGGGCGACGTGGAGAGCGAGGTCATCACATTCGCGTCGCGCGGGAGCGCCGCGTCGCCAAAGTTGAGCCCGTTTAACTGGGTATTGTTTTGATCGCCGCCAAGACCGAACACCGAGAAGGCATCGGCGGCTCCGTCGGCGCCAAGCAACAGCTGAACGCCGGGAATGGCGGAGGCCATCGCCGCCAGATCACCCATTTGGTCGGCCGTGAGAAAACCGGCCGTGGCGTCATCGAGCGTTTTCTCTGTGCCGGACACATCCGACACCGTATCGGAGCGTGACGCCGCGGCCCGTTCGGTCACTTGCACCGCATCGAGTGTGATGGTTGCGGGCGCCATGCGTGCGTCGGCGATGAGGATTTCCTGATCGGCGGTACGCTTCACCTGATACCGACGGGGCCCAAGGCCGACCGCGGTGAAGGTGACCCAGTAGTCGCCTTCCCCACCCGGGAATGAAATGGTGTAGCGACCGTTCTTGTCGGTGCGAGCGGATCGACTGACGTTGCCGCTGAGCGTGGTGGCGGTCACCAGCACGTTGGCAATGGCGGCAGCGTCGGTGCCGAGTACACGGCCACGGATGATATCAACGGCCTGGGCAGCTAATTGCAGACTGCTTATGCAGAGCAATCCGATGGCGCCGACGAGCCGCGTAAGAAAGGAAGATTTATAGGTCACGGAAGGGAAGACGAGAAAACGGCATCAATGTTAAGCGCAGGTGAGAACCTCATGTTTCGTGAGGACGCGCGCGCCAACCACATATGGCAATTACACGGGGCATGGTGATTTCGTTGACGTTGGTGTGACCGCCCCGTATCACACATGAACGCACGCCGGCGTCCGGGGGTGCCCGGCGGCGAGGCTCCGCGGCGCCTGCAACCTCCCTTTTTCCCACCACTGGCCCCCACCTGCGTGCGGGCCAGCACCCCACTGACGGTCCCCCATCATATCTTTCGGTATGGAGATTCTTCGCGATCCGCTGTGGAACAACATCCGTCTCGATCCGCTGGCCCTCGCGCTGCTGGAAACACCAGTAGGGCAGCGCCTGCGCTATGTGCGCCAACTGGGGCTCGCCTTCCTGGTGTATCCGGGGGCCACGCACTCGCGCTTCGAGCACGCCCTTGGCGCCTGGCACCTGGCCGGCGTTGCTTTACGCCTCCTTGAAGAGCGCGGTGCCCTCAACGGGATTGACGCGCGGGCCCAACAGATTGTGCGGGCGGCAGCGCTGCTCCACGACGTGGGGCACTACCCGTTTTCACATGCGCTGGAGGAGATTGGCGTTACCCATCACGAGATGGTGGCGCACCCGCTGATCACGTCGGGGCCCGTGGCCGCGGTGCTGCAGCAGGCGCTGGGACCGTCTGCCCCCGACGAGGTGTTCGCGCTGATTACCGGACGAAGCACCGACGCGTTACAAGGACTGATTTCGGGGTCGCTGGATCTAGATAAAATTGAGTATCTCAAGCGGGACGCGACCATGTGCGGCGTGCCCTACGGCGAGATTGATGTGGATCGATTACTCAACTCTCTGGTGCTCGTCCACACCGCCGATCGCGCGACGCGCACGGTGGGCGTACATGAGAAGGGATTGTCTGCACTGGAATCGCTGCTCTTCGCGAAATACCAGATGTATCGCAACGTGTACTGGCATCATGCGGTGCGCAGCGCCACGGCCATGTACAAGCGGCTCGTCGCGGTGGCGCTCGACTCGGGTCACGTGGCGTCGGATGCGGTGGCGCATTTCACCGACGAAGGGCTGTTGGTGCACCTCGATGTTCCCACGTTGCCAGCGGAAGCACGCACGATGTTAGATGGCTTGCGCTTCCGGCGGTTGCACAAGCGCGCCTACGAGTGCCCCGCTGCCACCCTTGGCGACGAGGTGGGCGAATGGATCGCCAGCGACTTTCACCTCACCCGCCGGGTGGAGAATGCCGTGGCGCATGAGATGGGTTGGCCGGCGGGGGCGGTGTTGCTGGACTACCCGGCCAAGACGCAGATGCTGGGGCTGGACATACCCATGCAGCGCCGCGATGGTCGGGTGGAACAGCTGACGGCCGCAGGCTGGGAAGGGGCCATCAACTTGCCTCGCCTCAGCGACGAACTCTACCGGAGCGCCCGCCGGCTTCGGGTGTTCACCACCGATCGGGCGCCGGTTCCGGAAGACGCCCTGTTGGCGGTGCTTCGCGAGGAGGCCCACGTGGTGCGGTCCCGTCTCGATACGGGCACCCCGCTGCTGGGCTAGCGGCGGGGTGTAGGGCTTCGCGGTTCGCGCTTCGCGATCAGGGCTGAGCGCCGCGCGCGCAGCGCGGGGTGCCAGCCTTGGCCGCTTCCAACATCTCGACGGCTTCGGTGGTGATGGCAACCCCACGGTTGGCCGCGTAGAAGGCGCGGATCCCCGCATGCAACGAGTCGCTGCTCACGGTGCCACGCACGCCGTGCGCCCACTCGCGGATTTCGCGCGGTAGCTCCACAATGCATCCGACATCGTTCCCCGCCTGATCGAGGAGTACGAACGTCGGGGTCGCGGTCCGACCGTCGAGGGAGCGATGACTGGCCTGCACCGGCCGCCCGTTGGCCGGCAGCACAATGCGCAGGTCGAGCCCCGGCACCAGCTCCGAGAGCTTGGCGAGATACGGCACGTTGTTCATGGAATCGCCGCAGGCGTCCACGGCAACCACCAGCAGGCTCCAGCTGCCAGCTACGGCCTTGGCTCGCGCCACCAGCGATGCACTCACCTGTGCACTGTCGGCCATCTTCAGCCATCCCTCTCGGCGCGCCTTGGCGGCCGCGAGGAACTCAGGGAAACGCTGGCCGCTCTGAAAGAGCGCGAGGAGCGTGCTGTCCTGCGCCCAGCCGCAGCGTGGCAGCCGCGCCGCCGCGCCCGTTATGGCGCCTCGCACCGCCGGAGAGGCGGCCGATGGCATGGCTGACCGTGTAGCCGTTGGCGTGGCAGCCCAAGCGGCAGTGGCGGTGACGGCACCGGCAAGCGCCAGCGCTACCGTGGAAACGCTCGCGACGAGGTAGGGACGGACACGACAGCGCAACATCAGGGACGCTCCGGGTGGCGGGAGATCGTTCGACCATGTGCATCAGCCAGTTTGCGACCGATGCCACGATAAAACGCGGCATCGAGCGGCTTCGCCTCTTCCTCAAGCGACAGGGCGCAGCGCTCGAGGGCGTACAAGATATTGCCGAGGTAGAGCGCAGCGACCTCGCCGACGGTTTCGTCAGGCATGTCGCGCAGCGGCCTGTTCGCCGGTGGTGCCGGCGCGATCCGTGCCCTGCACCGCCAGCACCTGCACCACGATGGCCGTGATGTTATCGAGACCGCCGCGGCGATTGGCCTCGGTGATCAAGGCATCAACCATGCGCCCGGGCGTCTGCCGCGACTCCAGAATCTTCTTGAGCTGCGGATCCTCCAACATCCCCGTGAGGCCATCGGAGGCGAGCAAATAGAGGTCGCCGTCTTGCAGTTCGCCGGAGAGCACATCGGCAACCACGGCCGCATTGGCGCCCACGCAACGGGTAATCACGTTGCTATAGGGGTGGTACCGTGCCTGCTCGGGGGTGAGGAACCCGGCATCAACCTGTTCCTGCACATAGGAATGGTCGGTGGTCAGCTGGCGAAGGGTGCCGTTGCGCAGCAGGTAAATCCGGGAATCGCCAATGTGGCCGATGACCCAGCGCCCCTGCCCGACGATGAGGCAGGAGGCCGTCGTTCCCATCCCCTGCTTGTCAGGCTCCTGGAGCGTGCGCTCGTAGATGGCCCGATTGGCCGCCATCAGCGCTTCACGCATGCGCTCGGGCGGGATGGTCCCGCTGATGTTGCGCAAGCTCGTGAGATCGCGTGAGACGATCTGCACGGCCATCTCGCTGGCGACTTCACCCGCAGCGTGACCGCCCATGCCATCCGCTACAATAAAGAGCCCGCGCTCCTGATCGGCGTCCGCAAAGAGGCTGTCTTCGTTGCCTGCCCGGATGCGCCCGACATCTGTGCCGGCGGCGACGGATAGCTGCACGTGGATAGGAAGGGGCTGATCAGGAATGACGAAGGGGAGGCGAAACTGAACAGCGAAGCTACCCGACAGCAGCGTCGGTTGGCAAGCGCGACGGCTCGCCGATCTGGAGGCGGAAGAGCCGCTCGTAGAGCCCACCCTGTGCCAGAAGCATACCGTGGGTGCCGCGCTCCACGACCTCCCCATGATGCAGCACGAGGATCTCATCGGCTCCAACCACCGTGCTGAGGCGATGGGCGATGGCGATAGTGGTACGCCCGCGCATGAGCTCGGAGACGGCCCGCTGAATCGCTGCTTCAATCTGCGAATCCACGGCGCTGGTGGCTTCGTCGAGAATGAGGAGGGCGGGATCAGCGGCCACCGCGCGCGCGAAGGCCAGGAGCTGTCGCTCCCCGACACTCACCCCACCGCCGCGCTCCGCCAACTCGTGGTGCCAGCCACCGGGCAGCCGCTCAATCACCCGGTCGGCACCCACCCGGGCCGCGGCGGTGGCGAGGGCCGCATCGTCGATGGCCGCGTCCAGCCGAAGGTTCCCGGCCACATCACCCGCGAACAGGAAAATGTCCTGTTGCACATAGGCCATCACCGACCGCAGGACGTCAACCGGCATCTCCCGGATATCGGTCCCATTCACCAGAATGCGCCCCCGTTGCGGCTCATAGAAGCGTAGCAACAGGTTCACCACCGTGGTTTTGCCGGCACCGGTGTGGCCCACCAAGGCGATGGCCTGGCCCGGTGCAACGCGGAAGCTGACCCCCTTGAGCACCCACCGCACCTCCTCCGGGGGGAGGCCATGGTCCGGTTGCTCGTGCGTCACGGGGCGCGAGGGCCCCGGCGCGTGATCCTCGGACAGCCCCTGCTCGCGGTCGTAGGCGAACCACACGTTCTCGAACTCCACCGTCACGCCGGCGCCCCGCAGCGCCTCGGCCTGCACCGCGCGATCGGGCGTGGCCTGAACGCCAGCGGCGACCGGGGTGTCAAGCAGCCCGAAGATGCGCTCCGACGCGGCCATGGCGGCCTGCAAGATGTTGTACTTCTCCGACAGATCCTGCAGTGGCTGAAAAAAGCGACGGACCAGCTGCAGGAAGGCGGCCACCGTCCCCACGGTCATCACGTCATGACCCCGGAAGCCAGCGGCGATCAGCAGGCTGGCCAGAGCAAAGGTGGTCAAAAACTCGATGAGCGGGAAATACAGCGCGTACACCGTGATGGACGAAAGATGCGCGTCGAGGTGCGACTGGTTGAGCGCATCGAATCGCCGGAGCTCCTTCGCCTCGCGACCGAAGAGCTGAACGATGCGCATCCCCCCAACACGCTCGCCGATGAAGGCGTTCAGACGGGCCAGACGCGTGCGAATGTCGCGGTAGGAGGTGCGCACCGCCTGCTGAAACAGCCGCGACGCCAGCAGCACCAGCGGAATCACCAGAAACGCGGCCAGTGCCAGCTGCCAGTCCACCCACAGCATCACCACACCAATGGCCAGGAGGGTGACCAGGTCACCCACGCCGGACACGACGCCCGAGGTGAACAGCTCATTGAGCGCCTCTACATCACTGGTCACCCGCGTGACCAATCGGCCCACGGGATTCCGGTCGAAGTACGCCACCGGAAGCTGCTGCAATCGTGCAAACAGGGCGTGCCGCAGGTCGCGCATAACGCGCTGCCCAAGCAGGGCAGTGTACAGCGTTTCGCCAAAGGCGGCGCCGAACTGGCCCACGAGCAGGGCCGCATACAGGGCGGTCGCCTGCACCACGAGGGCGGTGTCCCGGGCCGGCAGGGCGCGGTCAATCACCCAGCGCGTCAGTAGCGGCCCGACCAATTGCATCCCGGATTGGAGCACGAGGCACGCCAGAGCCGCCACCACCAGCGGACGATAGGGGCGGACATACGACAGCAATCGGCGCACGAGGCGCGCGTCGTACGCCTTTCCCAGGGCGTCGTCGTCGGTGGAGATCGCGGGAGCCGTCATGTCGTGCGCAATCTAGCGGCACGATCCGATAGTTTTCCTGTCATGAAGGATCGCATACGTATCCGTGGAGCCCGCCAGCACAACCTGAAGGGCTTCGACCTCGACATCCCGCGCCGGGCTATTACGGTTGTGACGGGCGTCTCCGGCTCAGGGAAATCCTCTCTGGCCTTTGATACGATTTATGCCGAAGGGCAACGGCGGTACGTTGAATCGCTGTCCGCGTACGCGCGACAGTTTCTGGAGCGCATGGAGAAGCCGGCCGTCGATTCCATCGACGGGCTCTCCCCCGCGGTGGCGATTGAGCAAAAGAATCCCACCCGGACGTCGCGGTCCACAGTGGGCACGGCCACGGAGATTTACGATTACCTGCGGTTGCTCTGGGCACGAGTGGGGCAGACCTCGTGCCGCCTATGCGGACGCGCGTTGCGCCCCGACACGGTGCAATCGGTTACCGACACGGTAATGGCGTTGCCCGACGGCACGCGCTTCATGGTGGCGTGCCCATTCATCCGGTCCCGCGAGGTATCGCATGCGGTGATTGCGGAGAACTTACGGGCGCGTGGTCTGGTGCGCGTGGCGTATGGCGCCCGCGTGTTGCACCTCGACGAGGCCGAGGCCGAGGGGCTTGACCTTGCGATGACCGACGACCTGCACGTGGTGATCGACCGGCTCCGCGTGGAGCCCGCAGCCCGCGGTCGTATTGCCGACGCCATACAGACCGCGTTCAGCGAAGGGGACGGCGACACCGTCCTGCTCTTCCCCGAGCCGGTGCTGCCACCGGAGAGCCTTCGGGAGAGCACAGGGAACACGCCGGTGTCGCGTCTGGCGTTTACGGAGCGCTTTGAGTGTCCCAACGACGGCACGCGCGCGCCCACACCCACCCCGCAGCTGTTCTCGTTTAACAACCCGCGTGGCGCGTGTCCCACCTGTAACGGATTCGGCGCAACGCTGGACTATGACGAAGCGCTCATCGTTCCGAATGGGGAGCGCTCGGTGCGTGAGGGCGCCATCGACCCCTGGACGGCACCGCGCTACGAAAAACAGCGCCGACTGGTGGTGGAGTATGCGCGCTCACTGGGCGTCTCCCCCGATGCCCCGTGGAACACCCTCCCGGCCAAGGCGCGCGAACAGCTCCTGCGAACCAAGTCGCGTGCCTATACCGGCATCTATCCATTCCTTGAGGCGCTGGAAGAGAAACGGTACAAGCAGTACATCCGGATTTTTCTCCGGAAGTATCAGAGCGCGCGCGATTGCCGTGACTGCGGCGGCGCCAAGTTGCAACCGGATGCGTTGGCGGTGCGCATTGCGGGGCGTACTATCGCCGAGGTGACACAACTTCCCGTTCGGGATGTCCTCACGTGGTTGGATACGCTGGCGCTTTCGCCCACGGATGCGCTGATCGCCGACGCCGTGCTGCGGGAGGCGCGCAGCCGCACGCGCTTTTTGGCCGACGTGGGGCTCACCTATCTCACACTCGACCGCGCCACCCGCACCCTGTCAGGTGGTGAAGCGCAGCGCATTACGCTCTCCAACGCGCTCGGTGCGGCGTTGGTGGATGCCACCTATGTGTTGGACGAACCCAGCATCGGGCTGCACCCGCGCGACCTCGACCGCCTGCTCGCGCTGCTGATGCGCCTGCGTGATCATGGCAATACCGTGATCATGGTGGAACATGACCTTGAGGCCATGCGCATTGCGGACTACATGGTGGAGTTGGGGCCACGGGCTGGCGAGCACGGTGGAGAGGTGGTGTTCGCGGGTCCGATTGCCGAGATCGCGACCAGTCCGCTCACCGGCCAGTACCTCACAGGTGCGCGTACCATTCCCCTCCCCGCAACGCGCCGCGCCGTGGGCCCGCGGTGGCTGGAGCTGAAGGGCGCCAGCGCCAACAATGTGCACACCGTGGACGTGCGTTTTCCGCTGGGCGCGATGACGGTGGTGACCGGTGTATCCGGGTCAGGGAAAAGCACACTGGTGCACGACATTCTGTTTCATGCGGTCGAAGCACGCTTACACGGTGAACATTCCGCGAAAGAGCATTTGGGGGAGACGGTAGGCACCTTCCGCTCGCTGTCCGGCGCGGAGTGGCTGGATGATGTGGTGCTCGTGGACCAGAGCCCCATTGGGAAATCGCCGCGTTCAAACCCGGTGACGTACGTGAAGGCCTATGACGAAATCCGGAAGCTGTTCGCCGAGGTTCCGCTGGCAAAAACGCGGGGTTACGGGCCCGGGCACTTCTCGTTCAACGTGGTGGGCGGCCGTTGCGAGCAGTGCGAAGGGGCCGGTGCCATTGAAGTCGAGATGGTGTTCATGGCCGATGTATTCGTGCCCTGCGACGCGTGCGGTGGCAAGCGATTCAAGCCGGAGGTGCTTGAGGTACGGGTGCGTGGGCGAAACATTGCCGATGTGCTGGCGCTCACCGTGGACGAAGCCATTAAGTGCTTTCCCCGCGAGGACAAACTGGCGCAAGCGCTGTGGCACGTTCAGCAGGTGGGGCTGGGGTATCTGCGACTGGGACAACCGGCCACCACCCTCTCGGGCGGGGAAGCGCAGCGATTGAAGATTGCCCGCGAACTGGCGCTGACGGCCCGCGGGGGCGCGCGGAAGCTCTACGTGTTAGATGAACCGACCACCGGTTTGCACCTTGAGGACATCCGGAAACTGGCGCAGGTATTTGACCGCCTGCTGGATCAGGGGCACACGTTGGTGCTGATCGAGCACAACCTGGACGTGATCAAGCTGGCCGACTGGATTATCGATATGGGTCCCGACGGCGGCGACGGCGGCGGGCAGGTGGTGGCGATGGGTCGGCCCGAGGAGATTGTCACGGTTAGCGCGTCCCACACCGGCCGGTGGCTTCAGACGGTGCTCCCCGCTTGACTCGGTCGGGTGTGATGACGATACTGTAAGGCTCTTGCTCGGCCGTTCGCGGTTGGGTAAGACGGCGGCGACGGCCGTCGATATTCCCGGGTAGCTCAGCCAGGTAGAGCAGGTGACTGTTAATCACCCTGTCGGGGGTTCGAGTCCCTCCCCGGGAGCTAGCAACAGCATATACAGCAAAAAAGGCCATCGCTTCGTGCGGTGGCCTTTTTTGTCTCCCACACAAGACCTCGCCATGGCCCAAGAGATTCCCGTGGGTGTTCGGATGATTCGCGGCGCGAATCGGACGCTCGGGCGTGTCGCCCCGTCGCTCGCCTCACGCATTAGCCGGCGGATCTTTTCCACGCCGCGCAAGTTCGCGCCGCGCGAGTGGGAGTTGCCTTTCGAGGCGCTGGCCACCCGTGAGCGGTTATCCAGCGGGGTGTCGGTGCTACGCGCCGGTGAGGGACCACCCGTAGCCCTCATCCACGGGTGGGAAGGACGGGCCACCCAGTTCGCCGAGCTGGCCCCTGCCCTGATACAGCGTGGCTTCAGCGTGATTGCGATTGATGGGCCTGGCCACGGCCATTCGCGGGGGAAACAGTCCGATCCGTATCGCTTCGCGGACGCCCTGCTGGAGGTGAGCGCGCATGTCGGGTCGCTGTACGCCGCCGTTGGGCACTCCATGGGGGGAGGGAGTATCGCCCTCGCGCTCTCGTCGGGGCTCGCGGTGTCGCGTGCCGCCCTCATTGCCAGCCCGTCGTCGCTGCTTGATGTGCTCCATCGGTTCTCCAGCCAGATGCACCTGCCGCCAAAGGCCACCGCGCATTTTGTGCGGGACGCGCGCCGGCGCATTGAAGCCCGGGGCTATCGCACCGACGACATCGAGGGAGCGTTGCGTACGGTAGATGTGCCCGCGCTGGTGGTGCATGCGCGTGACGACAAGGAGGTCCCCTTCGCCGACGCGGAGCGCATTGCCGGTTTTTGGCCGGGCGCCACACTGCTCCCGGTGCAGCGCGTGGGGCATCGGCGCATTTTGCGTGATCCAATCACCATTGCGGCCGTGACGGAGTTTCTGGCCAGCGGCCCCGGCGCGCCTCGCTAGCGCCAGCTCACCACCTGTACGGGGTCACCAACCTCAATCACGCCAACGTGGCGGTGCGTGGTGTTCATGCCGAAGGTCACACCGTCTTCGGTGCGACGATACTCGGCGAAGGTGCGCAGCGGTTCCGGCCCACGTGCGGCGGTATCCGGGTCAACCGTGGTGAACACACAACGTGTGCAGGCGGACCCAACGCTGAGCGCCACCGCGCCGATCTGGATATCGCGCCATCGGTCCTCTTCGTGCGCATCGGTGCCGGTAAGGAGCATGTTGGCGCGAAACCGCCGTGGGTCCATGAGGCTGGCGTGGCCACGTTCCCGCAGGCGCGCGTTGAGCGCGTCCACGCTGGCCAGCCCCAGCAGCAACAGGGGAGCGCCGTCGGTGATCGCCACCACGCGCGACTGCACGTCAATCGTTCCCGCAAAGCGGGGAGCGAGCGGCCGGCGGTCGTGGTCAGCGAGTCGCAGCAGGCGGCACGGCCGGCCCGCCGCCTCCGAACACCAGGCCGCGGCCGCGTCACCGGCATCGTGTGCCGTGACGTCGTCGTCCCACACGCGGACGCGTGTGACCGGCCCGTCCAGCTTCACCGCGTCCAGCGGCACCTCCAACGGGGGGAGATCGGGGGCCGTGAGCCGGAGCCCCGCATGCCAATCCTCCGAGAGGAACTCGGGCTGAATCAGCACCACCCGATGCGTATCGCGCGCCGTCACCATGGTGCCGGTGTGATCCACGAGCACCCATCGTCGGTCGCCTACGGCGCCACGCGCATCGAGCGACAGGAACGGCACGCGAATACCGGCAGCCGACTTGAGGGGGTACACGGTAAGCGCCGCCACGCGCGCCATTGGGGGCACGGCGTCTCCCACGTCGCGGGTGGTCATGGTGCACCCCGTGTGCGACCAGCACCCCGGCGCGCGTTCCAGTACCAATAGACCGGCACCCCGAGCCCAAGCAGGGCGGCGCCGCGCGCGGCGTTCCCCGGATTGGAGAGGACAGATCCGATCACGACGTACACCGCCGCGGCGATAAAGAGCAGCGTGGTAACCGGATGTCCCGGCGTGTGCGGCACCGGCGCCACCGCTGCATGCGCATCGCGCCCATGCGCATCGCGCCGACGAAGCACGAACAACGCCGCCGCGGTGGAGCCGAAGAAGATCCAATCGGCAAATACCACGTAGTCGAGCAACTGGCCGTAGGTGCCCGACAACAGCAGCACCAACGCCACTGCGCCTTGCGCCACGAGGGCAACCACCGGCGTCTGCGTTGTCGGATGCAGTGCCGCCATGCTTCGAAAGAACAGCCCGTCGGCCGCCATCGCCTGATACACGCGCGCCGACATGAGAATGACCATGCCGAGGAAGCCGACCGTTGAGGCAACAATGCCGCAGGTGATCAGCGTGTGCCCCGCGGGGCCGAGGTACACGAACATGGTGTCGGCAGCCGGCGCACTGCTGGCCGCGAGCCCCTCAACGCCGAGGGCGCGCAGATAGGCCAAGTTCACCAGCAGGTACGTGGCCGCCACGATCAGCACCCCGAGAATCAACGCCCGTGGCAGGGTACGCGCGGGATCACGCAGCTCCTCGGCCACGGCGTTCGTCTGCTGCCAGCCGCCAAAGGAGAAGAGCACCGGCACCAGCGCAGCCCCCATGGCAACGACCGTTGCCGTGAGTCCCTGCGGCGGGACGAGCGGGGTGGCCACCACGGTTGCCACCGGCAGGGTGTTCGCCGGCGACATCACCAGCGCCGCCACCACCAACACCGCAATCGCCGACAGCTTCAATACCGTGAGCACATTGCCCGTGGTGGCGCCAAGCCGTACCCCGAGCACGTTGAGCAGCGTGAGGATGACGATCAACGCGATCGCGATGGTCCGTGCCTGCTCCGGTGCCCAGCCGAGCAACATGGCCAGATAGCTGGCCCCGGTCATGGCCACGGCGGCGATGGCACCGGTGGCCATAATCAGAAACAGTGCCCACCCGTACAGGAAGGCGGGGAGGGTCCCGAATGCCTCGCGGAGGTACACATAGGTGCCACCGGCCTGCGGACGCCGCGCCCCAAGCTCGGCATACACAAAGCCGCCAATAATGGCCACCAGCGCGCCGATACCCCACGCCGCGACGGTGAGCGACGCGGAGCCCACGCGCTGCGCCACCACCGATGGCGACAAGAAGATGCCGGAGCCGATAATGCCGCCCACAACCAGCATGGTCCCGGAAAAGAGGCCGAGGCGGGCGGCATACCGGACCGGCGGTGACGATTGGATATCCATTGCGCCAAAGTGGCCTGTGTACATTTCAAGCGCTACTCGCATTCCCCCTCGACTTTCCGACCTATGACCCTACGCTACCGCGTTCGCACCGTTGCCGCGGCTTGCCTGCTGGCGCTCGCGGGCCTGAGCCGTGTGGCCTTCGCGCAGAAGGCCCCGCAGATCCCGTTTGAGAAGTTCACGCTTCCCAACGGCCTTGAAGTGATCTTGCACGTGGATCGCTCGGTGCCCATCGTGGCCGTGGAGAACTTCTATAAGGTGGGATCCGGCGACGAGAAACCCGGTCGCACCGGGTTTGCCCACCTGTTTGAGCACGTGATGTTCATGGGATCGCAGAACGTACCCGTGGGCAAGTTTGATGAATGGCTGGAAGCGGCGGGGGCCAGTAACAACGGGTCCACCAACTTCGATCGCACCAACTACTACGAAACCGGCCCATCGAACGCCCTGCCCCTCATGCTCTGGCTTGACGCCGATCGCATGGGCTGGCTCCTGCCCACGATGGACAAGCAGAAGCTGGACCTGCAGCGCGACGTGGTGAAAAACGAGCGCCGGCAGAGCTACGACAACGTGCCTTATGGCCGTGCCTACGAGACCATTTTGCCCGTGATGTTCCCGCCCACGCATCCGTATTCGTGGCCGGTGATCGGTTCGCTGGCCGACCTGAGCGCGGCGTCGGTGACCGACGTGAGTGACTTCTTCCGGCAGTACTATGCGCCGAATAACGCCGCCATCACGATTGCCGGTGATTTCCACGCCGACTCCGCAAAGACTTGGGTGCGCCGGTACTTCGGGAACATCCCGCGCAATGCGGAGATCGTCCGCCCCAGCGTGCCCGCGGTGGCGCTCACCAAGGATACGGTGCTGCACATGGAAGACCGCGTGCAGCTTCCGCGCGCGTACTACGTGTGGCACGGCGTGAAAACATTCAGCCCCGACGATGCCGCCCTTGATGCGCTCACGGACATCATTGCCGGTGGCAAGAGTTCACGGCTGTATCGTACGCTCGTGTACGAGAAGCAAATCGCGCAGGACGTGAGCATGGGCAACAGCTCGAACAAACTGGACGGCATGATCATGCTCACCGCCACGGCCAAACCCGGCGTGCATCCGCGTGAGCTCCACGCCGAGATCGAACGGGTGATTCGCGACATTGCGGAACGCGGCATCACTGAGCGTGAGCTCACCCGCGTGAAGAATGGCATGCGCGCCAGCACCGTTGACCGGCTCTCGAGCGTGCTGGGCAAGGCCACGCAACTCAGCTACTACAACTATTTCGCCGGGACCCCCGACTACATGGCACAGGACCTCGCGCGGTATGAATCGCTGACGCGTGAGCAGGTCCAGCGCGCAGCGCGGCAGTATGTGCTGGGTCAGCCTCGCATTGTACTCACCGTGGTGCCGGACGGAAAAACCGAGCTCGCGCTCACCGCTGGAGATCTCCGCTAATGCGTCGCACCGTGATGATGCTGCTCTCGCTGGCGTGGCTGCCAACGTGTGCCCATGCGCAGGTCGCGCCGGCAACGCCGGCGTCAACGAAGCCGCCGGTGCTCGTGGCGCCAACACCGCTCACGCTGCCGAAGATTACGGAGCGTCTGCTGCCCAACGGGCTCAAGCTCGTTATCGTGGAGCAGCACGAGATTCCCGTGGTGGATGTGTCGCTGGTGATTCGCACGGGTGCCGAAGCCGACCCCACCGGCAAAGCGGGCCTCGCTACCCTGACCGCGAACTTGCTTGATGAAGGCGCGGGCACACGCGATGCGCTGGCACTCGCCGAACAGATTGGCTACCTGGCCATCAGCCTGCGTACCGGCGCCGGCTTCGAACAGAGCACGGTATCGCTGCACTCCACAACGGCCACGCTTGATAGCGCCATGAGTCTGATGGCCGATGTCGTGCTGCGTCCCACCTTTGCCGAACCGGAGTTTCTTCGCCTGAAGAGCGAGCGGACCACAGGGTTGTTGCAGGAGCAGGACCGCGGACCCGCCATGGCGGACCGTGCTTTCGCGGCGCTGGTGTACGGCGAAGCGCACCCGTATGGCCAGAGCAGCTCGGGCACCAAGGAGAGCACCGCCGGACTCACGCGTGAGGATGTTCAGGGTTTCTGGACAACGTGGTACCGTCCGAATAACGCCACGCTGGTGGTGGTTGGTGATTTGTCGGTGACAGAAGCCGAGGCGCTTGCCCGCCGTACCTTCGGGGGGTGGGCACGTGGCACGCTCCCAACCTTGGCGGCCAAACCGACACCCGCGGCGGCCCGCAAGGCGGCGGCCACCATCTACATCGTGGACAAGCCGAAAGCCGCGCAGTCAAGCTTTCGCTTGGGTGGCGTGGGCGTAGCACGCAGCACGCCTGACTACTACCCGCTGATGGTGGTGAACACCGCCCTCGGCGGTTCCTTTACCTCTCGCCTCAACAACACGCTCCGCGAAAAGAAAGGCTACACCTATGGTGCTGGTTCAAGCTTCACCATGCGCAAGGATGCCGGCCCGTTCCGTGCCACGGCCGAAGTGGTCTCGGCCAAAACGGATTCCGCTTTGATTGAGTTTATGCGTGAGCTCAACGCCATCCGGGCGCCGCTGCCCGCCGACGAACTCGACAAAGCCAAGCGATATCTGCAGCTTGGCTACGCAGAGAACTTCGAATCCACCGGCGACATCGCCGCGCAGCTGTCGCAACTCATTCCGTACGGTATTCCCTTCAGCACCTTGGGTGCTTTCAGCGCGGGGATCGGTGCGGTGACTGTGCAGTCCGCACAGCGCGTGGCCACCAAGTACCTTAATCCCTCCACCTTCACGATCGTCATCGCGGGCGATCGCGCGGTAATCGAACCTGCGCTCAAGGCCACCGGGATCGCACCGGTGGAAGTGCGCGACTCACGTGGCCGTCCGGTCATTACCCCATGAACATGCGCCTTTCCCTCTCCTCAGTGCTGGCCGCGAGCCTGCTCGCCGCGGCAGCCTGCCGACATGCCCCGCCACGGGCCATGCCCGTAGCCAATCCGTCAACGATGCTGGTGTCCACCGCGTGGTTGGCGGAGCATCAGGGCGATCGCGACCTTGTGATTTTGCATGTGGGGACCAAGGCGCAATACGACAGCGGCCATGTGGCCGGCGCACGTCATACCACGCTGGATGAGGTGGCGTTACCGAACGTGCCGGGGGGACTGACGCTGCAGCTAGCCGGCGTTGAACAGCTCACGGCGTGGGCCATTCGTCATGGCATCGGCGATCGCACCCGCGTAGTGGTGGTCCCGCACGATGGCGCACTGCAATCGGCCACCCGGGTGTTCATCACGCTCGCGTATCTCGGGGCCATGGATCGCATTTCGTTATTGAACGGGAGCTATCAGGCGTGGAAAGCCGAGGCGCGTCCGGTTACCACTGCGGCAGCGGGGCCGGCGCCGTCGGTCACGTTTACGCCCATGCTCCGCCCCGACATTATTGCCACCATCGCACAGGTGGAAGCCGCCACGACGGATGGCACCCGCCACATCATCGACGCCCGCCTGACGCGGTTTTACAACGGCGACGGCGGCGGCTATCCGCGTCCGGGACATATTCCAACCGCCGTGAATGTGCCGCTGTCCAGCGTGAGCACCAACGGGTATCTGAAGCCGATGAGCGAACTGAAGACGTTGTTTGCCGAGGCGGGCGTGGACCAGCGGAAGCCGGTGATTACGTATTGCCACATCGGGCAACAGGCGACGCTGTTGTGGTTTGTGGCCACAATGCTGGGGCACGACGCCCGCA
The DNA here is from genome assembly GCA_947463135.1 of Gemmatimonadota bacterium. GTDB lineage: Bacteria > Gemmatimonadota > Gemmatimonadetes > Gemmatimonadales > Gemmatimonadaceae > Gemmatimonas. Next base: position 22,969 of record CANHTA010000007.1, read on the forward strand.
TGTTTGACGGGTCGTTCCAGCAGTGGAGCGGCACCGCGCGCCTGCCGGTGGTTGCTCCGCCAGCGAAGTAGGCCATGCCGCACGGCTTCGGCGAGTGACATTCGATCGCGTCAACGTCCCCGCGTTGGTGGCCCTGTGGGCGCGTCAGGTGGATGAATTGACCCACGAGCGCGGGGACGCGCCCGCAGGGCATGACTACCTAGAGCGTCTCACAGTGCGACACGAGATCGCCAAACGGTTGCGCGTCCGGCCAGCCAGTGCCGAAACGCGGGACTTGCTGGCTGAGTTCGACCAGGCCTTCCGTTCGGTCACCACCGAGAGCACCACGTGCCTGTGGGGCAACGATCGCGCCGAGGCCGAAGGATGGACACCGCAGCGGGAGTGGTATTTCTGGCGTCAAATCGGCCACCCGCCGATGTCCATCACATGACGTGGTCCCGGAACCGTGCGAGACCCGTGGTGCGGTGTGGCCTTATCGCCATCGTGGCAACGACTGGGCCCGCACTCCGTGCTCAGTCGTCGCCAAGCGCGGAAGAGCCAGCAACGGTCACCGCGCGAGACTGGTGGCGACTTGGTGCGTTCGCCGCCGGCACCGCGGTAGCCCTCCCGTTTGACCGGCGGCTGGCAACCCGGTTTTCAGACCCCTCGTGGCATCGGCTTGCGGTGGTGGCTCAGGGTGCCGAGGTGGTGGGCGTCGTGGGGAAACCGGGTGCGTTGATCGTGTCTGTGGGCAGCTATGTGGCTGGCCGCCTCACACAGCACGACGGGCTCGCCGATGCGGGGCTCCATGCCACCGAGGCTGTGCTGGTGAGTGGGGTGGTCACCAACATGATCAAACCCCTGCTGGGCCGTGCTCGGCCGTCTCTTTCGCCGCAGCAGGATCCGCTCACCTTCCACCCCTTCCGCAGCGACGATGCGTACCGCGCGTTGCCGTCGGGGCATACCACGGTGGCCTTCGCGGCCGCGGCCGTTGTGAGCGCTGAGTTTTCGCGATCCCGCTACGCCGCGCGACATCCGCGTGTGGCGCGTGCCATGGCCCCCGTGATGTTTGGCGTGGCCTCGTTGGTGGGCGCCTCACGGATGTATCACAATGCCCACTGGGCGAGTGATGTGGTCGCGGCCGCAGGGATCGGCACCGTGACTGGGCTGATGGTGGTGCGCCGACAGCATGAGGGACCGCGCGGCCGCATTGATCGATGGCTGTTGCCCGCCTCACGCACCCAGCCATAGCGCGGAGCCCGGCGCGCGATAGCGGGTTGGACGCCGCCACGTACGTGCGTAACTTTCAGCGTCCGCGCAGCCTCGGAAACGGTGCATGGAGGCTGCCGATCCCCCTTTTGGAGTGCACGTGACCGCTGCTGCCGACAGCTCGATCGCTGCCGCGACCACGCCACTGGTCGGTGTGGTGATGGGTAGTGCGAGTGATTTCGACACGCTCGCCCCAGCCTGCGAGCTTCTCGCGGAGCTTGGTATCCCCTACGAGGCACGGGTGGTGTCCGCACACCGTACCCCGGACTGGCTCTTTGAGTATGCCGAGACGGCGCTGCCGCGAGGGCTGCGGGTAATCATCGCGGGTGCTGGCGGTGCGGCCCATCTCCCGGGCATGCTCGCCGCGAAAACGTTGGTGCCGGTGCTGGGCGTGCCGGTGGTGGCAACGCCGCTGAATGGCATGGATGCACTGCTCAGCATCGTGCAGATGCCGGCCGGCGTTCCGGTGGCCACCTTTGCCATTGGCAAGCCGGGTGCGGCCAACGCCGCCCTCTTCGCTGCGCAGCTGCTGGCCGCTCACGATGCCGCGTTGCGCGACCTGTTGGCGAAGCGCCGCACCACCAAGGCCAACGAAGCGCTGGCGCGACCGTTGCCTGCCCCCAATGCCATCACGCCCGTGCTCATTCCGCCAAGCGACTTCATTCCCCCGGCCACGTGACCCCCATTCTTCCCGGCGCCACCATCGGATTCCTGGGCGGTGGACAGTTAGGACGCATGACCGCGTTCGCGGCGCGTTCGATGGGCTACGACATTCACGTGCTCGATCCGGACGCCACCTGTGCCACCAAGGCGGTGGCGTCGCGCACGATCACCGCACCATTCCACGATGTGGAGGCCGCCATTGCGTTGGCCAAAGGGTGCGACGTGGTGACGCTGGAAATTGAACAGATCCACCCCGACGTGCTCGATGCGGTTGCCGCACACACCGCGCTGCGTCCAGGTCGGGCACCGGTGTACATCATTCAGGATCGGATCCGTCAGAAACAGTGGCTGCAAGCGCAAGGATTCCCCTTGGGGGCATTTGTTGCGGCCACCTCCGCGGCCGAGGTGGCGGACGCCATCCGTGTGCACGGGGCCTGCATCGCGAAGTCCACGCACGGTGGCTACGACGGGCGCGGCCAAGTGCGCCTCCGCGAACCGGATCAGGCGGCAGATGCCTGGGACGCCGTGGGGAGCCGCGAGTGTCTCGTGGAACAGATGGTGGCGATTGATTACGAAATTTCGGTGATGGTGGCGCGTCGTCCAAACGGTGAGATGGCGGTGTATCCGCCTTCCCGCAATCACCACACCAGTGGCATTCTGACGTGGGCCGTCATGCCGGCGGAGATCAGTGCGGCGATGACCGCCCAGGCGCAGGCGCTTGCAGCGGCCATTGCCGAACGTATCGGGATCGTCGGCCTGTTGGCCGTGGAGTGCTTCGTGACTACCGATGGCACGTTGCTGGTAAACGAACTCGCCCCACGTCCGCATAACAGCTATCACCACAGTGAACGCGGTGTGGCCACCAGCCAGTTTGAGCAGTTGGTGCGGGCCGTGTGCGACCTTCCGCTGGGGAGTACCGCCATCCACGCGCCATCAGCGATCGTGAACCTGCTGGGCGAGGTGTGGCTGCAACAGGAACCGCCCCACACCACGCACGCGCTGGAGGTGCCGGGTACACGCCTCCATCTGTACGGCAAAGCCGGTGCACGAGGTGGGCGCAAAATGGGACATCTCTCGGCCGTGGGCGAGAGTGCGCAGCAGGCACTCGGGCGCGTGCTGGAGAGCTACCGGCGGTTATCGCCGGGAACAATGGCAAGCTTTGATGTGCACGAGCCGGTTCTCACTCACACTCTCACCTGAGTAACGCATGTTTCCACGCGACTTTTACGAAATCCTGCACATCATCGGCATTGCCATGCTGTTTGTGGCCATCGGTGGCGTGGCCACGCATGCCGCCAACGGTGGCAGCAAGGCCTCCAGCACCACCCGTCCGCTGATCGGGTCCATGCATGGACTGGGAGCACTGCTCATTCTCGTGGGCGGCTTCGGCATGCTGGCTCGTATGGGCTTTATGCACGGCGGCAGCTTTCCGGGGTGGCTGTGGGTGAAGATCATCGTGTGGGTGATTCTCAGCGCCATCGTGTTGATGCCGTACCGTCGCCCGGGGCTCGCCAAGCCGTTCCTGTTGCTTCTCCCGCTGCTGGCGGGCGTGGCCGTGTACATGGCCCTGTACAAGCCCTTCTGAGCTGCACCTTCCGGGAGCCCCCGGTCAACCGGCGCGTACCATGATGAACGTCCTCGTGCTCAACGTCGGCTCGGCGACACTCAAGTTTCAGGTGGTGGCCACCGACGCCGATCGCATGCGCGACGACCGCGACGTGCGACTGATCCGGGGACAGATTGAGCGCATCGGTGGCGAATCGGTGATCACCCTGCGCGGGGCCGATGGGATTGCACGCACCCGTACGGCCCCATTGCGCGACCTGCGCACGGCGGTGGAGTGGCTGGTGGCGTTTATCACCTCGCCGGAGAGTGGAACGGGGCTCACCAGCCGCAGTGACCTGCATGCAGTGGGCCATCGCGTGGTGCATGGCGGCGAACAGTTCCAGCGCAGCGTGGCCATTGACCGTGCGGTGTTGCATGCCATCGAAGACACCATTGAACTGGCCCCGCTTCACAACCCGCATAACCTGCGGGGCATTGAAGCGGCGCGCGCCGCGCTTGGCGCGACGGTGCCACAGGTTGCGGTGTTTGATACGGCGTTCCATCACTCCATGCCGGAGTACGCGTATCTGTACGCGATCCCGTATCCGCTGTATCGGCGACATAAAGTGCGGCGCTACGGATTTCACGGCACCTCGCATCGCTCCATTGCATACCGTTGGCGCACACTCACCGCACGCCCCCGCGCCGATGTCCGCATCATCACACTGCATCTGGGCAACGGCTGCTCGGCCTGCGCGATTGCCGGCGGCGAGTCGATCGACACCAGTATGGGATTCACGCCCCTGGAAGGGCTCGTGATGGGCACGCGTTCCGGGGACATCGACGCGGCGCTGCTGGACTACATCGCGGCGAAAGAGGGGCTCACCCTACCTCAGGTGGAAGCGCTCCTCAACAACCAATCCGGGTTACTCGGCATTTCGGGGCTCACCAATGACATGCGCGACCTGTTGGCGGAAGCGCAGGAGCACGACGACCGTCGGGCGCGCCTTGCCATCGAGATCTTCTGCTATCGCGCCCGCAAATACATCGGCGCCTATCTCGCCGCGATGGGCGGGGCGGACGCGATTGTTTTTGCCGGCGGTATCGGAGAGAACTCCCCGGAGATTCGTCGTCGCATTTGCGACGGACTCCAGTGGGCAGGCTTACACGTGGAGCCGCAGGCCAACGCCATGCTGGTGGATGGTCGGGAGGGGTGCTTTTCAACCACCACGTCAACGCTCGCCGCGTGGGTGGTACCCACCGACGAGGAGCTGCTCATCGCCCGCGACACCGTGCGCGTGGTCAGCGGGTTGGAGCCGGCGTAAGCAATCCGCGATTGCCTGGGGTTGAGGATTTCGCTGCGCGGTACGATACTACAGAGTGCGCGGCAGTTTCCCCGATTTGACGGGCCGCGCACGCAGTGCCTGCGGCACTGACTATCCGTCTAAGTCGAGGTCCTGACGGCCCGCGACGAGCAATCGACGCGGGCCGTCAGTGTTTTCCGGTGCCGACGCGGTACCCGTTCCATGTAGGATTGGTCCACAACAACAGATCGTGATACCCGTCGGTGTCCGCCGATAGAGTGTCCGTGGTGATTTGCCGCCGATTGCCGCCACGCTAAACAAAGCGCTAAACCGCGAGAACGCCCGGCGGAGGTCTGTGTTCCGGGCGCGTTCGTGCAGTTGGGCGGCACTCACCCCGTGGTGGAGAGTGCCTTCATGTCTGTTGCCGAAGCGGCTGCGTGGCCGATTCAAGACGAATCGATCATCGTAGACGACGTTGTGCTGGAGTCCGGCGAGCGCCTGGCGCGCGTGCAGGTGCGTTATCGGTTGGAAGGCGCGCTGAACGCGGCGCGCGACAATCTGGTGCTGGTGGTTCACGCCCTCACAGGCACCGTGCAGGCGAGTGCGTGGTGGAAGGGCGTGATTGGCGCCAATGCCGCCATCGACCCTACACGCCATGCCGTGCTCTGTGCCAACCTGCTTGGCGGATGTGATGGGACCACCGGCCCCACCCATGACGCCCCGAATGCCCTGCCGGCATTCAGCACGCGCGACCAAGCCGCGTTACTGGCGCGTCTCCTCGACGCGCTCGGGGTACCGAAGGCGCTATTGGTGTGCGGCGGTTCGCTGGGCGGTATGGTGACGTTGGAGTTTGCCGCGAGCTTCCCCACACGCCTGGAGGCGGCCGTGGTTCTTGCGGCGCCGGCGGCACAAACGGCGCAAGGCATTGCGTGGAACGCCATCATGCGGCGCGCGATCGCCATTGGCGGCGCAGAACACGGACTCGCTTTGGCGCGCATGGTTGGCATGCTGAGCTATCGGACCCCCGACGGACTTGAGCGTCGGTTCGGACGCACGCGCGGTGAAAACGGCCGCTTTCGGGTGACCGACTGGCTCACCGTGCACGGTGAGAAGCTTGTTGCTCGCTTTGATGCCGACAGCTACGGCGCGCTTATCGATGCCATGGATGAACATGATGTCGGTCGCGGGCGCGGTGGGATGACCGCCGCCCTTGAGGCCGTGGGTGATCGGCTCACCGGGGTTGGCATTCCGGGCGATCTCCTCTATCCAGCCGACTGCGTGCGTGAATGGACGGATGCGGCGAAGGCCACGTTTGTGGAGCTGCCGTCGGTACACGGTCACGATGCCTTTCTGTTGGAAGCGGACCGTGTATCGGCGGTGATCGCCACCGCGTTGCAGGAGGCCGAGGCACGCCGCTCGTTAACCGCGCCGAAATAAGGGCGCGCTGAGATCAGCGCGGCGCCTCCGGTACGGTAACGTCGAACGCCGCGGTTTCTACTGTGCCGTTTCGCCGTACCTGCACAAACACGCGATAAGCACCGGCGCTTGGAAAGGCAAAGGGAAACGCCAAGCTGCTGGCGGAGGGAGCATGCATCGCGTGCGTGAGCGAATCAGGCGTGACCGCTGCAGGCGTGACCTCATCGGTCACAACCGTGTCGCCGCGTTCGCGGCGCATGAGCTGCGCCTGCGCGGTCATGCTTGCGCTGCCCATGGGATGCAGATGTACGAAGACGCCGGCATCACGACGGAGCACCATGGCGTGGCCACCCATGCCCATGTACGGTGTGAGCGATGCGGCCGTGCCATCGGCATTGGTTACCGTGACGGTTAAGCGAAAGTCACGCCCGGCGCGAACGGGCGCATCAGGCGCCATGCGGATGGCGCCCCCCAGCGGCAGGGGATACTGTTCCCCGAGCGGTACGGGCGTTACCGCACGCCATGCATCGTCGGCGTCGAAGGGCGGCACGGTTGGCGAAAACGCCGCAAGGGCGCGCTCCTCCCCGGGCACCACCGGTGCCACGGGAAGATCAACGGTATCAACCAGCGTCCGCTGCGCACCGTTCTGCAACAAGAGATCGCCAAACAGAAAGTATCGCCCGGCGGGAAGATCAGGCAGGCGCGTGACAAACGTATCGGGATGCACGCGCAAAGGGTGCAGATGCGCGAGCGCACTTTCAGTGGGCGCCCCATCGGCACGAATCAGAAACAGATGCATCAACTTGCCATGATCGGGCAACAGCGGCCCAAAGCGATTCATCAGCCACAGCGAATCGGTGATGGCCATGGTGAGCAGACGATCGGCATTCACCAACCGCACCGCCGATTGCATGGCAATAGGCTTGAGCAAACTCCGCTGGTAGGCGCGGTCTTCCACGTTCCACCACGTTGCACCACCTAAGAGTGCAACCGTGAGAATTGCTGCCCCCGAAGCCATCGCAATGCGTCCACCGCGCACGCGGGCCGGAGACGGCGACTGCCCCGGGGGCACGGGCCCTTCGCGCACCGAGGCCCCGATGATCGTGAGCATCCCCGCCACCAACAGCAGGCCGAGTGCCGCGAGCACCGCCCCCATCCCCCGCTCCATACCAAGGGTACGGGTGGCACTGGTCTGCATGGGCACCACCACAAACCCATTGCCTGCCGGCCCCTCCAGCGCGACATACACCGAGTACACACTGGCCGTCATAATCCACAGGTCGTGTGCCCACACGCCCGGATCCCCTGGCACCATGGCCGCGTCTTCAGCCGGCGGCGCCCCCTTGGTACCCACATTCCATTGCGCGGCGCGCACGGTCACGCGTGTGGGCGTTCCCTGAAGCACGCGTACCGTGATCGGCACCTGAGCGGGCACCACACCGGGGGGACTGATCAGGACGCGAACGGGATAGCCCCCCGCCTGCCCTTCAAAGACCACTTGGTTGGTGCCGATATGGGCCGACAGCAGTGTCCACGCCAACGCCGCACCGCCAAGAGCCGTGAGGCGTGCGCCGAGGCGTGCGAGGAAGGCTCCGCGAGCACGCACCACGGCGGTGGGTACGGCGGTCACCGGCGCACCGAACGCAGCCAGTTGCCCCATGCCAGCCCGGTGCGCGCCGATAACACTGCCAACAGCGCGGCGAGGCCAAAGGCACGGACCGCCTGCGCGGTGGACTCCTCCGCAAACTGTCGCATGGGACGCATCCAGTTTGGCGGCATCATGTACGGAATGTTGTCCGTGTTAAAAAACCAGTTTCGCGAGGCGTCGCTCACGAGAAAGTTGGCAAAGGGCCATTGCGTTGCCACGTGCACTATCAGGAACAACCCACCGAGTGCCGTGGCCTGCACCCAGAGATTTCGCGCACGAAGCCGTGGCATCACCAGATCAATGCAGAGCGCCGGGGCCAGCAGCAACAACGGGAAGTCCAGCGATACCATGTGCGTTACCGCCGTGCGGATGGGCCCAAGCTTGGGCGATCCTTCAAAGAGCGGCAGCAGCCACGCCTGTACGCACATCACCACCGTGTACACCAGCGCCGTGGCCGTGGCCCCATAGCGAAGCCGCGTGCTCCGCGATGCGGCGACCAGCGCAAAGGGGAAAACCAGCGACGACACCGCGTAGAAAATGCCGCGGTGCATCAACTCGCGCGGATGATACTCCGTGGTGAAAATCGAGAGCATCCCGAGCACCAATCCACCGGCATACGCCACAATCCACGGGGCGATACCCGCCGACGCACCGTCAGCCTCGGCGCGATCCGCTTCGCGTCCTTGTTCGGCCACCGCCATGATGAGGGCGCCGCCCAGGATCGTGATAAACCCCAGGGCGAGGATGGCGTGGGGCGGACTGATGATTTTGACATCGAGTCCGTAGGCGGCATGCCACCAATCGTCGAAGGGCGCCGAGGTGAGCATGGCGACAGCGCCCCAGATGCAGAGCCAGCCACCGAGCGGCCCGCGGAACAGGCGCCAGATGGTGACGCCGTCGGCGGCTTGGCCCGGGGAGAAAAAGGATCGCCGAAGCACTTCGTAGCCGGAGGCGAGGCCGGCGACGGCGCCACCGGTGTAGATCGCCAAGTGGGCCGGCGTCCAAAACGTGTCACGACCAATCGTCATGTGCCACGAAATGTCCCAGATGAGCCCCACGATCACGCTGGTGGCGGCGAAGATCACGGCCGCCAATTGCCAAGGCAGCGCGATGCGGGAGGCGTGCGTACGGCGCTGGGCCTGTTCGCGCCCGGGAAGCGTTACAGCAGGTGCATGCATGTCAGCGGGATCCCCGAATACCACGAGCTTCCAAAAGAGTGCGGACCGAGTCGATCGGCAGCGGATTCACACGACCGCTGGTTGACCTGACCGGAGTGGCCATGAGCATCGCGTTATACAATGACTCTTCGGTGGCCTCCGTTACCGCTTGAAACAACGCCGACATCGCTTCGTTCCCGATTTCCTCGTTCGCATGCACCGTGACGTCGGGCGATCGGCGCACCCGCAGCGAGGTGGAAAAGGCCAGGACATAATCCCCCGACCCGTTGGAGGCACTCGAACCGGTTCTGGCCAGCCCCATCACCGCGCGAGCGGCGAGTCGCTCCAGGTTTCGTGACAGGATCGGCGCGTCGGTGGCGATCACGATCATGCACGAGCCATCGCCCCGCTCCGCCCCGCTGTCCCCTGACGGCGACCGTCCTCCCAGCGGCTGGACATCACGCTGAAAGGCATACCGTCCCAGCAGCGGACCAACGGGCACGCCCGCCATCTGCAATACGCCGCCATAGTTGCCCTGCACCAGCACCCCAACCGTGTAGCCCCCCAATGACGCCGGCAGCTTCCGGGAGCTGGTTCCGATGCCGCCTTTCCAGCCAAACATGACCGTGCCGTGCGCGGCCCCCACACTCCCTTCGGCCACCGGCCCGGTGTCGGCGATGGCGAGGGCTTGTCTAACGGCGGCCGCCATGCCGGGGCGTGCGGTCGTAGCATTCAGCTGGCCGTCATTGGTCTCCCCCACCACGGGATTAATGGAGCGGACCCTCGCATTCTCAGGCTTGGTCAACATGTACTGCGCCAAGGCTTCGCCCACCTGCCAGATGCACAGGGTACAGGTGAGCAACAGCGGGGTCTCCAACTCGCCAAGCTCCCGGAGTTGGGTGGCGCCAAGCAGCTTGCCGAAGCCATTCCCCACGTGCAGCGCGGCGGGTACGCGGTCGCGGAACAGGTCGCCCGCGTGGGGGACGATGGCCGTGACCCCGGTCCGGATGGAGTCGCCCATTGAGAGAGTGGCATGACCAACGCGTACTCCCGCAACATCGGTGATGGCGTTGTGCGCGCCGGGCGTAAACACGCCGGGAGCCAGCCCAAGCTGTCGCGCGCGAAGCTGAGCCAAGGCGGGGGTCACCGGCGTGAACAGACAGAGGGCAAGCCCGAAGGCGACGAACCGCGTGAGCAGACGCATGGGAGGGGTGTGGGGCGGACTGACGAGGAGACGTGGGTTCCCTGCATATTGCACACATGTCGCTTCGCCCGCTTTACGGACATGCTGCCCTGCGGCACCGGCTCACATCGGCGGCCTCCGATGACCGGCTCCCGGCCAGCCTGCTGCTGCAGGGTCGGCGCGGGGTCGGCAAACAGCGCCTGGCCCTGTGGCTTGGTCAGTATCTCCTGTGCGATCGGGCGCTGGCCGACCGGTTACCGGAGCCCTGTGGCAGCTGCCCCCAGTGTCGCTATGCCGTCCGCGTGGTCCACCCGGATCTTCACTGGTTCTTCCCGCGGCCTCGATTGAAAGACGGTGATGCGTCCCCCGAGGAGATCAAAGCGGACTACGACGACGTGATCAGGGAGCGCATGGAGGCGGAGGGGCTCTGGGCACCCAGCCTCGGCACCGAGGGACTCCATGTGCGGACCATGCGAGCCCTCGTGCATCAGTCCACCCGGCGACCGGCCATGGCGCAGCGGGCCGTGTTCGTGGTCGGCGACGCTGAACGGATGATCACGCAGCTGGGCGGTGACCACGGCGCGAACGCGTTCCTGAAGCTGCTTGAGGAGCCGCCCCCAAGCACCACGCTCATTTTGACGACCAGTGAACCGGGCAACCTGTTGCCCACCATCACGTCGCGCGTGGTCGCCATTCGCGTGCTGCCCCTTGGGCAACAGGACATGGAGGACTTTCTCGACGACGCGGCGGTGGCGCGAAAACTCTCCCGCGTCCCGCGAGCGGACGCCTTGGCGCGCATGAACGGCGCGCCCGGCGAGCTGTTTGGGGCCGATTCCATGACCGCGGCGCTCGCCGCGGCGCAGCGCATGCTCGATGCGGCGTTAGAACCCTCCACCCCGAATGGCTCCGCCGAACGGATCAAGGTGGCGGCGCGTCAGGGCGTGGCCGGCGCGCGCGGCACCTTCACCGATATCCTCGAAGCCCTCACGCATCTGTTGCATCGTCGCGTGCAAGAGCTGGTGTCCCTTGGTCGGGACGTGGACGCACGGCGCACGGCTTCCGCCGTGATGCTGGTTGAACACACGAAGGCCAAGGCGCAGGGCAACCTGAGCCCCCAACTCCTCAGCGCGGCGTTACTGACCTCCCTTCATCGCACCCTTCGCCCATGACGCCAGACCAGCCGGAAGTACCCGGGCGCTCCCTGTCGCACCTCGATGCCACCGGCCATTTCGCCATGGTGGATGTCGCCAACAAGCCCGTTGCTGTTCGATCGGCGCTCGCCAGTGGCTCGATTCGAATGGAGGTGAGCACGTTTAACGCCATACAGAACAACACGTTAAAGAAAGGCGATGTGATTCCAGTTGCACGACTGGCCGGCCTGCAGGCGGCAAAGCGGACGGCCGAACTGATCCCACTTTGTCACCAAATCCCTTTGTCTGCCGTAGACGTTCGGGTTAGCTTTGATGATTCCCTTCCGGGCCTTCGGGTGGAGGGATTCGCCAAAACCACCGCGCAAACCGGGGTGGAGATGGAGGCGCTGACCGCCGTGGCCTTGTCTTTGCTTACGATATACGACATGGCCAAGGCAATTGACCGGACGATGGTGATCTCGGAAATCGTGCTGCGCGAGAAACGCGGCGGCACATCGGGAGACTTCATCAGCGGTCCCTAAGTGTCCTGTGATCAAGAGGTGTCATGACCGATTCGATCCATACTGTTCCAAACCGCAGTGCAGTTGCTCGTCGGCGACGGATGCATCGTCGCTATGCCACACGGCGGCTCGCGAAGGTCTTTACGGCGGCTGTGATTGTGTTCTCGTTGGCCCTGTTAGCCACCCCCGAGCCCTCACCACGAGGCTCGGCGCCGGATCCATCAGGCAGCAGGGGCCCACTCGCCGCACCAACGGCGCCCGCCATGGGCAGTTTGCCGATCCAGCCGCTCTGGCGACCGGCCGGCGAGGTGCTCAAGCGATCAAAGGCCGCATCGGCCCCGGCACTCCCCTTTGGCCCAGACCTCAAGGAACGGGCGCGCGGGGAATCACTCAGTCGCTGGCACCGCATTTACACGTACAGCGCACAGTACCGGGTGAAACCGGAGCTGGCCCGCCGCATCTTCGACGCCGCCATCACCGCCGGCATCGAACCCGAGCTAGGGTTCCGGCTGGTTCGCGTGGAAAGTGAGTTCAACCCGAGCGCCGTCAGCCCGGCCGGGGCCTTGGGGCTTACCCAGCTCATGCTGGGCACGGCACGCGAGTTTCAGTCCAACGTCACCCGCGACCAACTGCTCGACCCCGACATTAACCTCCGCATTGGCTTTACCTACCTCCGCGGACTGATTCGCGAGTACAAGGGCAACCTCAAACTCGCCCTCCTGGTGTACAACCGTGGGCCGGTGGCCGTGCAACGATCGCTCAGCATGGGACTGGATCCGGCCAATGGCTACGACAGCATGGTGACCAAAGGCTACCGCGGCCGCGGGTATCTCGACTAAACCGCCGGCGTTTTTCGCCTAGCGTGTTGACGGCGTCTTCTTCGCGGAGGACGCCGTCTTCTTTTTGGCCACCGGCTTCTTCTTAGTCACGGGCGCCTTCTTGGCCGTGGTCTTCTTCTTGGCTGCGGGGGTCTTTTTGGCCGCCGTCTTCTTCTTGGCCACAGGCGTCTTTTTGGCCGTGGCCTTCGACGTTGTGGCCTTCCGCGTCGTGGCTTTTGACGTTGTGGCCTTGCGCGTCGTGGACTTCCGCGCGGTGGCCTTGCGCGTCGTGCCTGCCCTCGCCCTCGCCGACCCCGCACTCCCGTACCGTTCAATGCTCGGATCGGGGATCTCCCGGGCAAAGTCGATAGCGACTTCACGCGGGACACGAAGCGACTGGCCGGCCACGAGGCGCCCCTTCCTGGTGGTCTTGATCGTTGGGTTGAACCACCGGAGTTGCTGCAGCGTCACCCCATGCTTCTTGGCAAAGGTGGCGGGAGTGGTGGTACTGCCGCTGACGGCGTGCTCAACAAAACCGCGGAGGTCGTCGGGGGGAACGCTATCCAGAGCGAGACGTGTGCGCTCCGCCACCCCCACCGGAACCCGCGCCCAAATGCTTGCATCAGGGGGCGTTATGCCGCGCAAGACGGCCGGATTCAGGTCACGGAGCTCCGCCTTTGTGGCCCCACTTGCGGCGGCGATGTGCGCGAGGCTGGTGCCGGGAGTGACCAGCACGGAGTCGTACGCATACAGCGGTAGGGAGTCAACCACGAGTCCATAGCGCGCCGGCATCTTGGCGACGAGGGCGGCGGCGATAATCTGCGGCACGTAATTCTTGGTCTCCGCCCGCAGATAATCCTGCTCGGCCAGTGCGAAGAACCGATCTTCTCCCTCGGCGCCGTCCATTTCGCTGGCATACCGGGTGAGGCCACGCGCCACACGACCGGGCCCGCCGTTGTAGGCCGCGGCCGCCAAATACAGTGAGCCAAATTGCCGCTGCAAGTCGCTGAGGAAGCGAATGGCGCCATCGGTTGAACGGGCCGGATCACGGCGCTCGTCCATCCACCAGTCAACGCGCAGCCCCACCCCACGCGCGGTACCGCTCATGAATTGCCACATCCCCACCGCCGCGGCGCGCGAATACGCGTGCGGGTCATAGCCACTTTCGATCAACGCGAGATACATCAAGTCTTCAGGCAACCCGCCCGCTCGCAGCTTGGCGCGAATCATGGGCTCGTAGCGCGTGCCCCGCGACAGGCGGGCGCGAAAGCGCTCCTTGCCCGTGTTCGAGAACAGCTCCACATAATGCTCAACCCGGTCGTGCGTTTCGTACGACCGGACATCGATGTCCCAACTCGGATCGTCCAGGCCGCGGGACGAATCATCGGGCAGCTGTGTGACACCGTCGCCAAACATGGCAACGGCGGTGCTCACCACCTCTTCACGCGTGGCGGGATCGTCACGCCCTGTGGATTTCGCCGACGGCGCCGACTTGCCTGCAACCGGCTTCGCGGTGCGCTGGGCAGGTGCAGGCGTGGGTGCGGTAGCCGCTCCCCCCGATCCCGCACGAGCGCACGCTCCCGTGGCCAGCAGCAGCAGGAGCGCAACGGAAGAGGAAGAATGTTTCACGCGCGGATAATAACACCCGCCGGGCCGTGCTGCTTACCGCAGGATGGGGAGCGCCGACAGCAGGGCGATGGCCTGCCCCATGATGACGTCACCCGGATAGTGCACCCCGAGCATCACCCGGGAGAATCCCACCAGTATCGCCAGCACAAACAGGGGGACCGCGAGTGCCGGCAGCAGTTGGGCAAGCCCCACCGCCACCGCCATGGCCGCGCAGGCATGTCCCGAGGGGAAGGAAAACTGGTCGGGGATCAGCACCAGCGGCCCCGACATCTCCGCGGCCGACGGCCTCGGCCTGCCGACCGACCGCTTCACCAACTGCACAACAAGATGGGACAAACCAAGCACGAACAGCGTGCGGCATGCCACCATCAGGGAGCCCTTGGACCACAGCAGAGGCAGCAACGCGAGGCCGATACTGGCGCGCGCACCGCCGAGGTGGGTGAGGACCACCCAGAAGCGCTGGAGCGACCGCCCCGCTGAAGGGGTGAGGGCTATGCGGACCAACAAGGCGCGATCACGCGCATCGAGACGACTCAGCCATGGGCTCATGAGTGCACAGTTTCACGAACCCGCGTGACAACCCGAGCACGGCACGATCACGCCCACGACACAACCGCGTAACGCCTATACGACTCCGGTGCGCGAGTACCCCCCAGCGCTACGCGTCGGGGACCATACCGGCTTCCAGGGCAAAACGTGTGAGTCCCGCCACGCTATGAATCTCCAGCTTTCGCATGAGGCTTTCCCGATGGGCTTCCACGGTACGGCGGCTGATTCCCAACTCAGCCGCAATGGCCTTGTTGGAGAGACCGCGCGCCACCCCTGCTAACACGTCGCGCTCGCGAGGGGTGAGTTGCTCCAACTGCCCGTGGGGCGCTGAGGCCGGCGGTGCATCGGTGGCGTTCAACCGCTTTAACACCGCCGGACTATAAAAGGTTTGGCCCGCATGGACGGCGTGAATGGCTGCCCGCAGCTCCTCGCCGGCGGAGTCTTTCAGCAAATACCCGTGCGTGCCGATGCGCATGCTTTCGCGCACGTACTCGCTCTGGTCATGCATGCTCAGCATGAGAATGCGGGCCGACGGAACCATGTGGCGAATGCGAGCCGCGGCATGGAGACCGCTCTCCTCGGGCATGGTGATGTCGAGCACCACCACCTCCGGCTTGAACTGCTGCGCAAACTCCACCGCCGCGCGCCCGTTTGCGGCTTCGGCCACCACTTCTATGCCCGGATCAGCATCGAGCACATAGCGCAGCCCCTCGCGCACGAGCGCGTGATCATCGGCAATGAGAACGCGGATACGAGTGGGAATCTGGTCAGACATACGTGCAGACTAAACGTTGGAGAGCATGCCAATGTGCCCGCATCATCCGCCGCCGCATCATCACGGCGCGACGGCGTGCGGTGTACCACTGTCCACCCGCGGCGCACGAATGCGGACTTCAGCACCCTGTGCCCGATTGCTGATCACCACCTCGCCGCCGATGGCCAGGATGCGCTCACGCATGCCGGTAAGTCCCATACGATGGTCCGTGTCGCGGAACCGGCCGTTGCGGGTGAGCGGGAAACCGTTGCCATCGTCACGTACCGCGAGGATGAGTGCGTCCTGATCAACGGTTACAACCACATCCACCTGCGACGCCTGCGCATGCCGCGCCACGTTGGACAGCGCCTCCTGCAAAGCCCGGAAGAGCGCCAGATCCGCGTCGGCGTGAAGGGGTGGGAAATGCATGGGCGCATCGAAGGTGGCCCGGATGCCGATACGTTCGGCAAACTCCGTCACCAGCGAATGCAACGCGGGGCGCAACCCCAGATCGTCAAGCAACGTGGGGCGCAGGTCGCTGGTAACCTGGCGAATACTCGCGATGCCGGTGTCCACCAGCGACAACAGCCGATCCAGCCGCGGCGAGGTGCCGGTGGCCATGAGCGGACGTAATGCTTCAAGCTGCATCTTCACCGCCGAGAAGACCTGCGCGGTTTCGTCGTGCAACTCACGGGACAGGCGGCGGCGCTCATCTTCGTGTTGACGCACCATCCGTGTAGAGAGCTGCTCAAGGGCAATGGTGCGCGTGGCCAGCTGCCGGTCGAGCGCCGACTGCTCCAGTGCCGCCCCCACCTGCTGTCCGAGGGTGAGCAGAAAGTCGTCGTCGAGCGCGGTAAACGGATTCCGGACATCACCCGCCATGACCAACGCACCGACGAGACGTGAGCCGATACCCACCGGTAAGGCCGCGATAAAGGGCTGAAGGCCCTCGGCGGCTACGACCTGCGGCCGCCGTGAGATGCGCATGCGCGTGAGCGCATTCGACACGGCGATATCAGGAGCGGCGTTGTCCCATGACGCACAGGTGCCGGCCCCCCGCACAAACCGGCCGCGGGCCGACGGCGACAGCGCGCTGCGACTCCCGTCGTCGGTATCGGTGTCGAGGTGGGCGGTGTCTGTTGGACGTGCTGAGAGCACCCCGTCCAGTACATCTGCGGCGCGGGCTTCCTCAGCGCCATCGGCATCAAAGAGATACATGGCCGTCCCCCGCACGCCCGGCAACGCGAGTGGGCGCGACAACAGGGCGTCCAGCGGATCCGTGCTCCGATCGCGGCGCTGGAGGTCACCCGATAGCGCCGATAACGCGCGAACACCGCGCCCGAGGTCGTCGAGCACTAAGAGCACCAGACCGAAACCAACCAACAACTCGAAGGAGATATCGAGGTAGTAGCCCCACGGCGTCCACGCCCCCTGCGCCCGCAGGAAGGGATAGTCGAGGTGATGCAGTCCCCACAGAAAAAACGACCACGCGAGCAGGCGGGCCCCCGTGGAACTCGCAATGCGGTGGTGCCGCCAAAACACCCAGCCGGTCCACATCGTGGCGCCGCTGAGAAACAGCACCGCCGGCAACGCTGCCCACAAGAAGTGGTCGAGCTGATAAATCGCCACGTACGACCAGAGCGCCGGAAAGAGCGCGAGCAGCAGATACCCCGGCCGTGCCTTGGGTTGACGCAGAAACACAATCGCCGACCAGAGCAGCGCGAGCGCGGTCCACCCCGTGGTCACCTGATGCCAGTACAGCCATACCCGCTCGCCGGTGAGCAGGAAACTCAGAATGCAGAGGAGCCGCGCCACATACACGCTCCACGCCACGGCAAACCAGCCAAACCACGGCCGGCGATAGCGCACATACAAGTGCGCGCAGAGCGCGGCGAGCCCCGTGGTGATGGCCCCCTGCAGCAAGGTGGCGGCCAGCTCAGTGGCCAGCAGCGGCGGCGGCGACTGAATCATGTCGCCTTGCACGACCAGTCGTGCCACCACGGCCATCGGCACGATAGGCACGAAGCCGTTCACGAGTGGCACGCGCGACTAGCCATCGGCGTTGGTGCCACGCACCACGGTGGCCGGCAACGACTTCGCCTCATCGTGGGGCACGTGATACACCGTACGCGAGGGGAACGCGAAACTCGATCCATGTTCATGAATGACGCGCATAAAGGCAATCAGCATCTCATGCCGGATGCGCAGGAACTCGTTCCAGTCGGTGGTGAGAAACCACGACACCACATTGAGCCGGATGGCGGAATCGGTGAAGCCAACCACATGGACGCGTACCACCTCGCTGAAGATGAGAGGATGCGCGCGCAGCGTTGCTTCCAAGGCATCACGAATGCGCTCGAGCTGTTCCGGCGATGTGGTATAGGTGAGATCGATATCGGTTCGCAGCAGAATCCGATCGCGTTCACCAAACGTTTCAATGCGTTCGTCGGCGAGGCGACCGTTGGGAATACGGACCACGGTGCGATCGACGGTGCGGAAGCTGGTGGAGCGCAATCCAATGCGTTCCACCGTGCCTTCGGAGGTACCCGCGCGCACCCAATCGCCCACGCGGAAGGCACGATCGGCGGCCAGCGACACACTGCCAAACAGATGCTCAACGGTTTTTTGTGCCGCGAGCGCCACCGCGATGCCGCCAATACCCAGGCCAGCCAACAGCGTGCCCACCGGATAGCCGAATTGGGCCAGCGCCACCAACAGGGCCACCACCGCCAGCGTGACGCGCAGCAGGTTCCCCAACAGGGGGACGAGTGTGCGCGCCTGCGTACCCTGCCCTGTGGCCCACGCGGCGTTGGCCACACGGTCCTGCGCCAGACGAATAATGCGCAGCAGCCCCCAGAAGATGGACAGGAGCACGAGACCGCGTGTGAGTGACGCCAGGAACGCCGCCATGCGCGTATTCAGATCCAACACCGCCAGCAGCGGACCAGTCGCCACCGACGCCGCCCACAATCGGAACGGTCCGCGTAGATGCTCAAGGAGCAGATCGTCCCATTCGGTGACGGTATGTCGTGCAATCCGCCCCAGCACGCCTCGCATAAGCGCGCCGAGCCCGAGGGCGACCAGCAGAACCACCGGCACCGCCAGCGCGAGGCCGACCCACTGCCAGTAGTACACGTAGAAGGGGCCCTCGCGCATAAGCGTCTCGGGCAGCCGCTCGCGTAACCAGGGGACACCGAGCGCCTCAAACCATGGGTCGATCAGGGCTACGGTGGCTGGCGGGAAGACCCAAAAGGGTTGATCACCCGACGCCGTGGTAGCGCGCCGCACCAGGCGCACGGGATCCTCACGGCCGTTGGCCGATGCGATGACAGCAATCCGGTCGCCGAGTGCGTCGCCGTCGGTGGTATCGCCAGACGCCGCCGCCGATACGGTGCGCAGGTCGATGGCAACCCGCTGATCGAGCACCGACTTGAGCCGGCGCGCGAGTTGCAGCGCACGATCGCGCTCGGCGGGCGGGACGGCGAGATACTGCGCGGCGCCCTCCCAATCACCCGACTCGGCGAGTCGGAGAAAGGACGCCAGCGCAGCGCGAGGCGAGGCGGGAGAAACGACTTGGGCACTGTCGGTGCGCGGGGCGCGCGACGGGAGCCGGAACTGTGCGGCCGCATGCTGCGGCCGAGACAGAGCCACAACGAGGAGGCTAACCGCCGCCAGGAGAATGACACGAACGCGCATACGCAAACATAGCCGGATACCGCGCGAGTGCCCCGGGTGGGACTCGAACCCACGACCTATGGCTTAAAAGGCCACTGCTCTACCAACTGAGCTACCGGAGCGCCGACTCGACCAGAGCCGAACCAGCCTTACAACTTAGCGAATTGCTGCCCCGTGAGAAAAGGGGAGCGAGGCAGAATGACGCTACCGGAGCCGGACCGTGAGGCGGTGCCCCGCGCCGTCACGCAGTGGTTCCCAGCCGTAGTCGAGCGATAGCCGATCCACGGTAACCCCCGCGCCCATCACCAGGGCGCGCTCCTCACGCAGCTGCGGCCGTCGGCCACCGGCGCGACCGGTGACGGCGACCCCCTCAATGGGTACGTAGCTCACTTCCAGTCCGCCACGCGGAAAGAGCGATCCATCGCGGCGCACGTCGAGCTGGGCGCTTCCTGACACATCAACCCACTTACCCACGCCACGTGGGGCGGTGGCAATTCCCATCGCCAGCTGGGCGGGCAACGCCTCGCGGCGATCCTCCACACTGAGCGACGGCCCCAGATGCTGCAGCGCCAGTGCCACTGTGCTATTCAACAGCGAGAGCGAGCGCGACACGCCGATGTCGAAGGCTACGCCGGCGGCGCGATCGTCACGCAGGCGTTCCTCGACGTACTTCGCGCCGATCCCCCAGCGGAGCTGCTTCCAGAGGAGCGAGGCCGCCATGGTTGCCGCAATACTGCTGATGCCCGGCGCCGTGGCGCGTGTGAGCACCTCGCTCGACGCCGGGAACGGACCGAACGGCGCCCCCGCATCGAGCAGCTGTACACCCACCCCAAGTCCCAGAGGGCCAATAGTGGAGCTGCTGGCAAACTGCCCCGCCCTCGCCCCGCTGGCATACCGCTCGGCGCCGAATGCCAACGCCGTGGCCGTACCCACCAAGGCCGGGTTACCAAACACCGCATCGACATCACGCTGGGCAACCTGAGCGCCACCCAACGACAAGACGCGCGTTGTGGCGGGGCGCTTGAGAATGAGCGGCGCATACCGCTCGCGCTGGGAAGCCGACGGCGTTTGCGCCTGCACAACTGACGGCCCTGCACCAACGGCGAGTATCACCACCGCGCCCGCCACACGGAGCGTGCGGCGTGTGACGTGATGCAACGCGTGGCACGGGGCGAGCACCATGGTGCGGCTCATCGCGCCGCTCCCATGGTGTGCGCGGTAAACTCAGGACGCATGTTTGAGAAGCCGATGTTATCGAGCAGAATGGTGCCGGCCACGCTGCGGTCAAATCGCCACTGCACGCGCACCAGGCGCGCCGGATCAAAGCCCGGTGCGACACGGGCAAAGTCCCCCATGGGGATGGCATACGTTTGCAGCACAATCTCCGACGCGGCGGCGAAGCGCTGCTTGTCGCGACCGGCGCGCCGGTAGACATACGATTCCAAGGGACGTCGCACGACACCATACGCGGACAGCGGAAGCGACGCGGAACGGCCTGCCGCATCGGTGAGCACCAGCGAGAGATCAACGGGCACGGTATCCGGCTTCGCCTCTTTGGGTGACGGCTTCTTGGGGCGCGCGGCCTTCGCCGTGCTCTTCACCGTCGAGTCGGATCGCTTGGTGCTATCACGCGGGGCGGCGCGTGGGCCGGGCTTTGCTTCCGTTGGCGTGAGAGAGAACACCAGCGACGACGCCTGTCCGAGCTTCCACGCCGCACGCAGGGAATCGCTCACCTGCATGGTAAACGACGCAGGCTGTCCCATCTTCGTGGTGTCGGTGCCGGCTATGCGATTGTTCCAGCCGATCGTGACCGCGTTGTGCGCCTGCGTGGACCCGCGCGAGCGGAACGGCACCGGGGACTCCTTCCACACCGCCACGGAGTCGCTCGTGAATCGCACCCCCGGCACCGAGCCTGACGTGACGTCCACATCCTCTTCGAAATCGGCGGCCGTCCGGAACGCACTCTCCTGAAAGCGGGTGGTGTACATCGTTTTCGGCAGCCACTGGCCGATCAGGCGATGATCACGAAACATGGGCAGATACTCGTGTTTATCGCGCAACGTGGCGTCAAGAAACGCGGAGATGTACACCTCGGCAAACTGACGCTGGTCGGCCTGTGAGATCAGGCCACGGGTATCGAGGGTGCG
>CANHTA010000008.1 GCA_947463135.1 Gemmatimonadota bacterium
AATCCTGACCGTCTGACCGTGAAGAGCGCCGAGGCGCTCAACGAAGCCGTGGCGCTGGCGCGAAAGGCCGGTAATCCACTCGTCTACGATCTCCATCTGTTGCTCGCCCTCCTGGGGCAGGATGAAGGGATCGTGGTGCCGGTGCTGCAGCGGGGCGGCACCAATGTGGCCAACCTGCGCGCGGCCGCCGAACTGGAAGCCGGGCGCTACGCCAAGCAGAGCGACGCCCAGCCTACCTTCAGTCGCGAACTCACTCAAGTCGTTGATGCCGCCGAAAAAGAGGCCAAGGCGCTCGGCGACGAATACGTCTCCACCGAACACCTGCTGCTCGCCCTCTCCGACGCCAAGGGCACCGACAGCACGCGTCTGCTCGCCACGGTGGGCGCTCACAAAAAGGCGCTGCTTGATGCGCTCAAGCTGGTGCGTGGCTCGCACAAAGTCACCGACCAGTCGCCCGAGGGACAGTATCAGGCGCTGGAGAAGTTCACGCGCGATCTCACAGACGCCGCCCGCCGCGGGAAGCTCGATCCGGTCATCGGCCGCGACGAGGAAATCCGCCGCGTCATTCAGGTGCTCTCGCGTCGCACCAAAAACAATCCCGTGCTCATCGGTGAACCCGGCGTCGGGAAAACCGCCATCGCCGAAGGCCTCGCCCAGCGTATCGTCAGCGGTGACGTGCCCGAGGGATTGCGCAACAAGAAGCTCGTGTCGCTCGACCTTGGCGCACTCATCGCCGGCGCCAAATTCCGCGGCGAGTTCGAAGAGCGTCTCAAGTCGGTGCTCAAGGAAATCACCAGCGCCGACGGCCTGTATGTCATGTTCATTGACGAGCTGCATACGCTCGTGGGTGCCGGCAAAGCCGAAGGTAGTATGGACGCCGGCAACATGCTCAAACCCATGCTGGCGCGGGGGGAATTGCGCGTGGTTGGCGCCACCACCCTCGATGAATACCGCCAGCACGTGGAGAAAGACGCCGCCCTCGAGCGACGCTTTCAGCCCGTGTTTGTGGGGGAGCCCAGCGTGGAAAGCACCATTGCCATTCTGCGCGGACTGAAGGAGCGCTATGAGGCCCACCATGGCGTGCGCATTACCGATGGCGCCGTGGTAGCCGCCGCAACGCTCTCCAATCGCTACATCGGCGACCGGTTTCTCCCCGATAAAGCCATCGACCTCATCGATGAAGCCGCATCGCGCCTGCGTATTGAAATCGATTCGGTGCCGCAGGAAATCGACGAGGTGGAGCGGCGTATCGTGCAGCTTGAAATTGAGCGGCAGGCGCTGCGCAAGGAAACCGATCCCGCATCGCTGGAGCGGCGTGGCGCCTTGGAAGTCGAGCTGGCCGATCTGAAAGAGCGCGCCACCGGCATGCGTGCGCAGTGGCAACGGGAAAAAGAGACGCTCGGGGCTGTGGGCCGTATCAAGCAGGAAATCGAAACGGCCAAATTCCAGGCAGAACAGGCCACCCGCGCTGGTGACCTCAACAAGGCGGCGGAAATCACCTACGGCAAGATTCCGCAGCTCGAGCGCGACATGACGGTGGCCGAAGGCAACCTCGGCAGCCAAAACGGACGACCGCAATTTCTGAAAGAAGAAGTTGCGGCCGACGACGTGGCCGAAGTGGTGGCCCGCTGGACGGGTATTCCCGTCACGCGCATGCTTGAGAGCGAGCGTGAGCGGCTGACCAAACTGGAAGACGTGCTCGCCACCCGCGTGGTTGGGCAGCCCGAGGCCGTGCGTGCCGTGTCCAACGCCGTGCGTCGGTCGCGTGCCGGGCTGCAAGACCCCAACCGTCCCATCGGGTCATTCATCTTTTTGGGTCCCACCGGTGTGGGCAAAACGGAAACCGCCAAGGCGCTCGCCGAATTTCTGTTCGACGACGAACACGCCATGGTGCGCATTGACATGTCGGAGTACATGGAGAAGCACGCGGTGGCGCGGCTCATCGGGGCGCCCCCAGGCTACGTGGGCTACGAGGAAGGGGGGCAGCTCACCGAAGCCGTGCGTCGGCGCCCGTATTCGGTCATCCTGTTTGACGAAATCGAGAAGGCGCACCCTGATGTGTTCAACATTCTGCTCCAGCTGCTCGATGACGGCCGCCTTACCGATTCGCAGGGGCGCACCGTGGACTTCCGCAATGCCGTGGTCATCATGACCTCCAACGTGGGCAGTCACATGATTCTCGAGCGCGGGCAGAGCGGCGACACGGCGTGGGCGAGTGTGGAGCACGACGTGCTGCTGGCCCTGCGGAGCGTGTTCAAGCCGGAGTTTCTCAACCGGATCGATGACATCGTGGTGTTCCACCCGCTGAGCCGTGGCGACATCGATCACATTGTCACCCTGCAGCTGGGTCACCTGCGCCGATTGCTGGGCGAGCGGAAGCTCACCCTGCAGCTCACCAACGCGGCACGCACGCGGCTGGCCGATGAGGGCTACGACCCTGTGTTTGGGGCGCGCCCCCTCAAGCGGGCGGTGCAGCGTCTGTTGCAAAACCCTCTCGCCATGGCCGTGCTGGAGGGTACGTTCAAGGAGGGAGATAGCATCGTGGCTGACATCGCAGAGGGGTCCGATTTGCTCAGCTTCACACGGGGCGACGCCGCCGACTCGGCCGCCCAGGCCGCCTTCGAAGGCGAAACGGGGTGACCGCTGCGTACCAGGGAGGCGCTGGGCCTGCCGTGCCGCCGCATATCGCGGCCGGCATGCAGGCCGCGCTGGAGCAGGCGCGCGAGGCGGCGTTGGCCGGGGAAGTGCCGGTGGGGGCGGTGGTGTTGCGTGGCACCACCGTGGTGGCACGGGCGCAGAACCGCATGCTGCGCGACCACGACGGTACGTCGCACGCCGAGCTGTTGGCGCTGCGTGCGGCGGCCTCGGTGCTCGGGGAGTCGCGGCTGGGCGAGTGCACGCTGGTGGTCACCCTCGAGCCCTGCGCGATGTGCGCGGGGGCGATTGTTCTATCCCGGGTGGGGTCGCTGGTGTTTGGCGCATGGGACGACAAAGCCGGCATGTGCGGGTCGGTGGGCGATCTCGTACGGCACGCACGGCTTAATCACCATCCCGAGGTGCGGGGGGGCGTCATGGCCAACGAATGCGGGGGAATGCTGTCGGCCTTCTTTGCGGCGCGGCGGGTGTGAAAGCCCGTCGGGCACCTTGATCCATGCCGCTCAGTGCGTTAACTACTGAGGCTCTCGGAGTGATGGCGTGAGGTGTAGTCCGATCGCCATCCGAGGACAGGTGGCTGAGTGGTTGAAGGCACCGGTCTCGAAAACCGGCGTACCGGCAACGGTATCGTGAGTTCGAATCTCACCCTGTCCGCTGCAGCGGGTGCTGCGTGTGGCATGCAGGCAGAACGGTAGAGCAGGGCAGAGGCAAGGCGCGCGCCGTCGTGGACCCCCGCGGTGGCGCGTTCGCCTGTCGGGAAGGCGTGTGAAGGTGAAGGGATCGATTGTGCAGGTGAGGATGGATGGCCGAGTGGTTTAAGGCGCACGCCTGGAAAGCGTGTGTACGTCAAAAGCGTACCGTGAGTTCGAATCTCACTCCATCCGTTGATGGCCAAACGGCTCAGATCACCCCGCGGGTGGCCTGAGCCGTTTGCTGTGCGATACCGAAGAGCGCCCGCGTGAGTGCTATGCCGCACCCCGCATCAAACGGCAGTCCGCGGGCCCCCTGCCGGATCCGCGGCGAATTCCTCCACCAACCCATCAATCAGCTCGAACAGCCGTGGCTCCTCAACGAGGCCATGCAGTTCGGCCACGGCACCGTTCAGCCGATGCACGATCTCATCGGTCAACTCGGTTTCCGTTGCGCAGACCACCTTGGGATGCGCCGTTGGCCGCGCGTGGGCGGCATCGAAAAACATCTCCTCGTACAGCTTTTCGCCGGGGCGCGTACCGGCAAAGCGGATTTCCACCGGTACCTCGTGCTCCGAGGCCGTCAGAGCAATCAGATCACGCGCGAGGTCCACAATCTTCACGGGTTCTCCCATGTCCAGGCAGAACACTTCGTCACCCGTCCCCATTACGTACGCCTGTAGCACCAGCTGCACGGCCTCGGGAATGGTCATGAAATAGCGGCGCATTTCGGGGTGGGTGACCAGCACCGGCCCACCCGCCGCGATCTGGCGCAAGAACGTGGGCACCACCGATCCACGGCTGCCCAATACGTTGCCAAAACGGACCGAGACGTAAGGCTTACCACTGTCGCGCGCTGCCTGCTGTACCACTTGCTCAGCGATCCGTTTCGACGCGCCCATGACGCTGGTCGGGCGCACCGCTTTGTCCGTTGAAATCAACACAAGGTGTGGTACGTTCGCGGACAAGGCCGCGTCCACCACACTCTTCGTGCCCAGCACGTTATTGCGCAACGCTTCCAGCACGTTCTGCTCCATCAACGGCACGTGCTTGTGCGCCGCGGCATGGAACACCGCCACCGGGCGTCGCTCCTGCATCACCTCGCGCATGCGGTCGGCATCACGGACGTCCAAAATCACCGGCGTCAGCGTCACAAACGGGAAGCGTCGTACGAGCTCCTGCTGAATCTCGAAAATCGAATTCTCCCCACGCCCTACCAGCACAATCTCCAACGGATCCATCTGCGCCAACTGTCGGCACAGCTCCGACCCGATCGAACCACCGGCTCCGGTCACCAACACCGTTCGCCCCGATACCCGTGTCCGTACGGCCGCCGTATCGGTGGTCACCGGCGCGCGCCGGAGCAGGTCCTCAATGCGAACCGGTCGCACCGGCGTACCATCAGTGCCTCTCGCAATCTGTTCAGGAAGAGACGGCACGGTACGCGTCTCCAGCCCCGCGCTGCGTGCCACTTGCAGCAAGCGACGAATCGTGTCCCCCGACGCCGACGGCACCGCGATCACCGCGAATTTGGCCCCCGTGAGCAGCGCGACCTTCGTGGCGTCCGTGGTGGTCCCCAACACCCGCAGATCCTCCACCGTCATGCGCTGCTTGCTGGGGTCGTCGTCCAAAAACCCGACGGGTCGGAATCCGACAGTGGGCCGCGCCAGCAACTCACGTGCGGCAATCTGCCCGGCAGCGCCCGCGCCAAAGATCAGGGCCGGAGGGAGCCGCAAAAAGTCCGGGTTGCGCGTCGCGCGTCGCCCCGACCGCCGGCGCACGAGTCGAAACGCCACACGAGGGGCGGTCATTCCTACCGCCACAAACAGGGCATCAAGCACCAGCACGCCAATCGGTGGCCGACCTCCGCTGTTCGTCAGCCCTGCGACCGCAACGTATCCCAAGAAGATACTCGTGGTCCCACCGATCACGGACGCTGCGGCAATCCGCTCCAACTCGGCCAAGCTGGCCATATGCCACAGCCTGGCGTACATCCCCAATCCGAGGTTAATCAGCACCCGAATCGGTGACACCAAGAGCAGGTACGTGAGCAGCACATTCGCATTGTCAGTCGCCAGCCAGTCCCACCCTTCCAGCCGCACCGCGTACGCCGCCAAAAGCGATACCGCAAAAACCGCCAGATCGCAGAGCAACAGATACCGATTTCGCACGTGCATCATGTGTTACGGTTACCGAACCAGTCACTGAAAGGCAGCCCCTCGCGAAAGGGGCTGATGGTGCTGCGAGGCAGGCAACACGCCTGTGTCGAAAGTACGCAAAACGCCGCCCCCCGCAAGGCGGGTGCGTGCACGAACACCGATGCGCCAGCCCGTCGCAAAACGCATGCGATTGCGTTCGTACACGCTAACCCAGCCGCCGAGCGCGCCCGGCGTTTGCGTTCTCCGCGCGGGGGCTCCATCTTCCGGCTTCGTGTCGGTACCGCACCGATAACGTCACCTTTCCCGGAGGATGTGCGATGCAGGTAAACATGCGCCGCTTGCTGGGCCCGGCGCTGGCGCTCTCTGCGCTGTCGCTTTCCGCATGGTCGTTGCTGGCCTTGGCGGTTTCGCCCACGGCCGCCAGTGCGTTCACCGGTCAGCCCAAGCCGCAGCTCGCCGTTGAGGCCGAACGTTCCCCGCAGGGGGCGCGCATCACCCTCAAAGGGAAGAACTGGACGGCCGGGGCCCGCGTGAAGCTCACCGCCACCCGCGCCCCGGGCTCGAACAAGGCGCAGGATTTTGGCATGGCCGACGCCGATAGCACGGGCGCGTTCAACGTGCGGAAGGTGGTCATGTGCACCACCAACAGTCAGGAAGACGGCGCGCTCGAAACGGTCACCTTCACCGCTGCCGATTCCGCCACGGGTATCAAGTCCACCGCGTCAGCGCGCGGCGGCGCTTGGGTCTGCCAGTAGCTGGCTTGCGGACCTCACGTCGGTCGCGGTGTCGCTCATGGGGGCGGCACCGCGTTCGTCTTTTTATCCCGACGCGCTCGGTACGCAACGCTTCAGGACGCTGACACCATGTTTGTCCTCTTTGTCTGTCCGATCTTTTCCCCCGCCGCCTCCCAGATGATCGAGGCCGCGCTCAATGAACCGCAGGTGCGCCTCGGGGTCATTGCGCAGCAGCCCCAGTCCGCCCTGGCCCCATCACTGGCGGCGCGGATCGCGGCACACTGGCAGGTGGATGACGTCACAGACGCCGCTGCCCTCGAACGGGCGGTGCGCGCCCTTGGCGCCCAATATGGTGCCGCCTACGGCGCCGTGGTCCGCTGCTTCGGCGCCTACGAGCAACTCCAGCTACCCCTCGCCATGGTGCGGGAACGGCTCGGGATCCCCGGACTGACCAGCGAGGCGGCGCACAACTTCCGCGATAAAGCGCGCATGAAAGACGCGCTCCGCTCCGCCGGGGTGCCGGTGGCCCGTCATCGCCTGATTGCCTCCCGCGAAGATGCCCTGGCATTCGTTGGGGAGGTCGGGTTCCCCATCGTGCTGAAGCCGCCCGCCGGCGCCGGCGCGATCGCCACGCAGCGTATTCATGAGGTGGCGGCGCTCGACGCCATGTTGGCCACCTATCCGGCCACTCCCGCCCATCCCATGCTCGCGGAGGAGTTTCTGAGCGGGACGGAGTACTCGCTGGAAACAGTCTCGATCAATGGCGACGCCGTGTGGCATTCACTCACGCGCTACGGTCCCACACCACTGCACGTGGTTGAGCAGGCCTGGATTCAGTGGACGGTGCTGTTGCCACGTGACATCGATGCCCCGGAATTCGATGACATCCGCGCCGTGGGTGCGCAGGCCTTACGTGCGCTCGGCATGGGCACCGGCGTGTCACACTGTGAATGGTTCCGACGCCCCGATGGTACGCTTGCCATCAGCGAAATCGCCGCGCGTCCACCAGGCGCCAACATCACCACCATGATCTCGCGCGCGAACGACATCGATTTCGTCGCCGCGTGGGTGCGCCTCATGATTCACGGCACCTTTACCACGCCCGATCGGCGCTACGCGGTTGGCACCGCCTATCTCCGCGGGCAGGGCACCGGACAGGTCCGCGCCGTCGAAGGCCTCGACGAGATCCAGAGCCAGTTCGGCGCGCTGATCTGTGACGCGCGCCTGCCGTACCTCGGCCAGCATCCCACGGGAAGCTACGAGGGGGAGGGATATATCATCGTGCGGCACCCGGATACGGCGGTGGTCCAGCACGCGTTGCAGCACATCGTCTCTCGCGTTCGCGTCCGTTTAGGCTGATCGCTCACGGATACTCCTTCACCTCCTGCTCCAGCGCCTCGTGTCGAAAACTGTGTTGATGTTGACCCCGGGGTTCCCCGGCGAAATGCCACTCTTCACACGTGGACTCTCGGAACAGGGGGCCACGGTGTTGGGAGTGTCCAACACGCCGGTGCACGATCTCCCTGATCTCGCCCGGCGGCATCTCAGCGATTATCTCCAGGCCCCCGATCTCTTCACCAATCCCGCGGTCGCCATCACGGAGATCCGTCGCTGGCTGGGCGCCCGCACCGTCGATCGTGTCTGCTGTCTCTGGGAGCCCGGGGTGGAAATCGCCGCGCAAATCCGTGAAGCGCTGGAGGTCCCGGGCCAGTCGTACCAGCAGGCCCTCCGGTTTCGCAACAAGGACCTCATGAAGCAGGCGCTCGCCGAAGGCGGCGTGCGTGTGCCGCATCACGCGGTGGCGAGCACACCTGCCGAGGTCTGGGCGGCGGCAGAGCAGGTGGGCTATCCGCTCATTATCAAGCCAATCGCCGGCGCGGGGTCGATGGACACCTTTCGGTGCGACGACGCTGCGGCGGTGCGCCATGCCATCTCTCAGCTGGGCCACATTGCGGTGGTGGATGTGGAGGAATTCATCGATGGTGAGGAGTACACCTTCGATACCGTCTGCGCCGGCGGTGACATCAAGTACTTCCACATTGGCTTCTATCGCCCGCGCCCCCTCATTGCCCGGACCAACGAGTGGATCTCGCCGCAAACGCTCACCTACAAAAACGTCGATGACCCCAAGTTGATCGGCGGCCGCGCCATGGGTGAACAGGTGCTCTCGGTGTTGGGCTACGACACCGGCTTCACCCACATGGAGTGGTACCTCAAGGCCGACGGCGAAGCCGTGTTTGGGGAAGTCGCGGCCCGCCCGCCCGGCGCGCGCACCGTGGACCTCATGAACTACTCGGGGGACATCGACCTGTTTCTCGGGTGGGCCGAGGCCGAGCTGCACGGCACCTTCTCGCAGCCGATCGAGCGGAAGTACAACACCGCCTGCATTACCAAGCGCGCCCACGGGCAGGGGCGAATTCAGCGGATCGAGGGGCTCGAGCAGCTGCGCCAGCGTTTGGGCGATGCCATTTGCGTGGTCGACCTGCTCCCTATCGGCGCCCCCCGCCGCGATTGGAAAAGCACGCTCCTCTCGGATGGCTATGTCACCCTGCGCCATCCCGACTGGGACACCACCATGGCGATGGCCGATGCCGTGGGCACGGAGCTTCATCTGTACGCAGGGTAATCCGGTCGCGGGGCAGGGGGCAGGGGGGGCAGGGGACGCGCGGGACAGGGTTGTCGCGTGCCCGCCTCACCCGACGTGGGAGACACGCCACGTGTTGACGCGAATCGGCAGGCCTGCCGCCGTCCCGTCCGCGCGGCTACCGCCCCCGCCTGTGAGGGAAATCCGCGCAACGTCTGTCGCGCGCGCTCCCGATGGGGCGTGATTGGGGGCGTGACATCTGGCGGCACGCCCTTTGCTCTTGGGCACGGGAGTCGGCCGCTACCCGGCAGCCGGTACGTAGACCCGAGCCTCCACGCCCATGTCCCGTTTCCTCGACGAGCCGTCTACCGATCCCATTCGCGGCTACTTCTCCCAGCTGTGCGTGATCATGTCCGGCATCGCCACGGGGGTCGTTGAAGCGGCAGCTGGTGAAACGTTGTGTTCACCGAGCTACCACATGGGCCGCCGTGATGGCGTCCATGTCGTGGTGGCCCACTTGGCGTCGAGCTCCACGCTGCGTGAAGCCGCGGAGAAGTGCCTCGCGTTCGGGATGGGGGTTCTGGAACGGGCGCACGCCCACCCCTACGGCCCCGATTGGTCCAACGGCTTCGGGCGCGCCACCATGGAAGCATCGGCTGACATCGCGATGTACGCCGCAACGGCCACCGTCCCGCCCATCGATGCAACCCGCCTGCGCGCCGCTCGGACCGCGGCCCGTCTGCTCTCGCCGCTGGCAGGCGTGTGGGCCAACCGTCCCGCGCCGAGCACGGAACCCCCGCCCCGCAGCCGCGATTGGTAACCGCCGCAGGTGGCGTCGGCGATGGCGTCGTCACCTGCTCAGCTGCGCTATATTGCAGCTATGTCCCGAAAGCCTTCCGTGGTCCTCGACGCGCGCGCGCTCGATCGTACGCTCCGTCGCATGGCCGACCAGATCATCGAATTGAATGCCGGCACCGACAATCTGGTTCTGGTCGGCATTCAGCGCCGTGGAGTACAGCTCGCTGAACGCATCGTGCGGATCATCAAAGCGCAGGAAGGCGTGGAGATCGTCAGTGGCGCTCTCGATATCACGCTCTATCGCGATGACCTGCAAACCGTAGGGCCACGTCCGGTGGTGGGAGCAACCCGGCTCCCGTGGATGCTCGACGATCAGCACGTGGTCATCGTCGATGATGTGCTCTACACCGGACGCACCGTGCGCGCGGCCCTCGACGAACTGGCGGATTTCGGACGTCCGGCGCGTATCGCCCTCGCCGTCCTCGTTGATCGCGGTGGACGGGAGCTGCCCATCCACGCCGACGTGGTGGGACGCAAGGTCGATGTGATTGCCGGACAGCGGGTGGACGTGTTCATCGAGGAGCTCGATGGCCGCGACGAAGTGCTGATCGCCGACCGTGACATCGAGGCCTGACGCAATGGCCGGCCCCCTCGGTAAAGATCTCCTCGGCCTCGCGTCACTGTCGGCCGACCAAATCCGCCTCGTGCTCGACACCGCCGTGCCGTTCCGCGAAATCTCCGAACGGGCCATCAAAAAGGTGCCCACACTGCGCGGCGCCACCATCGTCAATCTTTTCTTCGAAGCCTCCACCCGCACCCGCATTTCCTTTGAGTTTGCGGAAAAGCGACTCAGCGCGGATACGGTCAACGTCGCCTCTGCCGGCTCCAGCGTGGCCAAGGGCGAAACTCTGGTGGATACCGCGCGGAATCTTGAAGCCATGAAGATCGACATGGTGGTGATTCGTCACGGCGCATCAGGGGCGGCGCAGTTCCTCGCGGAACGTATTGAGTCCAACGTGATTAACGCCGGCGATGGGACCAATGAGCATCCAACCCAGGGACTGCTCGACTTGCTGACGCTGCGCAGTCACCTCGGTGATCTCACCGGTCGCCGCATTTGTCTGGTTGGTGACGTGCTGCACTCACGGGTGGCCCGTTCAAATATCTGGGGACTGACCAAGCTTGGCGCCGACGTGGCCGTGTGCGGTCCGCGTTCGTTGCTCCCCAACGCCATTGGCGAGATGGGCGTCACCGTGTTTGACCGTATCGAAGACGCGGTGGAATGGGCTGATGCGTTTAATGTGTTGCGGTTACAGCTGGAACGCATGGAAGCTGGCTATATCCCGTCGTTGCGCGAATACAACCGCGTCTACGGCGTCACCCGCGCGCGGCTCGAGAAAGCGCCGCGCGATATTCTCATCCTGCACCCTGGCCCGATGAATCGCGGCGTGGAAATCGACAGTGATGTGGCCGATGGGCCGCACTCGGTGATCCTCGATCAGGTCACCAATGGCGTTGCGGTCCGCATGGCCGTGCTATATCTACTTGCCGGCGGCAAGCCGGAGCTCGCCGAAGCGGCGAAGAAGGGAGGCGCATGAGTCGGGACCTGCTGCTGCGCGGCGGACGCATTGTCGATCCGTCGCAGGGAATGGACACCGTTGGTGATGTGTTGCTTCGGGACGGTCGGGTGGAAGCCTGTGGCCGCGCGATCGACACGCCCGATGGGGCCGAGGTTGTCGACGTGAGCGGCCTGGTCGTCGCCCCCGGGCTCATCGATGTGCACATTCACCTGCGCGAACCGGGACGCGAAGATGTGGAAACCATCGCCACCGGTGCGCACAGCGCCGCGGCGGGTGGCTTCACCGGCGTCTGCGCTATGCCGAACACCAAGCCGGTCACCGATAACCAAGCGGTGGTGGGTTTTGTGAAGCGTCAGGGTGAAGCGGCGGGCTTCGCGCGCGTGTATCCCTATGGCGCCATTTCGGTGGGCCAGAAAGGTGAAACCCTTGCCGAAATCGCGGAGATGGTCGGGGCAGGCGCCGTGGCGTTCAGTGATGACGGGAGACCCGTGGAAAGCGCGCAACTCATGCGCGCGGCCCTGGAGTACGCGCGCGCCTTCAATGTGCCCATTGCCGAACACTGCGAGGACATGACCCTCGCGCGCGGTGGCAGCATGAACGAAGGGATCATGAGCGCGAAGCTTGGTCTCAAGGGTATCCCCGCTGAGGCCGAGGAGATTTACGTCATTCGCGACATCCTCCTCGCCAAGCGTACGGGTGGGCACATTCACCTCTGTCATCTCAGCACCAAGGGCTCCGTTGAGCTCGTGCGCTGGGGCAAGGAACGCGGCATTAACGTGACGTCGGAAGTGTGCTCGCACCACATTTCGCTGACCGAGGAGGCGGTGGACGGCTACAACACCAACGCCAAGATGAACCCGCCGCTCCGTACCGCAGCCGATGTCGAAGCGCTGCAGCAGGGGCTGGCCGATGGTACCATCGATTTGCTGGTCACGGATCACGCGCCGCACCACTACGACGAGAAGGAACGCGAGTTCGCCGATGCACCCAACGGCATCGTGGGTCTTGAAACCGCACTGGGCGTCAACTGCACGTACCTGTTGCACCGTGGCATTATGAGCCTGTCACAGATGGTGGACGCCATGAGCTGCAAGCCGGCCAAGGTGTTCCACCTGCCCGGTGGTTCGCTGGCGCGCGGCAGCGTTGGTGACGTAACCGTATTCGATCCCAATCGCAGCTGGACGGTGAACCCGAAGGCGTTCAAGTCGAAGGGGCGGAACACGCCATACGGTGGGCACCAGCTCACTGGGCAGGCGCTCCTCACCGTGGTTGGCGGTCGCGTCGTCTATCGCGCCGAATAGCCCGGCCGACGAACGCTCCGGTTGTGGACACCCTGCGGCAATCCCGTCGGCAGCTGGCCGCCGCGTGCCGACGATTGCACGCGCGCGGGTTGCTGGCCGGTGCGGAGGGCAACCTCTCCTGCCGGCTGCCCACTGGTGATCTGCTGATCACCGCCAGCAGCGTTGATAAGGGCACCATCACGGAGACGGAGCTGCTGCTGGTGTGCGCCAACGGCTCGCCGCATCCCACAAGCCGCCACTCGGCGCTGCGCCCGTCGTCGGAGTTGGCCATGCATGTGGCCTGCTTCGCGGCGCGCGCCGACATACAGGCTATTGTCCACGCCCACCCGCCGGCCGCCACGGGCTTCGCCGCCGCTGGCGTCCCGCTACCCGCCAACGTGTTGCCAGAGCTGCCCGTCGTGCTGGGCCCCATCGCGCTGGTACCGTACGGACGACCGGGTACGCCGGCGCTGCCGCTGGCCATGCTCCCCTTCCTCCCGGGTCACGATGTGTTTCTGCTGGCCAACCATGGCGTCACGGCCGTGGGGCGGTCCGTCGAGGAGGCGCTGTTGCGCATGGAGAGCGTGGAGCAGGCGGCACGCATTCTTGTGGTGGCGCGCCTGTTGGGCGGAGCGCAGCCGCTCTCCCCGGCGGAGGCGGCAGCGCTTGCTTCGCTCCATCCCCGCGACGAACATGCACCAGTTGGCACCGGGGCGGTTCCCGCCTAGTTGATCTCGGGCACACGCCGTCGTGATTCCCATCCGATACGATCGTCTACCTCATATGACAAGCATTCGTTTTTGCCGCGCGCACTCATGACGGAGTCTCCCCTCGTGTCCATCGACGAAGTCCGCTCACTCGTGGCGGAACGGCAACGCTTTGACGAATGGCTCACCGCGCTCGATGCGCGTCGGGCCGAGACGCCCAGTCGCGTATTCGACCGTGTCCGCGAGGATTACGTCGTGCGTCGTGATGTGGTTATGGGTCAGCTCCGCGAGCATGTCGGCGCGCTCAGCATCCTCGGCGACGACCTGGCTAAACGCCTCACGGCGGTTGAGGCCGAATTGACTACGCTTGAGGATGAGCGCGTGGAGGCCATGCTCCGTACTGCCGTTGGCGAGTACGACGACCAGCGCTGGGGGGTGGTGCAAAAAGACGTGGAAACCCAGATGGCCGTGCTTGGCGCACAGCGCGACGGGCTGCTCACGGAGGTCGATGAGGTCCGTATGCTCCTCGCCTGCGCCGATAGTGAGCCCCCAACGGCGGCGGTGGAGGTCGCAGACCCGGTGTCCATCGTTGAGCCGGAGTTGTTTAGTCGCGACGACCTCGTGTTTCTCGTCACGCCCGAGGAGCTGCCCGCGATCGTCGACACCGACACCGACGCCGGTGAGTACGCGGGCGATCAGGCGGGGATGCACACGCGCCCAGAGCCCCCGATGTTCGTGGATGACGTGACCTCCGACTTCTCCGAAGACATCGCGTCGTATACCGCCGCTGATGTTCAGGCGGACCTCCCACGGAACGTCGGGGCTGGCGGTGAGGATACGATGGCGATGTTTGCCGATACGCCAGAGGTCGCCGACGGCGGTGACGTCTTCGATGACCTTGCGTTTCTGCGCTCGGTGATTGAGCCGACCCCTCCCAGTGCCATGGCTGCGGTGCCATCGATGCCAACCTCGGCACCCGCCAAGGAATCGCCGAAAACGCTGCGCTGCACGGAATGCAGTACCATGAACTTGCCCACCGAGTGGTACTGCGAGCGGTGTGGCGGCGAGCTCACCACGTTCTAGCCTGGGCATGGGTGGACGCAAAGGGAAAGGGCCGAACTGATGACAGTTCGGCCCTTTCTGTATGGCGCGGTCTGCGGCGATTTCGAGCAGGTGCTGCGGGACTGATCCCGCCACCTACCGCCCTCAGGCAGACTTACCCGTTGGCGGCTTTGGCCAGTTTGCTCTTCTGACGAGCAGCGGCGTTGCGGTGGATGAGCCCCTTGCGCGCCGCACGATCAAGCAGCGAAACAGCAGACAGGCGATCATCAGCACCAGCGGTGGCAAGCTTCGCCCGCTTCACGGCGGTACGGAGCGCCGAACGCTGCGCACGATTGCGCACCGCCGCCGCACGCGACTTCCGCAGGTCTTTCTTCGCGGACTTGATATTCGGCACGGAAAACACCCCAGCAGGTATAAACGGTAAGTACGAAACCAGCGGCGAGGTGCAGTAGAATTCCAGGCCACGGCGGACAGACTGGAAAACATATCCGGAAACAAGCTACCGGTCAAGAACCCCACGCATCGCCGCACTCATGTCGCGCTTTGACACTCGACCGGCGTACGGCTACCTTCACTAGGCGACTTGCTTGCATTCGCGTTCTGCTCAGCCGCCCGCCCATTGGCAGCGGTGGTGGCCCGCTCTCCTGATGCCCCCTCTTCATAACCGCTGCAGTGGACTCTACTCAGCAACTGGTTCTCGTCGCACCCATGCTGCTCTTCTCGATGGTCGCCCACGAGTATGCGCATGGCTATGCGGCGTTCAAGCAGGGGGACATGACGGCGTACCAGCTCGGCCGCCTCACCTGGAACCCCGTCAAGCACATCGATCCGTTCATGACCATCATTCTCCCGGTCATGCTCGCGCTCATCGGTGCGCCGATCTTCGGTGGCGCCAAGCCGGTGCCGGTCAATCCGCGCAATTATCGGAACTATCGCCGGGGTGACATCATCGTGTCCCTCGCCGGAGTGGCCACCAACGTCCTGATTGCGCTGCTCCTCGTGCCGCTCGTTGTGGCCGTGGGGCTCCTCGGGTACGCGCTGCCGGAGGCCGTTCGGCCGCTCAGTGTCCTCCAGCAGATGCTCGCCGCCGGTATCTTCATCAATCTGATTCTCGCGGCCTTCAATCTCATTCCGATTCCGCCGCTCGACGGATCCCATGTCTTTAAATACCTGCTCCCCCCGCAATGGTCGCTGCAGTATCAGCGCCTCGGTGGCGTTGGGCTGTTGTTGCTCTTTGCCGTGCTCTCCTTTGCGCGGCCGCTGGTAAATCTCTGGCTCGCCCCCGCGTTCATTTTGCGGATGCTCGCCGAGCGTCTCTACTTCCCGTACCTGTTGCCCAACCCCTTCGCGTGAAGGCCGCGTGATCGCTCCGAATTTCCGCCACGCCGAACACCCGGCGCCCTCCTTTGTCGTTGAGCTCGGCCACTTCACCGGCCCGCTCGATCTGCTGCTCTCGCTCATCCGCGATGAACAGCTCGACATTTACGATATCCCGATTGCCCGCATCGCCGAGCAGTTTCTGGCGCGCATCAGCACGCTCGGACTCGACGAAGCGGCGGATTACCTCGAAATGGCCGCCCGCTTGCTGCGCATCAAGGCGCAAATGCTGCTGCCGCGGGCCGACGGCGAGGACGCGTGGGAAGATCCCCGCGCTGAACTCGTGCGCCGTTTGCTGGAATACCAGCAGATGCGCGAAGTCGTCGATCTGCTCGAACGCCGTGGTGAGGAACGTCGGCATCAGTTCCCCCGCCGCTGGGTACCGCAGGCGGTTGACATCACCCCCATCAACGCCCCCCTGTCACTCACCCTCGGGGAATTGTTGGCGGCCGTTGACCGTGTGCTCCGCACCACCAAGGAGCCCGTGCTGCACGAGATCATTCCCCGCGCGCTGGATGTGGCCGGTGCCATGACCACCGTGCGCGCGGTGCTGGCCATGCGTCGCTCGGCGCGCTGGTTTGATATGGTGGCTCGTGACGCCGAGCCCTGGCAGATCCTGTCGGTGCTGCTGGCGTTACTTGAAATGGCGAAGCTTGGCGAACTGCGGATCGCGCAGCAGCACGCCTTCGCCTCTGTGGAGATCTGTCGTGACGCCGTTAGCGAAGCTGCTT
This sequence comes from Gemmatimonadota bacterium, assembly GCA_947463135.1. Lineage (GTDB taxonomy): Bacteria > Gemmatimonadota > Gemmatimonadetes > Gemmatimonadales > Gemmatimonadaceae > Gemmatimonas. The sequence continues at coordinate 16,357 of CANHTA010000008.1, forward strand.
GAAGCCGCCCTCTTCGCCGCCCCGCGCCCCATTGCCATGGAAGCGCTGGCGGCGTTGGACGTTGAGTCGAGTCCTGCCGCCGTCGCGGCGGCGCTCGACGAGCTGCGCGAGCACTACGACGTCGATGGCCATGGGGTCGAGCTGGTGGAGCAGGGAGGCGGCTGGCAGATCCTTACCCGTGCCGAGTTCGCCGAGGCCATCGAGCGCGCCCAGGTCGCGGTGCGGCCGCAGCGACTCTCGGCGGCTGCCCTCGAAACGCTGGCCATCATCGCGTATCGGCAACCCATTGGCCGCGCAGAGATCGAAGAAATCCGTGGTGTTGCCGTTGGCTCCGTGCTGAAGTCGCTGCACGAGCGCGGTCTCATTGACATCGTTGGGCGCAGCGAAGGCATCGGCCGACCGCTGCTGTACGGAACCACCTCTCAGTTCCTCGAGCAGTTTGCGTTGCGACATCTGGAAGAACTCCCGCGTGCCGACGAGTTGGCAATCGCCTTGCGTGGCGCTGGGAACACGGCCGTCGTGCCGGAGTGACCACGCCCCCGAAGAAAACCGCCGCAGAGAAGAAGGGCGAATATCGGCGCGGCACACAGAAAAAGACCCCCAAAGGCCCGTCGGCCCGCGGCGCCGCTGCGCGCGCCGCCAACGAAAAACGTGGCGTACCGTCAGTCGCCACACCCAAGCCGAAACGTGAACCCAGTGTGCGCGACGGCGTGCCGCGCGCAACGGCGCCGCGTGACGCGGCCGCGCGTGACCCACAACCGCGCGATGCCGGGTCCGCGATGCGCCCCACGCGTAATCGGAGCGATGGGTCGTCGAAGCGTCGACCCAAGCCACAGCGCTCAGCAGATGCACCGCCGTCGAAAGCCGGCGGCACGGTCAAGGCGGAACGCGAAGGCCCCATGCGCGTACAACGGGCCTTGGCGCGCGCCGGTGTCGTATCGCGCCGTGAAGCCGACGCCGCTGTGGCCGAAGGTCGCGTGCAGGTGAATGGGGCCATCGCCACCGTCGGACAGGTTGTCGATCCGTTCCGCGATGTGATCATGCTTGATGGGAAGCCGGTTATTACGCGTGTCACGTCGCACACCTGGATCGTGCTGCACAAGCCGGCGGCGGCCATGACCACCCGCAAGGATCCCGCGGGGCGCACCACCGTGTTCGATCTGGTGGATGATGTGCCCGGCTTGGTTTATGTCGGTCGCCTCGACTTCATGACCGAGGGGGTGCTCCTGCTGACCACCGATGGGCGCGCGGCCCATGCCCTCACACACCCCAGCAACGAAGTGGAGCGCACCTACGTGGCCACGGTGCGCGGCGACGCCATTACGGCGGCCAAGGTCGCCCGCCGTGGTGTCCAGCTGGAAGACGGCCTCGTGGTGCCGCGCGAAGTGCTCGCCCATCCACTCGGCGGACGTCGTTGGGCCTTCGAAATTACCATTGCCGAAGGCAAAACCCATGAAGTCCGCCGGCTCTGTGATGCCCTCGATCTTGAGGTGGAGCGTCTGGTCCGAACGCGATTCGGCCCGGTGCGCCTTGGCGATCTGCCCGTAGGTGGGGCGCGGGCGTTGAACAGTACGGAGCGTGAAGTCCTTGAAGCCCTCATGGCCGGCGGTCGCTAAGCGCCCTCACGTGCGCCGCCGCGTGTCACCGCGCCATTCCCTGAAGGAGCACTTGGCCCGCAGTCGGGTATCCTCCACGGAACGCGCCACCATTCATAGGAGCAGCCAATCGTGACCACGAGCGTCGCCGCGTCGCAGGACGCGGCTCTGGTGCAGGGGGTCCTGCGCGAAGTCGGCAAGCGAATCGTTGGGCAGGAGTACATGGTGGAGCGCTTGCTGATTGCGCTCCTCACCGGCGGGCACGTGCTCTTGGAAGGTGTGCCGGGCCTCGCGAAAACGCTCACCGTACGCACGCTCGCCGAAACGGTGCGCACCAGCTTCCAACGCATTCAATTCACCCCCGATCTGCTCCCCGCCGATGTGGTGGGGACGCAAATTTTTGATCAGTCGTCTGGTGAGTTCCGTGTGAAGCATGGGCCGATCTTTGCCAACATCATTCTTGCCGACGAGATCAATCGCGCGCCGGCCAAGGTGCAGGCCGCGCTGCTGGAAGCCATGCAGGAAAAGCAGGTCACCATCGGCGGCACCACCTATCGGCTCGCCGAACCGTTCCTGGTGCTGGCGACGCAAAACCCGATTGAGCAGGAAGGCACCTACCCACTGCCGGAGGCGCAGGTCGATCGCTTCATGATGAAGCTGCGCGTCGGCTACCCTACCCGCGCGGAGGAAAAGGAGATCCTTCGCCGCATGGCGGGCGGAGACAGTATCGTGGTGAATCCGATTGCCACCCCGGAGGCGTTGCTCGATGCGCGTCGTCGCATTGCCGACCTGTACATGGACGAGCGCATCGTGGACTACATCGTGGATCTGGTGCACGCCACGCGCGCGCCGGCCGATGTTGGTGCACCCGAGTTACGTCCACTGATCGAGTTCGGCGCGTCACCGCGCGCCACCATCTCGCTCGCGCAGGCGGGTCGCGCTCACGCCTTCCTTCGAGGTCGCGCCTTCGTCACGCCCGATGACGTCAAGAGTATCGCGCCTGATGTGCTCCGGCACCGGGTGCTCACGTCCTTCGAAGCCGATGCCGAAGGCGTAACCAGCGACTCCATCGTTTCGCGTCTCCTCGCCGTCGTCGAATCGCCCTGAGTATGGCGGCGAACTCCCACCCCTCGTTGCCGCGGAGCCCGGAGGCACCGGTGGCACCGTTGTCCGTGGCATCGGCCGAGGTGTTGCGTCAGGTGCGCCGTATCGAGGTGCGCACGAGGCGACTGGTGGACTCGCACTTCGCCGGAGCCTACCGCTCGTTGTTTAAGGGGCAGGGGATGGAGTTTGCCGAAGTGCGTGAGTACCAACCCGGCGATGAGGTAAGGGCAATTGATTGGAATGTGTCGGCCCGCATGGGACGACCATTCGTCAAACGGTACGTCGAAGAGCGCGAGCTCACCATCATGCTCGTGGTGGACATGTCGGGCTCGTCGCGTTTCGGTACGCGCGCGCGCTTCAAACACGACCTGGCGATCGAGATGGCCGGTGTGCTCGCGCTGGCCGCTACGCGCAACAACGATCGCGTGGGCTTGCTGATGTTCTCCGACCGGGTCGAGCACGCCTTGCCGGCGCGCAAAGGACGCAAGCATGCCCTCCGGCTGATCCGTGATCTGCTCACCACCAATCCCATCGGTCGCGGGACATCGGTGGCGGTGGCGGTCGATCGGCTTATGCGATTGCTTCCGCACCGCTCGGTCATTTTTTTCGCCTCCGACTTTTTGGCCGAGGATCTCGAGAAGCCGTTGGCGCGGTTGGCCCAACGCCACGACGTCATCGCCGTCACCCTCGAAGATCCGTCAGAGCGCGTCCTCCCCGATATCGGTCCCGCACGATTGCAGGATCCCGAATCCGGTGAGGTGGTGGAGGTCAACACGTCACATCCGTTGGTGCGGGAGGCCTTCGCCACGCAGGTCGCGGACGCGGATGGGCGTCGTCGGAAGCTGTTTGATCGGCTTGGACTCGACGAGATCGAGGTGCACACGGAGCACGGATACGTTGATGCGCTCCTCACCTTCTTCCGCGCACGCACCCGTCGGCCGCATGGGGCGGTGCGGACCGGCCCTCCACGCGCACTCGCACCGGCGCTCGCCCTGTGCGCGCTGCTGCTCGCATCGCCCTCCTCACACGCGCGGGCTCAGGCGGTGACCTCAGCTGCGCTCCCCGCTCCTGAGGGATCGCGCGTGCGGGCGGGTTTTCGGGTGCGCCCGGATACCGTTGAGGTGGGGGATCCGTTCACGCTGATCGTGACCGTGGTGGTGCCCGAGGGGTCGCGGGTGGAATGGCCATCCATGAATGACAGTACGGCGATGGTGGTACGTCGTGCCCCCACCAAGATCACCACGGAAACTCAGCGCGCCGGTGGTCGCACCGAACGTGCCACTTATGCGTTGGCGGCGTGGAACGTGGGGACGTTACCCATTGCGGTGGGGAACGTGATCATCCGGTACGGGGCCAATACGCTCACGGTGCCCGTCACGAACGCCTCGGTGTTCGTGCGCTCCGTGCTATCGGGCGATTCCTCCATGTACCAGCCCAAGCCGCCGCGCGATCTCTTTCCGCGCGTGGTGCCGTGGTGGCAGCGCTGGTGGCCGGCGCTGGTGCTGCTTGCCGTACTCGGGGTGCTCTGGTGGCTGCGACGGCGCCGCCGACTGCCTGCGGGGGCGCGCTCGGATGCGCTCCGTGATCCCTATGCCCGCGCCCTGCACGACTTCGAACGATTGGACCGACTCGCACTCGCCGATGCCGGCGAGCGCGGACGGTACGTCGCGCTGGCCATTGACGTCCTGCGCAGCTATCTCGCGCAGCGCCAACCATTGGTGTTGTTGTCCATGACCAGCAGTGAACTGGTGCGTGCCATGGGCCACGACAGTCGCGTTCCGCACGATCGCCTGTTGTCGCTGGTAACCACCGGCGACGAGGTGAAATTCGCCCGTCATGGCCTGTCGGTTGCGCGCGCCCATGCATTGGTCGCTGAGGCGCGCGCCGTGGTGGAAGTGGTCGAAGCGGCCGAACGTGAAAACGTCCGGGCGCGTCTGGCCGCGGAAGAGGCGGCGCGTGCCACCAGCACGACTCCGGCGTGAGCCCCGACATGTGGTCCGCGTTCGGTGTCACCTTCGCGCATCCGGCGTTGCTTGCGCTGTTGCTGCTGCTCCCACTGTGGTCATGGTGGCGTCGCCGCGCCGCGCCGCCGCGTGCGATCCCGTTTTCTCGCACCGACGTCCTCGCCCGCGGCCCACAGCCGTCCGTGTCGTGGGTTCGTTGGTTCCCGTGGCTGCGATCGCTCGCGTTGGCCGGCTTCATCGTGGCCGCTGCACAGCCGCGCTCTGGCGCACGGGCCGAGCGCGTAGCCAGCGAGGGCATCGATATCGCACTCGTCGTCGATATCTCTAGCTCTATGCTGGCCGAAGACTTCCAGCCGCAAAACCGCATCGAAGTCGCCAAGGAAAAAGTGAAGCGGTTTGTGGTGGGCCGGAAAGCAGACCGCGTGGGGCTGGTGGCCTTTTCCGGTGAAGCGCTCACGCAAGTTCCGCTCACCACGGATTATCCGGTGGTCCTGTCGGCCATCGATAACTTGCAGGTTGGCCTGCTCGAAGATGGCACCGCGATCGGCACGGCCATCGCCACGGCTGCCAATCGCCTGCGTACCGCCCCCGGGCGCTCGCGCGTGATGGTGTTGCTCACCGACGGCGAGAACAACCGCGGCGCGATTGATCCGCGTACCGCCGCCCAGGCAGCGGCCGCATTTGGCATTCGCATTTACACCATCGGCGTGGGAAGCGAGGGGATGGCGGCCGTGCCCGTTGGTCGCGGGCTCTTCGGGCTGCGCTACGAAAATCGTCCGGTCAAAATCGACGAGCCGCTGCTCACGGAGATCGCCACCAACACGGGCGGCCGGTATTTTCGTGCTAGGGATGCGCAGGCGCTGCAGCGTATTTACGAGCAAATCGATACCCTTGAACGGTCCCTCGTTGAGGCACGCTCGTACATCCGATACACCGAGCGGTTTCGCTGGCCGTTGCTTGTTGCGCTTCTGGCCCTGTTGGGCGAGCTCGCGCTTCACGCGCGACGTGGGGTGTTGCCGTGAACCTCGGTACGCTCCCTCCTGTCTTGGTGGATATCCCCTGGCTGCTGCTCACCGCGGTCTTGCTGCCGCTCGCGGTATGGTGGTTGCGCGCGGCGCGTGAACGGCAGCGACGCGCGCGATTGGCGCGCTATGCCGAATCCTCGGCGTTGCATCGTCTCGTGATGATCACCGACCCCGATGAAGGGGGACGCACCGTTCGCCTGATGCTGGTGGTCGGACTCGCGGGGCTGGCGTTGGCGGGGCCGCGATGGGGGCTCGCGCGTGGGCCGGTCAGCGCGCGAGGCATTGATATGGTGATTGCCATCGATGCGTCGCTGTCCATGATGGCACCCGACGAGCGCCCATCGCGTCTGGAACGGGTGAAACAGGAAGTGCGTCGCTTACGCGCCATGTCACAGGCCGATCGGGTGGCGCTCATTGCCTTCGCCGGTCGCAGCTATATCCTCACGCCGCTCACCGGCGATGATGGCGCGATCGAGCTGTTCCTCGACAATCTTGATCCGTCGGTGGTAGGGCAGGCGGGGAGCTCTCTCGCACGGGCGCTGCGTCAGGGTACCGAACTCTTGTTGGCCAGCGACGGCAGTGCCGACCGCGCACTCGTGCTCTTCTCCGATGGTGAAGCGTTTGAGCCAATCGAGGACGTGACGGCCGCTGCGACGGAGGCGGGCGCCAAGGGCATTCATGTCGTAACCGTGGGCTTCGGGACGGCCGCGGGGAGCACCATCCCCGTACAGGATGGTACCGAAACGCGCGAAAAGCGTGATGAAGACGGCCGCGTGGTCATTACACGGTACGCACCCGAGCTGCTAGAAGCGGCGGCCAAAGCGGCCGGCGGCACGTTCATTCCGGCGAATGCCTCCGACAAAGCCACGCGCATTCGCGGCGCCCTGCGCGCCCTGCGCACGGCCACGCGTACGCTGGAGGCGCGCGAGGATCACGTTCCTCGGTTCCTGTGGCTGCTGTTGCCCGCACTGGTGTTGTTGGCCTATGACACCTGGCTGCTCACGCGCCGCCGCACGTTCCGTACGTCCGACACGGCCACCGCTGCTCCGTCCACCCCGCCCGTTGTGCTGCTGTTGCTCTCCCTGCCGGTTGCGCTCCTATCGTGCAAGCAGGCTCCTGATCCGGCGTCCCTTTTTGCCGACGGTAATGTGCCCGCGGCCATTGCTGGATACCGTGCGCAGATGGCCAACGGCGACAGCACGGCGGGGACACGCTACAATTTGGGGACAGCACTCATTGGCGCCGATTCGCTTACGGCAGCCGCTGAGCTGCTGGATATGGTGCGCCGTGCCAGTGACGGGGAAACGCGCATGCGCGCCCGGTTTAATGCGGGTTTCGCGTGGCTCACCATGGGGCGCCAACCACAAAATCCCGACGCCGAGGCCGCGTTGACGGCCGCGCGGGCGGCCTATCGCGCGCTGCTGACCGATCGCCCCACCGACGCGGACGCGAAGTGGAACTACGAACTCGCACTCCGGACGCCACCGCCGCAGGGCGGTGGCGGTGGGGGCGGCGGTGGTGGGGATTCGTCCAACGAGAAGCCGGAGGACCCGTCGTCGAGTGCCGGTGGTCTCGATCAGAAGCAGGCGGAAGCCCTGTTGAACAGCGCTGCGCGTGAAGAGCGTGATGTGCAGGGCCGCAAACAGCGGCAAGGCCGAACACCGCCGCGAGGTAAAGACTGGTGAGCTCCATGCTCTTCGGGCGACGCCTGCACTGGTTGTTCGTACTCGGCGTGGCTCTCACCACGGTCTCAGCTGCGCCGCTGCACGCACAGCCGTCGCCAACCGCCATTCTTGATCAGATACAGGCCAACGGCACCCGGCCCATCGACTTCCACGCGGCCGTCTTTCCCGAGACCGTGTATGTGGGGCAACAGATCACCTATCAGGTGGCGGTGCTCCTCAGCGAGTCCGCGCGTGCACGCCTTCGGCGAAATCCGGAGTTCTTGCCGCCAGAGTTGCGCGGCGTGCTGGCGTATGAATTAGGATCGCCGAAGCGCGTCGCCCCACGCAGTTATGGAGGCGGGGTATTCGAAGCCCACGTCTTTCAACGCGCGCTGTTCGCGGTGGCGCCGGGACCGCTCATGGTGCCGGCGCCGCAACTGAGCTATACCCTCCCGCAATCATCCAGCTACTTCAGTCGCGAAGAGCGCTTTGTGGTGCGCGCCGAAAGTGCGCAACTGGTTGTGAAGGCACTCCCGAGCACCGGAAGACCCCAGGAGTACACCGGCGCGGTTGGGGTGTGGGAAGCATCGGTGCAACTCGACACCGCTGCCGCTCGTGTGGGCGATCCACTGCTCCTCACGTTGCGCGTGGAGGGCATTGGCAATGTGAAACTCCTCCCGCGGCCGGCGATTTCTGTGGAGTGGGCATCCGCGGTTCCCGCCACCGACCGGGTACAGATCGACACCAGCTTGGCATACGTGCGTGGCTACAAGGAATTCGACTGGATCCTCACGCCAACGCGGGCTGGTGAAGTCAACGTCCCACCGTTGCGCTACAGCTACTTTAATCCCTATCGCGGAAGCTATGCGTACGCGGAAACGGCTCCCCGTATCATCACGGTATCCAGTGGCATTTTGGCCACCGCGGCGGAAAGCGACAACGTTGCCGTCCTGCCACTGCGCGTGTGGCGTGGCGCGCACCGCTGGTCGCTAGCGAAGCAGCTCCAAGCGTGGCGCCTGCCGTTGCTCCTGTTGCTCGTGGTCTCACCGCTCCCGTGGCTCGCACCGGTGATCGGCGCAACACTCGCATCCATCGGTGCGTCACGTCGGGGGCACAAGCGTGATGCCAGACTCACGGCCAGCGGTGTTCTCGGAGGCAAGGCGTCGCAGCATCCCGGTCTGGGCGAAGGTGGCGAGCTGGCACGGCACACGCGTCGCACCATCCTCGGCGCGCTGGCGCAGCGGCTGCGCGTATCACCGCAGGACCTCGTGTCGCGGCGCGACGTCGAACGAACCTTGCGACGCCGTGGGGTGACACGCGAGACCACCGCACAGGTGGTCGCGTTGCTCGATGAGCTCGCACAGCGCGGGTTCAGTAATGAGCCCACGCCGCCGCACGCAGCCCATGAGGTTGCGGCGCGGGCTGATCAGTTGCTCACGCGCGTTGATACCGAAGCGGTAAGGCGGCCGTCTTGATCTCTCCGCGCACCCCACCTCTCCGTGCATCTGGTGCCGTGCTCTGGGCCGTATTCGTGGCCGTGCTCGGGACCGTCGGATGGATGATGCCATGGCGCGCCGCGGTCGCCGCGCATGGAGCGCCACGGCCGCTGGCCCCCGTTTACGCCGCCCCTCAGCAGGCCGCCGACGCACTCGATTCCATGGTAGCACGTGCCACCGCATTGTATCAGCAGCGGCAATACGCACGGGCCGCCAACCTGTTTGCACGGACTGTTCAGCAGCGTCCCGACGATGTGGATCTGTTGGCGAACTTGGGCGCCGCCGCATGGGCCGCAGGTGACACGGTGGTCGCAGTCGTCGCGTGGCACCGTGCGGCTCGTCTCGAACCGGTCGCCATGGATCTGCAAGAGCGCCTCCTGTCACTTCCGGCCGGTGCGCGCAGTGGGGTAGCGGAAGTTCCTATGGTGCCGGTGTCCGCCCTCGTGGTAGTGGCGCTCATGTCGTGGCTAGTGGGATGGTTGCTCCTCGCCCGAATCCGCCTGTCGCGTGGTCGTGATCGCCTTGGCGCACAATGGAGCCGGGCCTCATCCGTCGCGATGGGCTCGCTCCTCTTGGCAATAGTGGCCGGGGCTACGGCGGTCTGGGGCATGTACCAGCTCGATGCTTCGCGTCTGTACGTGGTTCGGCAGCCGGACACCTTGCGGGGCGCCCCGGGCGCCGAGGCCAACGCATTGGGTGGCGTGGCTACCGGCGATGTGATGCGGGTGGATGAGCTCCGCGAGGGATGGCTTCGTGGGCAACACGCCGACGGTCGCCGCGGTTGGCTGCCCGCCGAACGAACCGTTCCGCTCGTATCTCCCGCCGTCGTTCGGTAAGTTGTCGTATGTCGCGTATCGCCATTCTCTCTAGCGCCGTCGCGGACCAGATCGCGGCCGGTGAAGTCGTCGAGCGCCCGGCCTCGGTGGTGAAGGAGCTCGTGGAGAACGCGCTCGATGCCGGAGCCACGACCGTCGACGTGACGATCGAAGAAGGGGGGCGTGCGCTCATTCGCATTGCCGATAACGGCAGTGGCATGGATCGCGACGACGCGATCCTCTGTCTCTCCCGTCACGCGACCTCGAAAATCACCGCCGCCGAGCAATTGGTTGGAGTGCGCAGCTACGGCTTCCGGGGCGAAGCGTTGCCCGCCATTGCGTCGGTGTCCGAAGTGCTCATCGAGACGGCCACAGACCACGGCGCTGGTACGCTGGTGCGTGCCGCCGCCGGTGCCCTCCTCGACACGCGCGATACCACCCGTCGTCGCGGTACCACGGTGTCGGTCCAGCGGTTGTTTTACAACACGCCGGCCCGCCTGAAATTCCTGCGTGGCGTACGGTCGGAATGGCGTGGCATCATGGAGACCATGCAGGCCATCGCCACGCTGCGTCGCGATGTGCACTTCACGGTCCGTCACGACGGTAAGGTCACGCTCGATCTCGCCGCGGTACCGACGCTCCGCGCTCGGTTAGCCGAGCTCTGGGGACATCAGGACGTCCAACGATTTGTAGACGTGGACGACGTCCAAGGGCCCGTCCATGTCACCGGTATGGTCGAGCGGCCAGCTGATGTCGGGACCGCGACGCGACGCGTGCTGCTCATGATTAATGGTCGCGTGGTACGCGATCATGGCATCGTGCGCGCCGCTGAGGCGGCCTACCGCTCCACGCTCCCCTCGGGCGTGCGCCCGTCGCTCGTGATCGCTTTGCATGTGCCCGGCAGTGATGTGGATGTCAATGTGCATCCCGCCAAGTCCGAGGTACGCCTACGCGATCGCTGGCCCATCGAGCGGGCGGTGGAGCAAGCCGTCCGTCGTGCGCTCGGTGTGCTTGAGGCAAGCGCTGGCATCGGGTGGCGCAGCTGGGCCCCGGCGGCCTCGCCGGCGTGGCGTGAAGACGTACACGACGTGAGTCCGTCTTCGCTTCGCACCCTGCCAACTCCTGAAGGACTCTTCGCCCCGTCGCCCGACGAGACAGGGGATCACGCGCCAACCAGTGCACTTCGGAACCGGCCGGGCGATGAACCGCATCCCGATGGCGCGCCTGATACCACGGCGAGTGTCGGTACCCACCACGGGGAACTCGCCCACGACGCACCCATCGCCGTCCCCCCGCTGCTGCAACTGCGGCGCATGTACCTCATGTTCGAACATGAGGACGGGGTCATCCTCATCGACCAGCACTCCGCGCATGAACGGGTGCTCTACGAGGACTTTCTGGGCGTACTTGAACGTGGCGAAGCACCATCACAGCGGTTGCTCTTCCCGATGACGCTGCACCTTGGCCCCAGTGAAGCCGAGGCCTTCGAGGCGCATCGCACCATGTTCGAAACGTTGGGGTTTGAAATGGATGGATTCGGCGGGCATTCGCTCCTCGTTCACGCCGTCCCCATGCCCCACCCGCGCTTCGACGCCGAACGCTGCCTGCGTGAAACGCTCGCCGCACTCACCGGCGACCGCGCAGCCGGTGATGCCAAGCGGCACGAGCGACTCGCCGCCACCTTTGCGTGCAAAGCGGCCATCAAGGCCGGCGACGCCATGTCGCCCGGTGAAATGCGTGCCCTGTATATCGCGCTGGCCAACACGAAGCTGCCCGCGCATGATGTTCACGGACGCTCCACCATCGTCCGCTTGTCGTGGGACGAACTCGACCGACGCTTCGGGCGGAAATGAGCGACGTCCGCGCCGATGATGCCGAGTGGCCGGAGGCCATACCTCGGCGCATGGTGGTCGGTCCTACCGCCGCTGGGAAATCCGCGTTAGCCATGCAGCTGGCCCAGGCGCGTGGACTCGCCATCGTGAGTGCCGACTCACGACAGGTGTATCAGGGGTTTGATGTTGGTACCGCCAAACCGTCGTGGGCCGATCGCGCATTGGTGCCCCACTACGGTATCGACGTCATACCACCCACCATACGCTACTCGGCACATGCGTGGGCGGCCGATGCCGCCCGCTGGTCCCGGCGCGCCGAGCACGCGGGCACCCCACCGCTTATCGTCGGTGGCACCGGACTCTACATCAAAGCCCTCGTGTCGCCACTTGATGCTGTCCCCACACTGGATCCCGATCGTCGGGTCGCCTTGGGGGCGTGGCTGGCCACCTGCTCCCTGCAGGAGCTCACGCGCTGGTGCCGTGTGCTCGATCCGGCGCGGGCGCACTTAGGCCGCACGCAGCTGCTGCGCGCCATTGAAACGGCGCTGCTCGCCGGCACACGCCTTAGTGACGCCCTGCACACGGACGGCGAACCACCAACATCGTTCGCGGCGTCGGTGCGCTATCTTGTAGTGGATCCTGGTCCGGATCTGGCCGCGCGGATCGCTCATCGTGTACATCAAATGATCGCCAACGGATTCGTGCAGGAAATCGAACGGCTGAGCAGGGAGGTCGCCCCCGATGCGCCGGCGTGGTCAGCCAGTGGCTATCGCGTGGTGCGTGAGGCGCTCAACCGTGGCGGTGCGCACGCACGAGATGCCGCCATCGAACGCGTGATCATCGAAACGCGACAGTACGCCAAACGCCAGCGCACCTGGTTCCGGCATCAACTCCCCGCGGCACAGGTTACATCACTGGATCCCAATGCGCCCAATGCGTTGGAGCTCGCACTCGCGTGGTGGGATGATGAGACGGCCGGGGTGAACCGTTTGAGCCAGACGAGGACCGCATGAAAATCGGCATTACTTGTTATCCCACCTACGGCGGATCGGGCGCTGTCGCCACGGAACTGGGCATCGCCCTCGCCGCCCGTGGTCACGAAGTGCATTTCATCACCTATCAGCAACCGTTCCGGTTGCCCAGCTTCTTGCCGCGGGTGTGGTTCCACGAGGTGGATGTCGGGCGCTATCCCCTCTTTGAGTACCCGCCGTACGACCTCGCGCTTGCGGTGCGCATGCACGAAGTTGTGCGCGATCATCAGCTCGATATCCTGCATTGCCATTATGCCATTCCACATGCCACCAGTGCGTGGATCGCGCGTGAAATGCTGCGTGAAGAGCACGCGGATGTACGCCTCGTCACCACGCTACATGGCACGGATATCACCATTGTAGGTCAGGAACGTTCGTTCTATACAATCACGCGGTTCTCCATTGAGAAGTCTGACAGCGTGACCGCGGTGTCCAATTATCTCCGTGATGAAACCTATCGCGCCTTCGGATGCGTGGGGTGTGACGTTGAAGTCATTCCGAATTTTATCAATCCCGAGCTGTACGATCGTACGCGGCACCACTTCCCGATCCCTGCCGATATCACGAAGGGCCGGAAGGTGCTTATGCACATTTCCAACTTCCGGCCGGTCAAGCGGGTCCGTGATGTCGTTCGCGTGTTTGCCGGCGTCAACCGGGAAGTCCCCGCCATCTTGGTCATGGTAGGCGACGGCCCGGAACGGGTTGAGGCGGAGGCGGAGGCGCGTGAACTCGGCGTGGCGGAGCACGTGCTGTTCCTTGGGAAGATTGAGGCGATTGCGCCGCTGCTGGCTGGTGCTGATCTCTTTTTGCTCACCAGCGATCAGGAGTCATTCGGACTGAGTGCACTCGAGGCCTTAGCCTCGGGCGTACCAGTGATTGGCGCGCACGCAGGAGGGCTCCCCGAGGTCGTCACCGACGGCGAGACGGGGTTCCTCTTCGCTGTTGGTGACGTGCAGGCCATGGCCGCGGCCGGTGTGCAGTTGCTTACGGATCCGGCAAAGTGGCAGCGCATGAGCGCGGCCGCCGCCGCCGACGCGCGCACGCGCTTTTCCGAAGACGCGGTAGTGGCGCAGTATGAAGCGCTCTACGAGCGAACCATGGCATCGGCCGTCAGGGACCAATGACCGCTTCCTTTAGCCCGAGAGTGACTGCGTGACGATTTTTCAGGCCGTGGTGTTGGGCCTCGTGCAGGGACTTGCCGAATTGCTGCCGATTTCCAGCTCGGCGCATTTGGCGCTCACCCCGTACCTGCTTGGGTGGACCGATCCCGGGCTTGCCTTTGATGTGGCGTTGCATTTGGGAACCCTCCTCGCGCTCGGGTGGTATTTTCGCGCCGAGTGGATCAACATGGCGAAGAGTGCATGGCACATGGCCTCCACGCGCCGCATCGAAACCATACACGACAAGCGCCTCATCTATCTCGTTGTAGCCACCATTCCCGGTGGTATTGGCGGGCTGCTGCTGAACGATCTCGCCGAAACGACGTTTCGCTCTCCCACGATTATCGGTGTGGCGCTCGTGGTCATGGGCGTCCTCTTGTGGGCCGTTGATCGCTGGAGCGTACGCGCACGGATGCTCGACGAGGTCACCACGCGTGATGCGATCATTGTGGGCTGTGCCCAGGTGCTGGCACTCATTCCCGGTGTCTCTCGCTCGGGCTCCACCATTACGGCCGGGCGATTGCTGAAGCTCGATCGCCCCAGTGCGGCGCGTTTCAGCTTTCTCATGAGCATGCCGATCACGCTGGCCGCCGTTATTGTCAAGGTGCCGGAGGCTGTGCGGGCCGAGGGTATTTCCGCCCCGCTGGTGGCGGGTGTCATCGCCGCCGCCATCAGCAGCTGGTTGGCCATTACGGTGCTGCTGCGCTACGTCAGCAAGCACAGCTTCGGCGTGTTTGCGGTGTATCGCGTTGTGCTGGCGGCGGTGGTGTTCGCCACCATCGCTTCCCGCGGGTGACGCCCTCCCCCTCGCCCACGCTCGCCGCCGAGTGTGGGCTCGCTCGGCTGGATCATCATGCACAGCTTGGATCCACCATGGACGAGGCGCATCGCTTGGCGCAGGCGGGCGCTGAGGCGGGTACGCTGGTGCTGGCCGATACGCAGCACAGTGGTCGTGGTCGAGCCGGCCGGAGTTGGGCCTCGGAGCCCGATGCCGGCATTTGGATGACGCTCATTGAGCGCCCGCGTGATCAGCGTGCCCTCGATGTCCTCGCCTTACGGATTGGTCTCGCATTGGCCGATGCCCTCGAGCCATTCGCTGCGGGGCCGATCACACTGAAATGGCCCAACGATCTCTTCGTCGGCGGCGGGAAGTTGGCCGGCATTCTCATCGAGGCGCGATGGCGCGAGGCGGTGCCGGAGTGGGTCGCCATCGGCGTGGGCGTCAATCGGCGCGTACCGGCGTCCTTTCCCGGTGCGGCCGCCGTACGGGCGGAGGTCACGCGCGACGAGCTCCTCCGCGCGATGATACCCGCCATGCGTGCCGCAACACGGTTGCTCGGTACACTGACCCCCGGGGAATGCACCGCATGGGCCGCGCGTGATCTCACCTATGGACGGGAGATCACGGAGCCGCGCCCAGGACGAGCCATGGGTATCAATGCCACTGGTGCCTTGCTCATCGCCGAGCCAAGTGGCACGACGTATGCGGCCCGTAGCGGATCGTTAGTGCTCGCCGCTTCCGACCCGCCACCGGTGCCGTGAGCGGGGAATAGCGCCGCATCCGCATGGAATCGAGCCTCTCCCAGAGGACTTTTGTGCTGCCGTAACGGCAGGCGCTATCGCGGGCGTCCTGTCATTTTGAACCAATCTGTGACGTTCCGGCAGTACATGGAGGCCGGTAAACGCTTTATTCGCTTGCGTTTACGCGATTCCTTCAGCAGCGAGGCCCGCTTGACGTTCACACCGGTGTCTCTTACCTTACGCTTGTTAGCACTCAACACGGTTGAGTGCTAACACCATGTGAATTCATTGTTCGATCCCTGACACATACGCAGGAGACACAGTTATGGCCTCTCAGAGTGCCGCCAAGGTAGCGCCGCTCGCTGATCGCGTCGTCGTGAAGCCGAGCGAAGAAGCCGAGCAGATGCGCGGTGGACTGTACATCCCCGATACCGCCAAGGAAAAGCCGCAGCAGGGTTCTGTGGTGGCCGTTGGCCCGGGACGTTTCGAGAAGGAAACCCGCGTGCCGATGGACGTGAAGGTCGGCGATAAGATCCTGTACGGGAAGTACAGCGGGACGGAAGTGACGATCGATGGTGAGCAGCTGCTCATCCTCCGCGAGTCGGATGTGCTCGCGGTCCTCAGCTAATCGTCTTCGAACCACACAACGGAAAATAGCAACCATGGCTGCCAAAGAACTGCATTTCAACGTAGACGCTCGCGCGGCGCTCAAGCGCGGCGTTGATCAACTCGCCGAGGCCGTGAAGGTCACGCTCGGACCGAAGGGACGGAACGTCGTCATCGACAAGAAGTTCGGTGCCCCCACGGTGACCAAGGACGGCGTCACGGTCGCGAAGGAAATCGAGCTGGCCGACCCGATCGAGAACATGGGCGCGCAGATGGTGAAGGAAGTCGCGACCAAGACCTCCGATCTCGCTGGTGACGGCACCACGACCGCCACGGTGCTGGCCCAGGCCATCTTCCGTGAAGGCCTCAAGAACGTCACCGCCGGCTCCAACCCGATGGCGCTCAAGCGCGGCATCGAGAAGGCCGTTGCGGGCATCGTCGAAGAGCTCAAGCGCATCTCCGTGCCCACCACGGGCCGCAAGGAAATCGCGCAGGTCGGCACCATCTCGGCCAACAACGATCCCGAAATCGGCAATCTCATCGCGGAAGCGATGGAAAAGGTCGGCAAGGACGGGGTCATCACCGTGGAAGAGGCCAAGGGCCTCGAGACCACGCTGGAGACGGTCGACGGTATGCAGTTCGACCGTGGCTACCTCTCGCCGTACTTCGTCACCGATCCGGAGAAGATGGAGGCGGTCCTTGAGAACGCCATGATCCTGATTCATGACAAGAAGATCTCGGCCATGAAGGATCTCCTCCCGGTGCTCGAGAAGGTGGCCCAGCTCGGCAAGCCCCTCCTCATCATCGCGGAAGACATCGAAGGCGAGGCGCTCGCCACGCTCGTCGTGAACAAGCTCCGTGGCACGCTGCGTGTCGTCGCCGTGAAGGCGCCGGGCTTCGGCGATCGCCGTAAGGCGATGCTGCAGGACATCGCGACGCTCACGAAGGGTCAGGTCGTGTCCGACGAAGTCGGCTTCAAGCTCGAAAATGCGGTGCTGACGGACTTGGGCTCGGCCAAGCGGGTGGTGATCGACAAGGACAACACCACGATCATCGACGGCGCCGGCGACACGAAGGACATCGAAGGCCGCGTGAAGGAAATCCGTGGTGCCATCGAGAAGAGCACGTCCGATTACGATCGGGAGAAGCTCCAGGAGCGTCTCGCGAAGCTCGCCGGTGGCGTGGCCGTGATCAATGTCGGCGCCGCGACCGAAGCGGAAATGAATGGTAAGAAGGCCCGCGTAGAAGACGCGCTGCACGCCACGCGTGCCGCCGTTGAAGAGGGCATCGTCCCGGGCGGCGGCGTCGCGCTTATCCGCGCGCAGCATGTGCTCAAGGACGTGAAGGTCGCCGAGCGCGACGAGCAGATCGGTGTCGACATCGTGCGTCGCGCCATCGAAGAGCCGCTCCGCATGATCGTCCAGAACGCTGGTGGTGAAGGCTCCATCGTTGTCGAGAAGATCCGTACGGCGAAGGAAACCAGCTTCGGCTACAACGCGCTGACCGATGTGTACGAAGACCTCGTGCAGGCCGGCGTGATCGACCCGACGAAGGTGACCCGCACGGCGTTGCAGAACGCCGCGTCGATCGCCGGACTTCTCCTCACGACGGAAGCGCTCATCGTTGAGAAGAAGGAAGCGGCTGCGCCGGCTGCTGGTGGCCACGGTGGCCCCGGCGGCGGCATGGGCGGCATGTACTAAGCCGTTCAGCCAGTCGAAGGAAACAAACGGGCGCCCGAACGGGCGCCCGTTTTGTCGTTGCACCTCAGCGCGCCTCTGAGGTCATCGGTGGCAGCGGGAGCTGTTGCGACGCTGCCGACAGGGCGTCACGTGTCCATCCCGCCCGGCGAAGCGCCTCGCGCGTCCGCTCGATCGCCAGCGAGGGCAGGTTGTTGGTCTCGCTCAGGTGCGTAAGCAACACCCCACGCAGCCCGCGATGCGCACAGGCACTCACGAACGCGGCGGCCGCGCCGTTCGAGAGATGTCCCAGCCCTCCGCGAATCCGCTCTTTCAGCGACCACGGATACGGACCGCGCGCGAGCATCGCCTCGTCGTGATTCGATTCGACCACTAACAGGTCCAATCGCTCGAAGGCAACGGGCAGGGTGTCCGGAACGTGGCCCACGTCCATCGCGATCCCAGCGCGCGCGCCGCTTCGCACGTCGGTGACGACCAAGGCACGGCAGTCTCGCGCATCATGCGGCACCGGCGTCGTCTCTACAAGAAAGCCACCGATCGACGTCGGGCGCCCGGCTGCAAACAGACGCACATCAGGCGATGAGACGTCCGTACCACCACCGAATCCCAGTGCGTCGATGGTTCCGGCCGATCCATACATTGGCCAGCCCCAGTGCGCGCTCGCCGCCGCGGCGCCGCTCGCGTGATCGGTGTGTTCGTGGGTCAGCAGCAGCGCGCTGATCTCTTCCGGTTGCCGTTGCACCGCCTTCAACCGTCGTACCAGCGAGCGCCGACCGAACCCCGCATCAACCAACACCGCGCCGTCCGTGCCGTCGATCAGGATGGCATTGCCGCGACTCCCGCTCCCGAGAACCGTTACCCGAAGCATTCGCGCCAAACAGACGAGCGCATCACCGCGGCCAGCGGCCGTCGGCGGCGCACCGCGCATGCAGATGGGTCCACCACCTCTGGCCGTGTTCATCGAGAGCAATACCGCGCCGCGCCATCATGCGCTCGGCCGTCTGCACGAACTTGAGTGCATCGAACCGTTCGTATGGCGCGCGCGCGCCCCACGAGAACGGCGCCACCACTTTCGGCGGCATCGTGTCGAACACGTTCGCCCCGGCGCCCAGGACACAGCCCGTCGTGAGGCGTAGGCCGATGCCGGTTTTCACATGATCACCGAACATCGTTCCCAGAAACTGCAGCCCGCTGTCGCGCACACCGTCGGGGGTCCAAAGCGCCACGGTACCGTACGTGTTCTTCAGATTGCTGGTGATGGTTCCCGCACCGAGGTTTACCCACCGACCGAAAATGGAGTGACCTACGAAGCCGTCGTGCCCCTTGTTCGCGTGACCGATGAAGATTGAGGTCGATAGTTCGCCGTGCACACGACAGGCGTCGCCGATGGACGAGCCGGCGATGCGATCGGCCGTGACGATACTGTCATGGCCCACGTAGCACGGGCCGATCACGCGGGTGAAGGCTTGCACCTGCGCACCGCGACGCAACAATACCGGCCCCGCGCTCGTGTCGAACACCGACATCGGTTCGACCGTGGCACCCGCTTCCACGTACACCATATGCGCGCCGAGCACCGTGGGCGCCTCGCCGCTGCTGCCGGTAAGCGTGGTAACCGGCAGCCGGGTGGCCAGCGCCGGGATATCACGCCGCAGGAGTGGCTGCAGCGTGTCGATAAGATCCCAGATCTCGTCGAGCCACACGCCGTCGAGTTCGAGCGCCTCGGCTTCATCACCCGTCCCATCCGGCAAGGCACGGTCATGGACCAGCACGTGCGAGCCATCGGCCAAGGCGGCTACCGTGCGCACCTCGCGAAGATCAGCGTCGAGGCGAATGGCCGCAATCCGACCATTGATCGTCACCACCAGTGCCGTGGGTGATGCATCAATCGCGGGGCCGTCGAGGAAGGGCAGCGCGCGGGCGTTCACCAACCACGAGCCGGCGGTCAGCGGCTGCCCGTTCACGCAGGGCGGCGCACCGAACTCCGCGAATCCATGCAGATGGGGCGCCGATACGAATCCACCGCTCTCCACCCCGAGCACCATCTCCCACCGCTCGCGAATCAGCAGGGCGCCCGCGCGCATCTCACTCAGCGGCCGGCTGGTGGCGAACGGTTCAAACCGCCGCGCTACGGCGTCATCGTAGAGCGCAATCACGGCCCCCGCACCTCGGGCGGCAACGCATCAAGCAACGTCTTGAGGTCAGCGGCCTTTTCACGCGTGGTCACCATCACCAACCCCTCGCGCGCGACCACCACCAGGTCGTCTACGCCGTAGAGCACCACGCGGGTGCCGTCGGCATGCACCACGTTCCCTGAAGCCTGCAGTGCGAACGTGGGGCCAAGCATGGCGTTGTTCTGGGCATCACGCTCGCGCACACGGTGCAGCGCGGCCCACGTGCCCACGTCATCCCACCCGAACTGGCCAGGTAGCACCAGCACCCGGTGACTGCGCTCCAACACCCCCACGTCAATCGCCACCGACGTCACGTTCGCAAAAAACGCGGTCAGATCATCGCCCGACGCTGCCAGCGCTGGCTGTACTTCAGGTGTGTGGGCACGGATTTCGCCGAGGAGATCCCCCACGCACCATGCGAAGATCCCCGAATTCCACAAAAACCCGTCGGCCACCATCTGCGCCGCACGCTCGCGGTTCGGCTTCTCGATAAAGCGCGCCACCCGCCGCACCCCATCGCCCACCGCGTCGCCAGGCTGGATGTAGCCGAACCCTGTGTCCGGGCGCGAGGGCACGATGCCCACGGTGACCAGCGCCCGTTCCGTACGGGCCACGCGCGCGGCGTTGGCCAACGTCGCCCGGTAGGCGGCGACATCGCCAATCGCCCAGTCGGCGTGGACGCACACCATCACCGCGTCGTCGCCAGCACGTTTCGCAATGACCTGCGCTGCCCACGCCAGCGCGGCACAGGTGCCGGCCGGCCGTGGCTCCGCAATCACATTCTCCGGGGGTAAGTCGGGCTCCATGGCCAACACCGCATCGCGCAGCGACGCGTTCGTCAGCACCAGCGTCTGCGACAGGGGCGCCAACGGACGCATGCGGTGGAGCGTGTCCTGCAACATCGGGGCATCACTGATCAGCGGGAGGAGCTGCTTGGGACGCTCCGGTGTCGAGAGCGGCCAGAAGCGTGACCCCACGCCGCCGGCTAGAACTACATTCCACACAGTCATCAAACGTCCTCTTGCGCCGGTACTCCCGGCACCGTGTCGGTGTACGTGCGAACCCGCTCCAGCAGGCGACGCGGGCTGAACGGCTTGGTCATGATCTCGGATACCCCGAGGGCGTCGACCTCATGCAATTGTGCGTCCTCCCCGGCGGCCGTGAGCACGATGCAGGGCAGGGCATGCCACCGTGGGTCGCGGCGCAGCTGTTTCAGGATCTCGGTGCCGGACATGCCCGGCAGCATCAGATCCAGCACCAGCAGGGCAATCGAGGGCGACGCAGCCAGGTGCGCGAAGGCCTCCGTGTCTCGCTCGGCCAGCAGCACGTGGTAACCGGCCTGCTCCAATCGCATCCGGATGATCCGTCCGATGTGCGGCTCGTCGTCCACCACCAACACCGTCTTGCCAGCGTCAGGCGCCGTTACCGCGGGCGCCAGATGCGGAGGCGACGAGGGCACCGTGATGGGCACCGACGGGTTCGTGCTCAGACGAGCGCCGCGATCTGCGCCCGGAATCGACGGAGATCGTACACGAGCTCGGCCAGGTCGCCGTCCGGGCGTAGCACGACCAGCAGGAACGCGTGCGGCGAAACGGCGGTAATCACGAGGGTGCCCGCGCTGTACTCCTGGACCATCAGCGCGAACTCTCCACGACTGGCCGCCGTCCCCATCTCAATGGCCGCCTGTACCAGCGACGGCACATGTGCCGCCAGGCTGTCGGGGTCGAGCACGGGATCGGTAGCGCCGTCAATCAAGAGCCCATCGCGCCCCAGAATGAGGGCGGCATCAACCCCATTCCGGCGGCGTATGGCACTGACGAGGTCACGTATGGTCGGCATGGCGGAACGCTGCTTGCCGAGCGGGGTGAAGTCAAGCGACGTGGCCCCGAACTGCATCCGCGGGCCGGTATGCGCTTGCCCAGACACGGGTTGAGCGGTAACCTCCTTCCACGTATTGCCTTCGCTTCCGACCATGGGAGTTACCCTGCACGCACGTCTCCTCGGCGCGCCTCGAGTCGCTCGGCGCGCCCTGTCGTTTTCTGCCCTGATCGTCATGGCGGTTGCTGGTACCGCCTGCGGCGATACCAACAGCATGCTGATGCCGGCGTCGTCTGAGAACACCGCGCGCAATCACAGCGTGTTCGCGCTCTCAGGCACGTCCGCATCGCTTCCGGCCGCCTACCAGTTCACCTCCGAGCGTCTTGCTCGGCCACAGCTCCTGCTCAACGGCGGCGTCAATATTGACGTGGCGTTCGACCTCACCCCCGACAACAAGGTCAAGCTCCTGCCGGTCCGCTTGGTGGTCCCCCTGCCACCGGCTGGAGTCACCAGTGTGGGGATGCTCAAGTCCACCAGCGCGTACAGCGCCCTCGCCCGTGCGCCCGATCGGGGATACATCATCGATTCCGCACTCGTTGTGGGGATCGGTGAAACCGTCGTGCTGCAATTGCCGGGCTCCGGCTGCATTTACGGTGAGCCGTATTACGCCAAAATGGTCGTAGACAGCATCATCGCCGCAGAGCGTCGTATCGTGTTCGGCTCGTTGGTCAACCGCAATTGCGGCTTCCGCGCGCTCACTGTTGGTATCCCGAAGAACTGATTTTTCGTATGCACGATATCCGGTTGTTGCGCGACCAGCTCGAGCATCTGCGCGACGGCATGCGCCGTCGCGGCAAGCTCGCTGAACTCGGGCCCATGCTCGACCGCGCCGAGACGCTCGAGCGAGAGCGCCGCGCCGCGATCACCGAGCTCGAGGCCCAGCAGGCGCGTCGGAACAAGGTGACCGCGGAGGTCGGACAGCGTCGCAAGGCGGGCGAAGACGCCACCGAACTCATGGCGGAAGGACGGGCTATCGGCGAGCAGATCGCAACGCTCGAGCAGCGTCGCGCCGAAACCGAGGCCGCCGTGTCGGTCATGCTCTACGAGCTGCCGAACATCACGCTGCCGGACGTCCCCGAGGGCGATGAGACGGCCAATACGGTCGTGCGCAGCTGGGGCACCCCACGCACCCCCGATGCGTCCATCGTGCCGCACTGGGACAAGGGCGAAGCGTTCGGGATGATCGACCTCGCGCGTGGCGCCAAGATCAGTGGCTCGGGTTTCATCGTGTATCGCGGCCGTGGCGCGCGTCTCGTGCGTGCCCTGATGAACATGATGCTCGACATTCACACCGACGAACACGGCTACGAGGAAACGTGGGTCCCCCTCGTCGTGAACCGCGCGTCCATGACCGGCACCGGCAACTTTCCGAAGTTCGAGGAAGATGCCTACGCCGTTACCGAAGACGAGCTGTTCCTCATCCCGACCGCCGAAGTCCCGGTTACCAATCTCTATCGCGACGAGATCCTCGACGCGACTGAGTTGCCGAAGCGCTTCTGTGCCTTCAGCGCCTGCTTCCGTCGTGAGGCGGGGGCGGCCGGCAAGGACACGCGCGGGCTGCTGCGCGTGCACGAATTCGACAAAGTCGAGTTGGTGCGCTACGCCCATCCCGACACCTCGCTCGAAGAGCTGGAGCTGCTCACTGGCCAGGCTGAAACCATCCTGCAGCGCCTCGAGCTGCCGTATCGGGTAGTCCTGCTGGCGGCCGGCGATACGGGCTTTTCGAGTGCCAAGACCTATGACCTCGAAGTCTTTGCGCCTGGCGTCGGCAAGTGGCTCGAGGTCTCCAGCTGCAGCCTCTTCACGGACTTCCAGGCGCGTCGCGCGAACATTCGCTTTCGCCCCGCGCCGGGCGAGAAACCGAAGCTCGTCCATACGCTCAACGGATCGGCGCTCGCGTTCTCCCGCGTGATTGCCAGTCTGCTCGAACATCACCAGCAGCCCGACGGCTCGGTCCGTATTCCCGAGGCACTGCAACCGTACCTCGGTCGCGCTGAACTGCGGTAAGCGTCGCCAACCATGCGTCGTCGCCGCTGGCCTGTGGTTGTGATGGTGGTCGGCGTGCTGGGGCTGCTCATCTGGTACGTCGTCTACACGCAGCAGGTGGTGCGTGAGCTTCGCGTTGCCGCCGCCGGACAGGGGCAGATGTACTCCCGGATCTTTCGGGCGCTGCAGGACACCAGTGCGGCCCACGATCCAACCGTTACGCTGCTTGAGCTCGCACGCCAGATTCGCGAGTCGGGGTTGCCGCTGGTGATCACCGATCCCGATGGGCGCGTGTCGGCTGTCGCCAATTTGCCATTCAGCGAACCCCTCGACGGCGAGCGTACGCAGGCGTTTGTGCGCGAGCTTGATCAGCAGAATGCCCCCATCCTCCAGCCCGGGGTGGGTGGCGTGCACTACGGCGACAGCCCGATCGTGCGCGGCCTGCAGATCATTCCCGTGCTGCAGGCGATCGGCATCGGCTTACTCGTCGCCTTCGGCATCTATGCGCTCGTCGAACGAGGGCGGGCCGATCGCGAGAAGGTCTGGGCCGGCATGGCACGCGAGGCGGCGCATCAGCTCGGAACGCCGCTCTCGGCTATGGCCGGATGGATCGAACTCTTGCGCGACATGGTCACGACGGCCGGTGCAACCCGTGCCGTCGACGCGATGGAGCAGGATCTACAACGGTTGGAGCGGGTGTCGCATCGCTTCGAGCGGATCGGTCGTCCGCCGCGCGACGAACAGGTCGATTGCGCGGCCCTCGTCGATCGACTGGCATCGTACTTTGCCGCTCGTGCGCCCACCCTCGCGCGCACCGTCCGCATTCGCAGCGAGCACCCCGGGGGTCCGCTGACGACCCGTGGCGACAAGGTGCTGCTGGAATGGGTCTTGGAAGTGCTGATCAAGAATGCGATGGACGCCCTCGCGGGTCGCGACGGCGAGGTGGTGGTGTCGGCGGTCCCGCTTCCTGAAGGCGGTGTGCGCATTCGCGTGCAGGACGACGGACCCGGCATTCCCCGTAAGTTGCGCAAGCGCATTTTTGACGCCGGCTTCACCACCAAAGATCGCGGATGGGGCATCGGGCTGTCGCTCGCGCGGCGCATCGTGCAGGAGAATCACGAGGGGACGCTGGTCCTTACCGACACCGACCGCGGAGCGGCGTTCGACGTTATCTTGAACGGATGACGATGACGGGTTGGTCCGGTTCCCTGTTTGACGCGGTGCCTGCGGCGCCCGCGCTCGATCTCGAAGCACTCACGCGGGGCCTGAATCCGGGCCAGCGCGAGGCCGTATTCCATGACGATGGCCCGGCGCTCGTGCTCGCCGGTGCGGGCTCAGGCAAAACCAGAGTCCTGACCACGCGCATCGCCCGGCTCATCGGTGATCGCGGCGTGGCGCCCCACGAGATCTTGTCGGTCACGTTCACCAACAAGGCGGCCGGCGAGATGCGGGCGCGCATCGCCAAGTTCCTCGGTCACGAACCGAAGGGCATGTGGTGCGGCACCTTCCACGCCCTGGGCGCGCGCATGCTGCGCGGCGTCGCGCCCATTGTGGGACGCGAACAGAACTTCACGATCTACGACGAAGACGACACCATCGGTGCCGTCAAGCGCGTCATGGAGCGTCGCAAGCTCAGCCCCACGCAGTTCGCGCCGAAGGCGATCCTGAGCGCGATCTCCAGCGCCAAGAATGCGCTCGTGTCGCCCAGCGAATATGCCCGCACCGCCCGCGACACCTTCACCACCGCCGTCGCCGGCGTGTACACTGATCTCGAGCACGCGCTGCAGCAGGCCAATGCCGTCACCTTCGACGATCTGCTCGTACTCCCTGTCCGTGCGCTCGAGCAGGACGAGGCGTTGCGGGCGCACTACCAGCGTCGCTTCAAATATGTGCTGGTAGACGAATATCAGGACACCAACGCCGCGCAGTTCCGTTTCGTGCAGCTCATGGGCGGAGGCTATCGCAACGTGATGGTGGTCGGCGACGACGACCAGTCCATTTACGGGTGGCGCGGTGCCGATATCCGGAACATCCTCGACTTCGAGCGTGCCTTCCCCGGGGCGCGCGTTGTACGTCTGGAGGAGAATTACCGCTCGACGCCCAATATCCTCGCGCTCGCCAACGCCGTGATCGCCGAGAACACCGAGCGGCGCGGTAAGACGCTGCGGGCCACACGCCCGGCCGGTGAGACGGTCACATTGGTTGAGACCCTCGACGAGCGCGACGAAGCCGACTTCATCGCCGACACGATCACCGCGCGCATGTCGCGATCCGATCTCGCGCGGCGCGATTGC